>JAFLVL010000018.1 GCA_022508325.1 Clostridiales bacterium | reverse complement strand
TTATGAAAGACGGTTGCACAATTATTTATCCGCCTCATAGTACGACTTATAGTTCTTGTACCGTCAATTTTATTGATAAGTACGGTTTTAGGTGGGTAATAATGACAGAGCAAACGGAAAGATAAATTTCAATTTACTTTGCTAAGAGAATAAAACAACCCTGCGGCGAATTAAGTCGCGGGGTTGTTATTTTATTGCATTTTCATCGTATAAGTCCACTGCTTATCTTCGGGCGATACTCGGTAGGATTCGCGCATCTTTTGTAACGCTTTGTTGTAGGCAAATTTGTTGAGAACCTGCCTGCCCTCGCCTTTCATATACGCAACCGTTGCATCGCGACACTTTACCATTGCCGTTGCCACAAGCCACGCCACAGCCATGTCGACGTAATAATGTCCCCATTGCGTGATAGTCTCAAATGCCGAAAAAACCGCCACGATATGTTCATCGTCAAGATAATTTGACAGCAAGTTGACCACACCGTAACGGCATACGAAGGGTTGCTCGTTCGGCAAAAGACTAAGGAAAAATTCAAAATATTTTTCGCATTCCGCCTTTGAAACTTTGACGGTGGAACAGTCGCACACCGCCCAGTTTTCTATATTCTTTGCAAAACTCAGCAAATAAACCGATTTCTCCTCAAAAGGCAAGTTGGCATTTGACACTACGATACCGCGTAGCAAATCCACCTCGTAAAAGGAGTGAACAGGCAAACTCTCCACCTCTTCAACGCTGAAACTTTTTGCAAGCTTGCGCATGAAAGGTAATGTACAGCCGATAGTAGGCACTTTGCTGTTGATAACGGTATTATTAAACTCGTCGTACGTTTTGTTGCTGTTTTCTCTAAGTATTTGTGATAGCGTTTCGTAATTCATACATTAAATATATAGCAAACTACTATCTTTGTCAATGAGCTAAAACAAAACCCCAACCAATGCGGTTGAGGTTTTATGTTATTCGACATCTTGCTCCGTTTCGGGTATCGTTTCTTCTGCAACGGTTGCGGCTGTTTCGGGAATTGCCTCGATTATCGGAATTGTCGCCACTTCTTCAGGAGCATTAAGCTCTTCGTGCCTCGTAGTATCTGTATGGGGGATAGTTTTCCACTCGACGTCCTTGGCAAATACCGCAACAATTTCCAAACAGTAGCCAATAAACATGAAAAACGGATACAAAAGCGCCATTCCAATTCGTTTGGGAATGCTGACATTGTGTATGCGATTGTCTTCGAGAATAAATATCAGCGCGGCGATAAACACTAACGCGACGTATGCACCTACCAATCCAATCGCCGAACGAATTGCTACATAAATCAGATATTGAATCGGTTCATCTACGAAAAACGCCACAGATATAGAGAAAATAAAGGACAGAAGTCCCACCACTGCAGAAACGAAGAACATCGGGAGGCAGTTGACGAAAATATCATACTTGGAGTACTTGTTATTCCTAATCATCTTGCCGTCACCATTGGGAGAAGGAATTCTGCGCTTACCGAAAAGAGACTTAAACAATAGCTTGCATCGCGTCAGGCATACAAGCAAGTGCCCCTTCGACCAACGCAAACGTTGGCGTAGCATAACTCTATTCGTGGTCGGCTGTTCGTCGTAAAATACTGCCTCGTCGCAGTATATAATCTTTCTGCCTTGCAAAATTTGGTCAGCTGAAAACTCCCAGTCCTCTGTAAGCGTCAAATACTGCCAACCGTCTTTGACTGCCTTTGAGCTGAAAAGAAATCCTGTTCCCGGTACACGCGTCGAGCAACCGCAAACAGTTCTGCCGCGACTCTCGAATCTGCAACCGAACATGAAGAACAGTCCGTACATTCCCGACATCATATTAGTGCCGAAGTTCTTGGAATTTCTAAAAGATGTGATAACGTTTTCACCATTGCTGGCTTCAAAAGCGTCGTTCATCTTATCAAAGTAATCTCTACTCAGTATGTTATCAGCGTCAAACTGGAAAAAACCTTCGTAGCTCTGCGTACCGAAGTCTCGCTCAATACAATTGAACAGATATTTCAACGCATACCCTTTGGTTTTCTCATTCGGATTGTTGTACTCGTAAACCGTCGCGCCATGCTCACGGGCGACTTCTGCAGTACTATCCGTGCAATTATGCGCAATTACAAAAATGTGCAAAAGCTCTTGCGGATAGTTGGTTTTCTGTATGCTTTCTACGAGGTTGCCGACGACAGTTTCTTCATTGCGCGCGCAAATTACTATGCCGTACTTATGGTTAACTTTTGCCTTAGGAAATTTTTTACGCGCGAAAATACCCACTATTGCGAAAAACACAAAGTGTACGGTCATTAGTCCCAAAAGTAATGAAATTATAGCAAATACCAAATTGCCTATTTGCTCGTAAGTCATCATTTACCTCATAAGTAATAATTTACAATTATTGATTTTAACATACAAATCGATAAAAAACAACAAAATACAACAGAAAACTTAAGATTATTTTAAGTTTTAAAATCCGAACCCGCCAAAAGCGAATTCGGATTTGAAAAATTTAACTATTTACCTTGAGCTTCGATATATTTGACGATAGCGCCAACCGTTACGAGGTCGTTAGCAACTTCGTCCGGAACGGTAATACCGAAATTGTCTTCAAGAGACATAAGCAGCTCTACCATGTCAAGGCTGTCTGCTCCCAAATCTTGGACAATATTGGATTCCAGTGTAATTTTGCTAAGGTCGTCAATATTAAGCGCTTCTGCAAGAAGTTTTTGTACTTTTTCAAAAATCATTGTGTTTTTCCTCCTATAATAGGGACATTATATTACACTTTTGTTAATCTTTCAAGTGTTTTGACAAATTTTGTGTTCGCAACATACAATTTTATATGAGATGCTGTAATAATAACGGAAGATTTTTGAACGAACAGACATATTTGAATACTGTATGCAAGTCAAGGCAACCACCTTGCTGTAAAAAGCCAAAACCACGGTGCGACAAAGACCGTTGTTACACGGAGTATATTTGCTGTACTCCGCGAGGCAAGCTGACGCTCAGAGCGGATAGCCATTCTATGGGGATTTCAGTCGAAGTCAAGCGCTGTGACTGTGACGATGACCGCCACTAACACAAAAAGACTGCCATAAAAGCAGTCTTTTTGTGTTAGTTACTAAACTAAACCCGCGAAGCAATGGCTTGCAATAATTCGCGCTTGTGTCAAGCGCAACTCACAAGTCCGACCGAGACGGATATACATTCGCTAGCACAAAGCGTTAGCGAGTGCGTACGAATGCCGTCTCGCATGTGGTCGGATTATAGATCGTCTGCGTCTTGCACGGGCTCATCGTATTTGCCCCAGCCTATGGGGTTGCCTGTGTAGCTTCCTAATGGGTCGCCTTCCTCTTCTTGAGAGGAATTCTTGGTGCTTCTCTTGGAATTGGAGCAGTTGCTTGCGCCCTTTCCCTTAGTTTGAGAGCAGCTGTTGCTCTTTGTGTTCTTAGCCGACTTTGTGTTAGTGCTTTTTGTAGATTTCATTTTTTCTACCTCCTGTAGAAAGTCTACCCAAACTACAAAAAATTATTCGCACTGACACTACTTTTCTAATTTAGTTTTTGCAATACGAAAGTTGCTACTTCATCTGCGCCGTTTTTGTTGCGGTCCAGCTTTTTCTCATTGTCTATATATTTATCCAAAATCGTCCTGTCGTCAATACATTTTTCCACATATTTGCGTGCGTCTTTTTTGTTCTTTATTACCACGCCACAGCCAAGATTTTTGACAAATAGATCCTTGGTGCTACGTTCAATACTATTAGCCCAATAGTTGATAAGAACAGGTGTGCCCATCAATGCGCTATCCAAAACGGCGTTGGGACCTGCCTTAGTAATGAACAAATCGCACGCCTTGAACACCTCGTAAATGTTCTTCATAAATCCAAACGGAATTAGTGTGATGTTAGTCGGTAGAGTATCTTTCATCTGTACAAGTTTGTTGTATAACGCCTCGTTTTTGCCTACTACCGCCACGATTGTAAGAGGTTTATCCGTCTTGATAAGCTCTTTAAGAAAGCTTTTCAGCTTCGCCCTGCCATAAGCCCCATCGGCTATTTTAACGGTAAAGACGTCTTGCGGCATACCGTATTTTTCACGGTAAAATTCTCTACTTTCGGTTGCTTCGTTTGGCTTAATATGCGAAATGAAGTACACTTGCTTGAGTTGCTCGGGCGAGAAAGTCTTGAGCGCCTGAGCATAAGCCAACTCGTTGTTGACGATATGATAGTCGACCTTGCGATGCCACCAACCGTGCACGTTGTTGTCGGGATTATAGGTTATCACCTTACAGTCGGGGTTATATTTATCACGGTATTTCACCGAACAATAGGTCGTGAAATAATGCGTGTCTATTATTACATCGGGTTGAATACGCCTCAGTTGCTCCACGTAACGGTTGACTGCTTTGCGATAAATTGTGGAATGTACGAGCTTTAGCGTATTTTGCGCACCCAAAAGGTGCATAGAGAACAGCTGGGCGCGAGAATGAAGAGCGTCGCCGCTCGCCTTTTTCGTCTCGGAAATGAGAAAGTCCTCGTATTTTTTCAGCGGTTCACTCTCGTGAAATAAATTCTTCACGATAAGCTCGACGTCCTCGCCCTTTTGCTTTTGTATTGAGTTGGCTATCGCCGTAGCGGTTACGATATGTCCCATTCCCGCCTCGACAAGTGTCACTAATATCTTTTTCATATATCCTCTAAAATGAGATTACAGTAAACTGCTTTGTTTCGCGCGTACTCTACTCGCAATTTTGATAATTATTGTTACCAACACACCCAACAATATATACGAGTAGAAACTAAATACGCGCCATATCATCATACCGGTAAAGCATGTGCCCGCGACCGTCAGTACTCTACTGAACAGTCCGTAGAATGTTCCGTCGGCAGCTCCCGAGTTACCCGGAGTAGGAACTATTGTTATCGCACAATAGATGAAAAACGTCACGCGAGTAATGTCAAACCACAAGCTCCACGACGGAGTTACTGCGTCGAATAGCAACAAAGTAAAATAGGGCATTGAGCACTGCGCAATATTGAACACAAACGACAGCAAAGTGCCAATGATTAGCACTCGTTTGGAATGAAAAATGATACCCATGTTCTTTTTATTGTTGTCTATCGCGTTGTTGCCCTTGGCAATCCATTTATCGGGATTTTTGCAAATTCGTAGCTTTGTGAGAACCTTTACGCCCCAGGCAATAACCTTGTGACCTGCCTTGGGAAGGAAGGAAAACACCACCAAAAACAGCGATACGGAAATGTAGCAAAACGATCCGAAATAGGCTATTATCTGTATATATAAGGGTACGATTTCCGTACTGACTCCCACTATGAAGGAGACTATTGCGCAGACGAAAAAGGTAAACTGTATCAAAAACATCGACCCAATGGGTATTGCGCCTGCGGGACCGCCGTCAACGCCGTGCTTTGATAGGTAGTATATCTGAAATGGCTGTCCGCCCGAACCAAATGGGGTTACGTAATCGTAGAACTTGCCAAGCGCAGCGCAGGTAAATGCCGTGCCGAACATGTAACGACCGGTAGTCTTTCTAATCATTATGAAAAACTTGACGGCTTCGGCAATAATTGTCGAGGCAAAAAGACCAAGGAGAATCAAAAGATAGTACCAGTTCTCCCCAATCATCTCAACAACGCGACTGAGACTGACGTTTTCGCCGGAAAAGTCCGACACAGCAGTAAAAGCTATGACTGCCAGTATTACCAGAATAACCAACGCGGTAAAGACAATCTTCGTCACACGTTTTTTGCGTGACGGCTGTTCGCTGTTCGAGTCTGTTATATTGGTTGTATTTGTAGTTTCTCCATTCATAGATTAATTATATATAATTGTACGCCGATTTCGCTACAATGTCAACAATATTAAACATTTGTTAAACATTTTTCGACGCCTTTTGTGGCCAAATTTTACAGTTATTTTGTCGACAAATAGCGCAGGAAAAAAGGCTGTAAAAACACAGCAAATAAGAAGGAAAAATCCCACACAGTATATGCGGGATTTTATACAAATATAGCGTATTAGAATTGCGCGTTACCAACAGTTCTCGGGAAAGGAAGGACGTCGCGAATATTAGATACGCCCGTTAGATACATAACCAAACGTTCAAAGCCCAAACCGAAGCCTGCGTGCTTGGTGCCGCCGTATTTGCGCAGCTCAAGGTACCACCAGTAGTCCTCTTCATTGAGTCCCAGATCCTTCATACGCTGAAGAAGCACGTCCATACGCTCTTCTCTTTGACTTGCGCCAATAAGCTCGCCCACACCGGGCACAAGCATATCGGTTGCCGCAACTGTCTTTCCGTCGTCGTTAAGACGCATATAAAACGCCTTGATTTCTTTGGGATAATCGGTTACGAAAACAGGTCCTCCGACGATTTTTTCGGTGAGATATCTTTCGTGTTCTGTGGCAATATCGCAACCCCATGTCACGGGAAATTCAAATTCGTCGTTGTGCGGAGCAAGCAATTCTATCGCGCGTGTATAGGACATGCGTTCGAACTTGGAATTGACAAGCGCAGTCAGTCTTTCCTTCAAATTTTTGTCTACAAAATTATTGAAAAACTCAATTTCGTCGGGGCAAGTTGTGAGAATATGATTGATAACGTATTTGAGCATATCCTCCGCCAGTTGCATATCGTCGTTGAGGTCGGCAAAGGCAATTTCAGGCTCAATCATCCAAAATTCTGCCGCATGGCGTTGCGTATTGGATTTCTCTGCGCGGAAGGTCGGTCCAAAGGTGTAAACCTTGCCGAAAGCCATCGCGTAAGTCTCAACGTTCAACTGTCCGGAAACGGTCAGATTTGCGGCTTTGCCAAAGAAGTCTTTGGAATAATCCACCTTACCGTTTTCCTTGGGAAGGTTATCCAAATCCAGGGTTGTCACCTTGAACATTTCGCCCGCGCCTTCACAGTCGCTCGCAGTAATTATCGGCGTGTGAATGTACACAAAGCCTTCTTTGTGGAAAAAGCTGTGCAATGCGTAAGCCGCTTCGCTTCTCACACGCATCGTTGCGGAAATCAGGTTCGTGCGTGGACGCAAGTGCGCGATTTCACGCAAAAATTCCACAGAATGGCGCTTTTTTTGCAACGGATAGTCGGGGGTAGATTTGCCCTCTACCTCGATTTTTGTTGCTTTAACTTCCAAAGGTTGTTTATTTTCGGGGGTCAGCACTACTTTGCCCGTTACGACCACCGCGCTGCCGACGTTGAGCTTAGCTATTTCGTCAAAATTGTCAATAACGCTCTGCTCGAAAACTATCTGCAAGCTTTTAAAACAACTGCCGTCATTCAGCTCTATAAACCCAAAAACCTTAGAGTCTCTTATCGTTTTTGCCCAGCCACATACCGTCACGGTCTTGCCGCCGAAACGTTTGCCATGCTCAAGCAACTCTTTTATTACTAATCTTTGCATAATTACTCCTTGTCACAAAATATCTTTGAAAGTACAGGCGCGGCTTAGACGGGCAACTGGCGTCAGAAGACCGAAGGGAGTGTACACAGACGTACACGACCGAGGCAGATGACGCACGTAGTCCGTATCAGCCGATGAATGTACTTTCAAAATTAGCCTCTCATTTTGCGAAGGAAGGGTGGTATACTCGGGTCTTCCTCTACAGCTACCGTTCCGTTAATGGGAGATTGTTCGGGAGCGGAAGGCGGAGTAACTGCGGGCTGGCCAGGCTGAGATTGCGGTTGTTGGTGCAAAATCGGAGAATTGGCGGGAGTGCTAACTGCGCCGCTGATTTTGACGTTAGTTGCCGCTACTTGCGTCGCCGCTTCACTGCTGAAAAACGCCGCTTTTCCACCGTCCTGACCGGTGAATCCCGTAGCTATAAGAGTAACCTGCACCTCGTCCTTTAAATTCTCGTCAAATCCAACGCCAAACAGTACGTTCGCGTCGGGAGAAATAACCTGACGCACGAGGTCAACGCCGACCGTCACTTCGTCCAAAGACAAATCTTCGCCTCCGCGGAAGTTGACGATAAGTGATGAGGCGCCTTGAATCGTAGTTTCCAGCAAGGGTGAATATACTGCCTTGCGGATAGCGTCGATGGTCTTGTTCTTGCCTTTTCCTTCGCCGACACCCATGTGCGCCATACCGCTGTTACGCATTACGCACTTGATGTCCGCCATATCAAGGTTAATTCTGCCGTCTTGCACGACGATTTCGGTTATTCCGCGTATACCCTGCAACAAAATCTCATCTGCCTTGGCAAAAGCATCCATGATGGAGAAGTTTTTGTCACGGTTGAGCTTCTCATTCTGAACTATTACTAACGAGTCAACGTTACCCTTGAGGTTCTCAATACCGAGTTCGGCATTTCTCATGCGAGGCGTTCCCTCGAATTTGAAGGGTTTGGTCACTACTGCAATGGTCAGTATTTCCAGTTCCTTAGCAATCTGCGCGACCACCGGAGCTGCGCCAGTGCCTGTGCCACCACCCATACCTGCCGCGATAAACAGCAAATCAACGCCTTCCAACGCTTGTTGAATTTTCTCTTTGCTTTCAAGAGCCGCCTGCCTACCGACCTCGGGGTTAGCGCCTGCGCCAAGTCCTCTAGTCAGCTTTTCGCCGATGGGCATCTTCTTAGCAGACATCTTAGCCAATGCCTGTTGGTCGGTGTTCAGCACCAAATACTCCACGTTGCGAAGTCCCGACTTCATCATTGCGTTTACGGCATTTCCGCCGCCACCGCCTACGCCTACAATCAAAATTTTAGCGATTCCGCCATTCGTCGTGTAATCCATTATTTATCTCCTTTTCCTAAGCCAATCGTTTTCAAAAACGACCAGAATCCGTTCTTATTGTTATTAGTCTTTATTGCTTCGTATATCAAACCGTAGCACGAGGTGTACTCGTTACGTTTTGTTTGCGGATTTACGCTGTCGTAGAGTCTTACAGGCTTATTAAGCTGCGTAGCCAAGCAGTCCACGCCGCCTCTGATATAGGCAAGTCCGCCGCCTGTCAAAATTATAGGAGTGTTTGCGGGTATTTGCTTGTCGCATAAGCGGAAGCTCTTAATCACGTATTCGGCAATCTGACCTATGCGCTCCTTAACCACCGCGTTGGTTTGACTCGCGTCCACCATTTTGCCGTTTACGGAATAGGCATCGCCCGACTGAATGTCAAGATTCAAATTGACCTTTTCCAAAATTGACATAGCGTAATTGAAGTCACAACCCAGCACCTGACAAAGGTCACTTGCCAAATATCCGCACCCAAGTGCGAATGTCCGAGCAAACAGCAAGCCTCTGCCGCCACATAACAAAACGTTGGTCGTGATATACCCCACGTCAATAATTATCGAGTATCCCTCTCTGAACATTGCGTTGGAAATATAGGCTGCTTGCGCCTCGCAAGTATTAAGGTAGTAGACTTTAGTTACGCCCATTTCCAGCAAAATCGGCGCGACAGTATTTCTAAAATACTTCTTCATGTACGAAAAAGACACTAACGCCGTCAATTTGCTCGCAATGATACCCACCGGGTCGAAAGACTTAATCGCACCGTCGAGAATGTAGTACACCGGCTTGCCGCCAAGGGGTGCAAAGTCTGCACCACATTTGTAAATATCAGCCTTTTTTACTACTTCCGCCACGTCATCGGCGTCAATTTTCTTTTTGGAATGGAAAGTTGTGGATGCTTCGCTGTTTATCATTGCCGAAAATGCGCCCGGAACACCAACGTATATTTCTTTGATGTCACAGTTCATCTTGGCTTCCACCTGAGATACTGCCTGCTTGATTGCCGCGGCTAATGTGTCAGGCTCGTAAAACGCTTTGTCGTCAAAACCGCTGTACGCGCTTTGACCAACAGCCTTAATAATAAATTCGCCGTTGTCAGACAGCCTGGATGCAGCCATACAAGTAATTTTGCTTGAACCGAAATCCAAAATTGTCACAAAACTATTTTTCATAAGCTCCTCTGTATCTTTGTTTATCTGTCGGGATTGGGTGTCGTGATACGGCCGTCTTCGTGCACTGTTATCGTCCAATCATCGTTTTGCAAATCGGTGTACTCGTTGTAATACACGCCGTACGCGTCAATAAGGCGGTTTGTCAGATTCGTTTGAGGAGAAATAACCTTGATTGTTCCGCCGGTGAACGGCTTGATTAGTAAATTGTTGTCCTCATCAAAACTAAAAACGTTGTTGTCGCCCAACAATGCCGCAAGATCCGACGGTTCAATGTTGCATTGCCACGTTGCCAATAGCGCTTTGAGCACATACTCTAATCTGGCGTTATTTTCCTGCAAAGTAAATTCAATCTTTTGACCGACATTTAATGTTCCGGTATCTGTGCCCTTGAACGCAGAGGTCACGTCCATTACGCGTCCGCTTTCGGGAGGATTCATTACGTAACCGAAGCAATCGACATACACTTCCTTTCCGTTTACGTCTATTTTTAACATCGCGGTACATTTAACTACGTGAATTTCCACAGTATTTGGGAAATTTTTTACAACTGCAAAAGCGTGCCAATCGGTGTAAGTTGAGTTTACGAGATCTAACAGTTTGGTTTTAGACAAGAAAATCGCGCTTTTGCCTTTTGCCAACTTAGAAACATCTTCCGTCGATATTCCACCTTCATTTGGCGCAGCTACATACGTGCCGTCAAAATCGTGATATACCAGCACGACATCTTTAACGGCAAAAACAGCCGCCAACACGACTACAACGACAACCACGGCAGCTATTACAGCTATCAGTACGAGAAGTTTTTTACTTTTCACTTAGTACCCCTTTTGATTAATTGCCTCTCGGGCAATTTGTTATAGTTAGTTAGTATAAATTATACAACTAACCAAAACGTTAGTCAATCACTTTGATTGGGTTTAAAAGGCAATTTTTTTGCAACAAAAACGCCTGCGTCTGCTCTTTCGAGTAGACGCAGGCAGCTGTTTTGATATGTAGTCTAGTCAATTACCGTGATTTTTGCTCCAATCGACACGAGATTTTGCGCAAGATTGCTGTAACCTCGGTTTACGTGTTCCACGTCGCGAACTCTACTGCGCCCTTCGGCATTCAATGCGGCTACTACAAGCCCCGCTCCGCCACGTAGGTCGTGAGCCTGCACTGTCGCTCCGTGAAGTCCGCGCCCATAAACCTTGGCGAAATCATCTTTTACGTCAATATGCGCGCCCATTTTCGCAAGCTCTTGCGCGTTGTGTTGCAATCTGTTTTCAAATAGCTTTTCGCAGATAGTCGTTTGTCCGCCGTTCGAGAAAGCCGCAAGCGACATTAGCAGAGACTGCATATCGGTTGGAAAAAGCGGATATGGCGCTGTGGTTACGTTGCCGTAACTTGAAGGCTGCTTTTCCACTGTAAGCCGTATCGCGTCTTCATACTCGATAATGGCAAAATGCGGTCGCAACAAATCTATAAAGGCTGTGAGGTGGGCGGGACGGCAATTGGTAATTGTCACGTCGCCGCACGTCGCAACGGTCGCGGCAAGATAGGTCGCCGCAACGATTCTGTCGGGTATTACGTTGAATACCGCGCCGTGAAGTCTGTCGACTCCATTTATTACAAGCGTAGTCGTACCTATGCCTTGAATATCTGCACCCATTGCAACCAGCATCTGCTCTAATGCAACAACTTCCGGTTCCGTCGCGCAGTTAGTAAACACTGATTCTCCTTTGGCAAGAACGCTTGCGCACAAGAGGTTTTCCGTTGCGCCGACGCTTGCAAACCGCAAATTGTAGTTTGTTCCCTTTGGTATTCCGAAGCAATGCAGACTGTCGGGAGTTTCTTCAACGGTTACGCCCATCGCTTCTAAGCCGAGTAGGTGAATATCCATTGGGCGAGCGCCTATCGCGCAACCACCCGGAAGGGGCAAGTCGATAGAATGATATCTTGCAAGTGTACTGCCTAATATCAGGGCCGAGCCACGGATAAGTGTTGCGTATTGCCACGGCGCAGAGGTTGTACATAATCCGCCGAAAATTTGAACGGTATCAGACTTTCGTTGAACCTTCTTTCCCATTGCTTTCAAAAGCCGTAGCATATTGTTGACGTCTTCTATTTGCGGGCAGTTTTGTAGCACTACAGTATCGTTGGTCAAAACAGTCGCTCCCAGCAATGCCAAAGCGCAGTTTTTCGCCCCATATACAGAAATTTCGCCCCCAAGTCGTTTTCCGCCGTCTATTATGTAATCCATTGTTTCACTCCCAAACTGTTCTCGCGGGCTTTGCTTGACAAGTTGAGCAAGAGCCCCATCGCCGTCATAAACACCACTAAAGATGTGCCGCCGTAGCTAATAAATGGCAACGGCAAACCTGTCGGCGGAATACTACCCGTAACCACCGCGAAGTTGAGTAGCGACTGTACAGCAACCACGGCAGAAATTCCTCCTGCCAAATAAAAAGTAAATTTGTCTTTGCTGTTGACGGCTATGCGCACGCCACGGAATATTACCACTATGTACAAGGCGAAAACTATCAAACAGCCGAACAGTCCCGTTTCCTCACCTATAACCGAGAAGATAAAGTCACTTTCTGCAAAGGGCAAAAATCTGTACTTCTGCCTGCTGTTAAATAATCCCACACCGAACCAGCCGCCACTTCCAAGCGCGTACAACGACTGAATGAGTTGGTACCCTTCGTCCTTTGGCGACGCCCACGGATCGAGAAACGCCAGCAGTCTTTGCAAACGGTACGGCTCCATGAATATCAAGAGAGGTACGGCAAGAGCAATTGGAACGAGCATTACGAGAAAATACTTCCACTTCATTCCGCCAAGATATAGCATTATTATCATAAGCATTGCCATACACATAGTAATTGACATATTCGGCTCGGCAATAATCAGACCGCAGAACACAACTCCGACGCCGATTTGAGGAAGGCAGTTGCGAAGTTTGGTCATGTCAAGTCGCGACATGATGACCGCGCAAAATAGAACGTAGGCGAACTTGGCAATTTCCGACGGTTGCATAGAAAAGCTACCGACTCCAATCCAACGCCTCGCGCCGTAGTTCTCGATACTAATACCCGGCACGAATACCAACGCCAAAAGCACCACCGACAGTACGGCGCCGACAATCCACAGCTTTTTGATAAAGTTAAGATTAACCTTGGCAGCGGCAAGCATTGCTACAAAACCAACAGCCGCACCTATCGCCTGCTTCGTCAGGAAAAAATATTTGTTGCCGTAGGTGAGCTTCGCTGAGTAGTTACTCGCGCTGTAAACGAACAGTAGCCCGAGCGTTACCAAAGCAAGCACCGCAGCAAGTAATATGTAATCAATTCGACTCTTTGCCACTTTGTATGTCTCTTACCGCCTTTTGAAAATAATTTCCGCGTTCTTCGTAACTGCTGAATTTATCGAAACTTGCACACGCATTTGACATTATTATCAACCCAGGTGCATTTTTTAGCCTTTCATAGCAGAAAATTACCGCATCTTTGAAGTCGTCAAATACTAAGACGTCAACGCCATATTTTGCGCCGCATTGCCTTACCGCTTCTGCCGTTTCTCCTACCGCCACTACAAGTATGACATTGTCTTTCATATTGTCGAATATTGCGTCGTAGCTTTCGCCTTTATCCGAACCACCCAATATCAACGCCAAAGTTTCCGAATAACAGCTCAATGCGCTGACGGTAGCGTGAACGTTGGTGGCTTTGCTGTCGTCAATGAACGTAATTTCATTTATTTTACCTACTTTTTGCAGCCTGTGAGGCAATAACTGGTAACTTTTTAACGCTTCTATTGCTTTTTCTGGTTCTACGCCTACGCAGTAACAGGCAAGTATCGCACCAAGCGCGTTAGAGAGATTGTGTTTGGCAAATTCCGTCAAATATTCTGCCGCTACGGCTAAGCTTATCTCTCCGTCTTTAACTACAACATTCCTTCCGTCAAAGTAACAGTTTGCATCGATTTTATCCAGCGAGTAAAACATTTTTTGACAAACGCATTTTTCTGCGATTTTCTCTACATTAGTGTCATCTTTGTTAAAAATTGCCACCCCATATCGCTGATTTATAAAATTTTTTGTCTTAGCGGCGGCATACTCTTCTAAACTTCCGTGATAGTTGAGATGGTCGCTTGCAAGATTTGTGAACAAGCTGACGTAAGGCGCAAATCGAACACAATCTTTGAGTTGAAAACTCGAACTTTCAAGTACGACTGTTTCACCCTCTTCTATCTCCAACACCTGTGAGGAAAACGGCGTGCCACCGTTGCCAAGTAACCTCGTTTCTACACCGTTACATTTCAATGCGTGATATATCATTTCGCAAGTGGTCGTTTTACCGTTGGTTCCTGTGACTGAAATACATCTCCCTTTGCAATACTGAAAGCAGAATTCCAATTCGCCAACTATTTTTGCGCCACACTCACGCGCTAGCTGCAATCCTCTTGCTTTAGGTGGAACTCCGGGACTGACTATAACCAAATTATCACTGTCGAACTGTCCGCTACCGTTGAAGCCTGTTGTATCATCGTATAGCACTGCCTCTTTACCCAATTTTTGCAGCATTTTGAGTAAACTTTGTCCTGTTTTGCCTTTTCCGTAAATTACTATGTCTGACATTTTATCCTCCAATCACTAGCAAAATGATAGTAATGCAGACCGTGACCGTACTGTACAGGACGCAAATACGAGTTTCGCTCCATTTCTTTTTTTGTAAATGGTGATGATACGGAGCCATCAAAAACACTCGTTTGCCCTTTGTCATCTTGAAGTAAGCTACTTGCACTATTACCGACACGCAAGACACCACGAACATAATACCTATGATAGGGATAAACAGACTCATGCGAGTAAATATTGCCGTGCACGCCACCATCGCCCCCAAAGCAAGTGAGCCCGTGTCGCCCATAAATACCTTCGCGTCGTTACAGTTGAACAGTAGAAAAGCCACGAGCGCGCCACAAGCTACAAAACAAAGAGTCATTATATCTTGCGTTTGTTTGTACGCGTAAGTGTCGCCGATTGCTTCCAGTCTGGTCAGTTCGCGAGCAAGCAAAGCAATCATACCGCCGAGAAAACAAATGGTCGTACTTGTTGCCAATCCGTCAATGCCGTCAGTTAGGTTAACGCCGTTGGTACAAGCAAGATATATGAATACAACGAACGGAATTATCCACCAATCGATTTGTACTTGCTTGTCCGAGAAAGGAATTCTAAGCTTGTCGCCGATTGCCACGTCACCGTATACGAACAACGCCACTAACACCGCTATTGCCAACTGGACCAAAATCTTCTGGTACGCATGTAGACCCATGTTGCGTTTGTAGTGAATCTTGATAAAATCGTCCAAAAATCCAACAATACCGTACCCCACGAACACAGCTAATGCTACGGCAGTGCCGCGGTTGGAAAAGTCGCAGAATATGGCGGCAACACAGGCAGTCGCCAAAATGAACGCAATACCGCCCATAGTCGGCGTGCCCTGCTTTGCGCTGTGTTCAGTTACGTATTCTAATATTTCTTGCCCCGCCTTCAACCGTTTGAGCAACGGTAGTAGCGCCGCGCAAAATAGGACGCTCACGCCAAAGGCAACCAAAAAAGATAACAACTGCATATTACTCCTTAACTTTTGCAATTTTATTTTTTACTTTTGCAAATATGTAACTATTCGGAGCGTAACAAACTTCGTACTACTTCCACGTCGGAATAGGGCGACTTTCGTCCGCGTATTTCTTGATATTCCTCAGCGCCCTTTCCCAAAATTGCTACGGTATCGCCGCCACAAGCAATGGATAGAGCGTATTCGGTAGCTTGGGAGCGATTGAGAATTACCTTATACTTGCAAGATAACCTTTCGGAAACATCCTGAGCGATGAGCTTCGGATCCTCGTAACGCGGATTATCGTTTGTTAGAACTGCAAAGTCTGCAAACTTCGAAACGACCTGTCCCATCAGCGGACGCTTGAATTTATCTCTATTTCCGCCGCAACCGAACACCACGATTAGCTTGCCTTCGCAAGTACCCTTTAGAAAGGACAAAATGTTGTGAATTCCGTCGGGAGTGTGGGCGAAGTCAACAACTATCCTCACGTCGTCCGAGCGAATGAGTGTTTCATTCCGACCGGCGACGCACGTAACTTCGTCCACAGCAGAGGTTATCGTGTCTATATCCACTCCAAGCACCGACGCGCAAGTGATTGCCGCAAGTGTGTTGTATACGTTGAACTGTCCCGCGAGATGTGTTGTGACCAAAGTCTCTTGTCCGAACACGTTCACGTTGAACGTCGACGATGTTTTTCCTATTTTTAAGTCACGCGCCACTACGTCGCCCTGTTCGTTGATCGAATAAGTCGCAGACGGCAGTAGTTTGGTAATCTCACGACCCAAACCGTCGTCAACATTCGCTACTACATTTTTGACATATTTTTTATCAAAAAAACTCTTTTTCGTAGCGGCGTACTTTTCCATAGTGCCAAAAAAGTCAAGGTGATCCTGCGAAAAGTTGGTGAAAATTGCAACGTCACTCACAATGCCGTCAATTTTGCGGAGGGCTATCGCGTGAGCCGACACTTCCATTATTACCGTATCGACCTTATTTAAGTACATTTGCATAAACCAATAATGCAGGTCAATCGGGTCGGGCGTCGTCAGGGCGCTGGTGTGGCGTTGCCCATTGAAAAATATGCCGTTAGTACCCACTACCGCAACGTTGTGACCCGCTTTTGTCAGTATCGCTTCGAGAATATACGACGTCGAGGTTTTGCCGTTGGTGCCCACTATTGAGATAACTTTTAGTCTGTCAACGCAGTTGCCGTAGAAATTCTTGGCGGCAATACACATCACCGAACGGACGTCTTCAACAACTATTTGCAACGCTTGTGTTTCCAATGGATGTTCGCACACAATTGCCACCGCACCGTCGCCTATCGCCTTACGAAAAAAGGCATGACCGTCGTGCCGTTTGCCTTTGAGACAAAAAAATAAACAACCGCTTTTAACCGTTGACGTATCACAGGAAAGTGACGTGATTTCGGGATTACCCTCACCAATCGCTTGATAGCTTACACCATTCAGAATCTGTTGTAAATACATTCACTTACTCCACAAAAAACAGTCTATACATTAACTATGTATAGACTATTTTATGAATATGGGGTGAGAAATATGAACGTTTTCCCTTATTCGAGTGGCGCAATATTTTTATAATTTATAATCTCTCTAAATATCGTTCCTGCGTATGGCGCGGCTACAATTGAACCGTAGCTTTGCCCCTCCGGTTCGTCAACAATCATTAATACAAGATACTTCGGCGAGCTTGCGGGAAAGAACCCTATAAAGGACGATACGTATTTGCCTGTTGCCAAAGCTCCGTCCACAAATTTCTGCGCAGTTCCTGTTTTTCCCCCGACTTGATAGCCTTCCACTTTGGCATTTTTACCGCCGCCTTCGTCCACTACTCGTTGGAGCATTTTGGCTATCTGCGCGCTGGTTTCCTCGCTTATTGCGCGGTTGACAAGGGTGGGTGTAAATCTCTTGACCACCTGACCTGTCGTCGGGTCAGAAATTTCCTTTACTAGATAGGGTTGCATCAGCAGTCCTCCGTTCACCGCCGCTGACGTTGCCATGCACAACTGCAAAGCAGTCACGGCAATGGTCTGCCCAAAGCCAATGCGTGCCAAGTCTCCGTTTGTAACCGAGCTTTCGGGAACTAACAGTCCCGCCTGCTCTCCAGCAAAATCAATTCCCGTAGCAGTTCCGTAGCCGAATTTTTCGAGATAGTCGTACATTGTTGATTTACCGAGAGACAAAGCAATGTCTGTAAATATCGGGTTGCAACTGTTGTTAAGCGCGTCGGACAGCGTTTGATTGGAGTGCTTACCGTTGGCGTGTTTCGTCCAACAGCTTATTTTCGAGCCGTCAATTATGCGCGTACCGGCTGAATTCCTAAATATATGCTCTGCCGAAAAGGCTTTTTTGTTGCCCAATCGATATTCCTCTAAGCATGCCGAGGCAGTTAGCACCTTAAAGGTAGAACCCGGTTCATAAACGTCTGTCAACAACGTATTTTTCGAGTATTGCATCAGGTATTCCAAATTGTCGCGTGGCAAGTTGTTCAAGTCTACGCTGGGTTTGGACGCCATGGCAAGAATTTCACCTGTGGTCACATCGAGCACTATACATCGCGCCGCCTTTGGGTTTTGTTGATACATGGCGAGCTGCAACACGTTCTCCACGATCGTTTGAATGACGGCGTCTATCGTCAAAGTAACCGTCAAGCCGTTAATCGCAGGTATATAAGAGGTGCCACCTTCCTCCAATTCGTCGCCGACAAGGTCGGTTTCCGTAAGTAATACGCCGTTGATACCTTGCAAATATTTGTCATAATATGCTTCAATGCCTGTCTGCCCCACACCGTCTGAGGAAACAAACCCCAACACCTGCGACAAAAAATCACCGTAAACGTAACTGCGCAGTCCTTCCGATGCCAAATACACTCCTTCTAGGTTGTGACTGCGTATTTCTTCTGCCTTTTCGGTAGTTATCTGCCGCTTTATCGTCACTTCCGACACTCCGCGCTTGACCACCTTGTCGTATACTGTCTGATAGTCCAGTCCCAACACGTCGGACAATACCCTCGCGCACTGCTCGGCATTGCCTACGCTCTGCGGGCGGACGTATACGCTATAACCGGTCTCGGTAGTTGCTATCAGATTGCCGTTGGTATCGACTATGTCGCCGCGATATGCCTTAATGGGCAAGTCGCGCTGCCACTGCTCTGCCGCCTTGGCCTGCAAACCTCTACCCCAAACTACTTGTATATACGCCAAACGAAAAAATATGCATGACAACAAAAAAATTGCCGCCACGATAAGTGTCAGCAATCTCTTTTTACTCGTATAATAATCGTTTTGCAAATCAGCCTCCGAAAGCATTGCACAACCAATCGCACAATGAGTCAAACCAGTTGGTTTCGACTTCGAAATTTTGCGCGGGACGCGTTTCTACTTCGGTATAATTCTTAGTATTAGCTTTTGTAGAGTCGATGTATCCAAGCTCAGTGGCTCTTTCCGTCAGCGTTTCATAATCTTCTGCGCCAATCTTCGTGTTCAGTTTTGCAATTTGCTCAGACAAGTCCGAGTAGCTGGCGTCAAGCACTACAGCCGAGCCGAAAGCTCCGCCTACATACACGGAACAAAGCGAAATGCCAATAATTAACGCAAGCACTACCATAACATAGCTGGCAATCATAACTTTTTGCTTTGTGGAAAGTTTGGACGCCGAACGAGTTCTACCAAGGGCGTATTCGCGCTGATAGCTCATCCTAATCGTTTGATTAGAAGGCATCAAATCGGGCGAAGATGAAGTAGATACGACTTCTTGATCTTCCGTGCCGTAAAATGCGCCAAGCTTTCTCTGAATATTTTCCAAAGAAAATTCTTGATTGTCCGTCTCAGCGTAACCGTTGCCAGAAAAAGCCGTTTTCACGTCTGCATAAACGTCTTCTTGAGGCTGTTGATACTTATTTTCTTTGTTCCATTGCATTATATTCACCACCTTGTGAAATAATTTCACTTCTTTTCAAATATTCGAAGTTTTGCGCTCTGCGAACGCGAGTTTTCTTGTAATTCCTTACTGCTAGGCAATATCGGTTTCTTATTTACCAAACTACCCTTTGCTCTGTGGTTGCACACGCATATCGGTAAATTCGACGGGCACACACAGTCCGTTGCTAAATCGTTGAAGCTACGCTTGACTATCCTGTCCTCTAGGGAATGGAAAGTAATTATTGCTATTCGACCTTGAGGATTGAGCTTGTCCACTGCTCCGCTGATAAATCCGTCCAGTCCGTTCAGTTCCTTATTTACTTCTATGCGTAACGCCTGGAAAGTGCGTTTTGCGGGGTGACTGCCTTTTTTTCTACTAGAATACGGAATAGATTTGTCGATTATTGCAACTAGCTGTCCGCAAGTTTCAATGCTGTGGTTTTGTCTTGCGGCTACGATATTTCTTGCAATCGATTTGGCAAAGATCTCTTCGCCGTAGTCAAGAATGATATCGTATAGCTGCCTTTCACCGTAGGTATTCACAACCTCGTAAGCCGTCAATCTTTGCGAGGTATCCATGCGCATGTCTAGCGGGGCGTCAGACGCCATATAGGAAAAACCTCTGTCGGGATTGTCAATCTGATAGGAGCTTACGCCGAGGTCGGCTAAAATGCCGTCTACGCCGTCAATATCCAAGCTGTCGAGAATCTGATCGAGTCTCTTGAAATCGCTGTGAACAAATTTGACGTTGCCACTGCTTAAACGTTCGCGACAGACGTGCAATGCTTCTTCGTCCTTGTCGATACAGATAAGCAAGCCGTCGCTTGTGAGCTTGTCCAAAATTTTTGCCGAGTGACCGCCGCCGCCCGCCGTACAGTCAACGTAAGTTCCGTCCGGTTTTATGTTAAGTCCATCGATACTCTCGTCAAGTAACACCGAATAGTGCGAAAATATCATTTCTTGTTCACTGCTTTGTGGAATTCCATGTACGCTTCGTTCATCGATTCGGAGGATTGCGGCTTGCCATAACGCTCTACATAAATCTCCTCGCTCCAAATCTCGATTCTCTTGAACGCTCCACGGATGCGAACGTCTTTGTCAATTTTCGCAAATTTAATCAGATCCGGCGTCAGCATAAATCTGCCCTGCGTATCTGCCTCTACCGTTGCAGATATTTCTGCAATACGAGAGATGATGTCGGCTTTGTCCGAATCAAACTCCATCTCTTCTACGGCTTGAAGGAATTTGTCTTCGGCTGAGGCAGGATACAGGAAAATACAACCGTCGATACCCGGCATAAGAATATACTCACTGCCGAGCTTTTCGCGGTACTTCGCGGGAAGTCGTATTCTGTTTTTGTCGTCCAACGTGTGTTGGAAATTACCTAGCAGAAGCACGAAATTACACCTCTTGTGTTAGTACAGTAATTGTAGCACAAGAGTTAACCATTTTCAACCATTTTTAACCATTTTCTTTAAATAATTTTCCAAAATGCAATAAATCGAAATAAAAATAAGAGTAAAAGCGAAAAAATATATTCAAAATTTTTTATTGAAAACAAATTATACAATCATTTAGAATGTATATTCTAATTCTGACGACCTCCTTTCATATTTTTTACAATGCGCTACACTATTTCCGTCAGCTTGTTACCCGCCAAGTCGCAGCTTGTCAAATAAAAATCAATGCCGAATTTTTTCATAAAAAGATTGGCGCGACAGTCCTTGCCGTGAAGGTGTCCGTACACTACCGTCTTTACGTCAGCCGCCACGAACTGCTTAATAAACTCGCTGTCGTCGTACCTTCCGTTGAACGGCGGAAAGTGCATCATTGCAATTACCTTGTCGTCCGGCTTTCTCATCTTCTGCATAGCGGCAATAGACAGCTTCAGGCGCTCGATTTCGCGTAGATATATCTTGGTGTCCTCTGCCGTCAGATTGTCGCCGTCGGGACAAATCCAACCGCGAGTGCCACAGATAAGTACGTCGCCAAAGCGCATACAATCGTTTTGCAAGGCGTAAAAGTCATCGGGTATTGCGCCACGCACCTGCGACAACGTATTCCACCAATAGTCGTGATTGCCCCTTAGAATTACTTTCTTGCCCGGAAGTTCATGCACCAACGCAAAATCGGGCAATGCCTCTTCCATACGCATAGCCCAAGAAAAATCGCCGGGTAGCAACACCAAATCCTCCTCGGTGACCTTTGCTTTCCAGTCGGCGCATATTTCTTCAAAGTAGTTCTCCCACGATTTGCCGAATATATCCATTGGCTTCTCCACCACGGTGGATAGGTGCAAATCGCTGATTGCAAAAACCTTCATGTTGCTATTTTAACATATAATAGCAATTTTGTCTATACGTCGTCACTCTTTTTAGTGCGTTTTGCTCGACACTCAGCGCACATAACGTCATCGATATCCATCACGTTCTTCTCACAATAAGGACATATCAGATCGCTGTCGTTATCCTCGTCAAAAATGCTCTTGCGCCCTGCCATTTCGTCGATACACACCTTGCACAGTTCTTCGTTTAACAATATATAATTCAGTCCACAACGCGGACACTTTTTGTATTTCATAGCATTGTACTCCAACTTAATACAACCTATGAAAAGTCGACAATTTTTGTTACAGGCGCAACCTACTAAATTATGCTTTTATGAATAGAATAATGCAGTAAAAATGAGATTAGAAAAATCCTTTCTAATCTCGTTTTTTACCATTTAGAATTAGTAATAATTTGTTACTCCACATTTATGCAACTCATGAACAGAGCGGGCGCAAAAGCGAGTGTGTTCGGTTGAAAATAATCTACAACGAGCACGCTGTCCTTGCGTGCGACGTGAAGCTTTTTTCAACCGAATACGCGAGCCTTAACCGTTGCCACCGTTACCCATACGTCCGCCTGGGAACAAGGGCAGCTCAAAGTATCCCGAGCATACTTCTTCCGTGTACTCTTGGCAGGGCGGAATAACAGCGTAGCCGTAGGTAGGTACGATCAGCTCTACGTCCATCGTGACCTTGAGTATAGCCGTTACACAGCAGTTGATAACGAAAATGTAGTACGTTACGCCGTCGATTTCCTGCGTTTGACTGTATTGCCCCTCGGGACTGACTGCCGAAACGCTTGCTTCGATTGTGTACGGAATAATTGACGGTTCGGGAAGGAACATTACTACGTCTACAGGAACAGTTACCGTACCCATACCGCTGCCCTCTTCGTTGTTACTGTCTATGTACACAACCTCTACCGGCACGACTATATCAGCCTGAACTCTGCCGTACTTGGGGCGTTCCTGTAATCTCTCTACCACCAGATTCTCGATGATACCCTTTGTCGTCGTGCTTTTTGCGGACACAAATCTCAAAGGCGTGACGGGATTACTCGGATTGACGTCGGAAATGCTTACCGTTATTTGCTGTAACATCGTTTGCTTTACGCACGCGTCGAAAACTTTTTTTGCTTGTATGCAGATTTTTTCACTGCAATTGCCATCTGAATTATTGATCGGCATTGTAAACCTCCTATGATAGTCAATATATTCTATGACCGAGTGCGCCAAAATGTGTTCGAAAGTTCTGCGCGACTAAGCAAAAAGAAAAAGCCCACGGTTTTGCTCGTGAGCTTAAGTCATTCTTATTTAGTTGTCGTCGCCCACGTCGAAGTGATAAAATCTGTCCTTCATATGCCCAAAGTAGAAAGTAATAAGTTCGCGGGCGTTGCGCTCCAGCACTTCTCTCGGGTCGTCATTTTTCAAAATCTTGAAGAAACTGGTCAAGAATCCTTCGGCTAATGCGGGATAGAACTCGGGATTTTGAATTTTGTCGTCAATTTCAGGGAATACACCCGCAATCAGTTCTTTAATCTTGCCGGAAATTACTTCAATAATGTAATTGACAAAGGATTGATAATGAACAGAATTGCCTTTGCGAATAATCAGTAGCTCGTCGCTAAACTGCATAATGAAAGAAATCAGCGTTTCGGAAATCTCCTTCATGCTCTTGTCGGCAAAGATGAAATCGTTGTCGACGAATTGCTTAACGCTCTCCATAAACGGATTGATTACGGCAAAATACAACGCTTCTTTATTGGTGAAATATCTGTAAATATTGCCTAATGATATTTCTGCGTTATTGGCAATGTTGCGAATGGATGCATCAGCATAGCCCTGCTCTTTGAACTCTTCCACCGCAGCTACAAGTATTCTCTCCCTTATTTCTTTCTTCAAATATTGCATAGTTTTTCTCCAATGCTACACCAAGAAATTATCCGCAAATCCGAAAGGATAAATTTCATTTATTATAACATAACCATTGAAGAATAGCAACTTATTGCGTTAAAAATAATTAATATTTTTCATTTTTGCCAGTACAAGTACCTAGTATCATTTGATTACTGCTAATAAGCGCACTCCAACAGCATTTTATCAGCCAAAAGCGCAATAAATTCGCCGTTGGTGGGTTTTTCAGATGAATTGTAGACCTTTACGCCAAAGATATTGTTGATATTTTCTATTTTGCCTCTGTTCCAAGCCACTTCTATCGCGTGGCGAATAGCGCGTTCGACCTTGCTGGGAGTTGTGTTGAACCGTTTGGCAATAGACGGATAGAGACTCTTGGTAATTGCGTTGATTATCGGCGGATTGTCAACTGCAAGCTTGATACCTTCGCGTAGGAACTGATAGCCTTTGATATGCGCGGGAATTCCAACGCTAACGAAAATATTGCTTATGCGTTCGTCAAGGGTCTTTTCCGATACGCTCTTTTTGCGCACAACCTTGCCGCCCAAACGCTCGCCTTCGTAGACGTTCAAAATGCGTTGCTCCAACACACTGTATTCAAGTGGTTTGACAAGGTAGTATTTCGCGCCCAAATCCAGCGCCTTTATTACAAAAACCTCGCTCTTAAGCTCTGAAGCTACGATAAACTTAGCGTCGTGGTATTTCTCGAGCAGAGCGTAGCCATCTTCTCCACCCATAACCAACTCTGTTATTACAACATCGGGCATATTTTCATCTAAACACATGCGTGCCTCTTTGCCATCGACGTCAAATACTACCTTAAATTCCTCGTTTTCTTCCAATTTTTCTTTTAATCCCGATTGTCCGATAAGTCCAATAGTAATCACAATTCTCTCTCCTTGTCATTTTGTGCACATATTGTACCACGTCGTAACGCGCGATATTCAGAGAGAAAATGGTATTTTTTTACCATTATTGTCGAAAATACAACGGAAAAGTAGAAAAACGGCTCGGGGATTCGAGTTGGGACGCTATTGGCGAGCCAA
>JAFLVL010000017.1 GCA_022508325.1 Clostridiales bacterium | reverse complement strand
TCGTGTGTGGTCCGAAGGACCTTCGCCAAAGGCGAACGTTTAGAGCTACGCTATGTGTCACACCCGAACGCCCTCACCTGCATAAAGATTGCCTTTGCGGTGATGGCTAATAGTATACGTGCTCCAATGTCAAGCCCTTTGCCGGCAATGTCTTAAATTTCAGGCGCGTTCCGTCAAGCATTGCGCGAACGTCGTCGAGATTAAACTTGCCTTTGCCGACCTCGACGAGCAGACCGCACATTATGCGAACCTGATTGTAGAGGAATGCATTGCCGTTGACGGTGAATGTTATAACATCGCCAACAGCGTCCACGTCGAAGCTGTTAATCGTACGCACGGTACCCTTCAAGTTACTGCCTGTTTTTTGAAAAGCGGCGAAATCGTGAGTACCGTTTAGCAATGTGGCGGCCTCCTGCATAGCCTCGACGTTCAAAGGCTTGTACACCTGCGCATATGTAGTATCGAGTAGCGGTCGACGCGTTGGCGACACGTACACTCGGTAGCAATAGGTTTTGGAAACTGCGCTGAACCTTGCGTCAAAATCCTCGTCCACAATCTCGGCGTTTGTCACTGCGACGCTATCGGGCAAATTGAGATTTACTCCCAAGCACAGCTTGTAGCAATTAACGGTTTTGTCCGTTACAAAATGCGCAACTTGACCCTTTGCGTGAACGCCGTTGTCGGTGCGTCCGGCAGCGTAAATTCTGACGAATTCGCAATCGAAATATATGCCCAAAGCGCGCTCGACTGTGTCCTGAATCGAGATGCCGTTTTTCTGACTTTGCCAGCCGCAGAAGTTTGTTCCGTCGTATTCTATTGTCAACTTAATTTTTGTCATATTTTTAGAAATATAGCCAAATATTCTCACCCCAGGTCGCTTTTTTGGCATAAATTACGAATACAGCGGTGAATATTATCACTATGAAAAGCGTCGCTATAAGGTCGCGCCAAGTGGCCTTCATTACGCGCATTTGAGTGCGTTTCGTTGCGCCTTCGTAACAGCGGCTGTTCATAGCGTTAGCCAGCTCTTCCGCGCGTCGAAATCCGCCTACGAGCAGGGGAATAAGTATTGGTACGAAAGCCTTTGCACGCTTGACCAATCCGCCTGTGTCGAAGTCCGCGCCACGCGCTTTCTGCGCGCGGATTATGCGGTCGGTTTCTTCGATAAGACTTGGAATAAAGGAGAGCGTGAGACTCATTATGAGGGCAAATTCATGCACAGGAAATTTGATTACGCGTAGCGGTTTCAAAAGGCTTTCCACTGCGTGAGTCAAGTCCACGGGAGTGGTAGTCAGCGTCAAAATGCTGGAACCTATGACAAGATAGGTCAAGCGCAAAAGCATCTTGGCGGCGAATATCAGACCCTCTTTGTAAATCTGAATTTTCCACCAGTTGACAAGCGGTTCGGACTCGCCCTTAGTGAAAAATACGTTGAGTAGCGCTGTCAAAAACAATAGAACCACTATACCGCGAACGGATTTCAATACCGATTTCAACGGCACACGCGAAACGGCGATTACTGTCAGCAAATACAGCGTTATCAGACCGAAAACGACGAAGCTTTCCACAAAAAATATGCCGACCATGAATAGCAAAGACAGGACGAGCTTGACGCGGGCGTCCATCTTGTGCACGAAGGAATCGGAGGGGTAGTATTGCCCGAAGGTAACGTCTCTAAGCATTGCGACCTCCTTTGAGCGCGACAATCGCCTCGTACACCTCTTCAACCGTTCTAAGCTCGTCGGGAAGCGTGTAGCCTTGCTCTTCAAGAGTGTTCAATAGCTGAGCCATTGCAGGCACTTCGAGGTTCATCGCTTCGATTTCACTTTCATGTCTGAACAAAGCGCGCGGAGTCGTGTCGTAAACCACCTCACCGTCACGGAAAACTATCACGCGACGGGCGTTCTCGTACACTTCGTTCATGTCGTGCGATACCATAAGTACCGTAACGTTCTGTTCAGCGTTCAATTTGGACACAAGCGACAGTATTTCGCTCTTGCCACGTGGGTCAAGTCCTGCCGTAGGCTCATCCAAAACCAAAATTTTCGGTTTCATGGCAAGTACGCCCGCAAGAGCCACACGACGCTTCTCACCGCCCGAGAGGTCAAAGGGCGATTTGTCCTTAATTTTGGCAAATTCCAACCCAACAAGTTCCAAAGCGTCTCGTGCCAAAGCTTCGCGCTTGTCCTTTTCTATACCGAAATTCTTCAAGCCGAAACAAACGTCGTCGAGAACTGTATCGGCGAAAAGCTGATATTCCGGGTACTGAAACACCATGCCGACATCCTGTCGCAACGCCTTCAAATCGGGCTTTTTATCGCCGAGATTATGCCCCAAAACGGACAAAACACCGCTTTGATGCCTGATGAGGGCGTTCAAATGCTGCACAAAGGTGGTCTTTCCACTGCCTGTATGCCCAACGATGGCTACGAATTCTCCCTTTTGAATGGTCAGATTGACGTTATTCAACGCGCGTTTGGCAAACATCGATTTTTGATTGTATTCGAAGGTGAGATTTTGGCAGAAAATTGCGCAATCGGGGATCTCAACGGTAGGGGCGACTATTTTTTTAGATTTTGACATATCTCCCCTCCCAGTTTTTTGGCATCGGTGCAGTTGCGAGTGACTTTTAGACCGATGTCGTCAAGCATTTGCGACAGCGCAATGGTTCGCGGAGCGGCAAGCCCCACTTTCTTCAATAATTCTCCGTCTTCAAAGATTTCCATAGGCGCGCCTGTCTTTAACACGCGCCCGCCACTCATAACCACCACGGTGTCGCAATCCAGCACCTCTTCCATAAAGTGCGTGATTAGTACCACCGTCATTCCCTGCTTATTCAGGCTGTGGGCGACTTCCAGAACCTCGCGCCTGCCCAACGGGTCGAGCATTGCCGTCGATTCGTCCAGAACCAGAACTTTTGGTCTGATTGCCAACGCGCCTGCGATAGCTATTCTCTGCTTTTGTCCGCCGGAGAGCTTGTGCGGCGAGCGTTTGGCGTACTCACTCATGCCGACTTGTTTGAGAGCTTGCTCTACACGCTCCACAATCTCCGATTGGGGCACGCCGAGATTTTCCGGTCCGAACGCTACGTCCTCTTCCACTATGCTTGCCACCATCTGATTGTCGGGATTTTGGAATACCATTCCGACGTTTTTGCGAATTTCGAAAATATTGTCACGGTTCGCCGTATCCAGACCGTTGACGGTTACTACGCCGCTCTTGGGTATGAGCAAGCCGTTCAACAGCTTGGCAAGAGTCGACTTGCCGCAACCGTTGTGTCCTACAAGCGCGACGAAAGAGCCTTCCTCAATTTCCAAGGAGACATTCTCCACACCTACGGCAGAACCGACCGTTCCGTCGTCGTTGTAGGATTTGTAATAATAACTTACGTTGTCTAATTTAATAATCATCGTGAGAATATTTTAACAAATATATAATTATTTTGCAACAAAATGCACGCAAAGTTCGGACGTGTACCGAACCGTTTCGCCCTTGCGGGGGATGCCGGGGCATGCTGCTCCCCAGTTAAGTAAAAAAACGAAGGATGCGGTAGCATCCTTCCTTGTTAGTCCGACCGCGTGCTTTATGCACGCGCGTTTGGTCGGGGAATGTAAGAGTTCAGTCTGTAAGCCGAGTTCTGTATTTGACGGTTATCTGTCTACTACAATCGTTACCGAATGTATCTAGCGAATATGTCGAGATGCCGAGCAGGCATTTGATCTCATTTCTTGCACCGAGTGGGGTTTACATGAACGCGTTGTCACCAAAACGTTTGTAGGCTCTTACCCTGCATTTCCACCCTTACAACGCGCAAAGCGTTGCGGTATATTTCTGTTGCACTTTCCTTAAAGTCGCCTTCACAGGCCGTTAGCCTGCACTCTTGCTCTGTGGTGCTCGGACTTTCCTCGTGAGTTGCCCCACGCAACCGTCTGGCTGTCTCTTACCGATGTTTAGTATAAATATTTTTGACAAATTTGTCAAACAAAAAATAAGGTTCGCGTATTGCGCATTGATTGCCCAACACACGAGCCCCTATCTAAATCTAAAAACAAAAAATATAAAAAATGCATTAAAATATGCGGTTTTTCCTACCCCAGGTGCGTATTTTATGCAAAAAAGTGCTAAAAACCCCATGTTTGCGAATCGCGACATGGGGTGGAGTTTTTTGCATTTCGGTCAGTTATTTTCAATGTTGGAAGTTGAAAAATCTTCGCTTTGTTTCTTGACGTAAAAGGTTTGTTTGGGTCCCGTGTCGCGCATTAACGTTGACGGATCGCGGAATTTGAACAGGTACAAAAACGTATTGTACAAGTCGCCGCAGCAACCGCCCACGTGCATACCAAGCATTACTGCGCACAACAAAACGTCGATGTAATTTTTCAGGAAAAACATCGGTACCAAAAACACCGGCAGAAACACGACGAAGGGCGCAAGCAACGCGAGCAATGCTGCCGTGCGGTAAACGTAAACGTTAGGCACACCGCAATACGCAACGGTTAGCGTCACACCAAACGTAAGCTTTTGCTTAGTCAGCAATTTGTACACCACGCCGTGCACAAGCTCGTGCAAAATTATGTACACAAACAGCACTGCTACAAGCAGTCCCAGGCGTCCAATGTTTGCCCAAGGGTTGGACAGCAAAATTCTGTTTTTAATTATGTCAAAAAAAGTTTCGTTGTACTGCGCAAACAGGGCAAACCAAGTGACTACAACGGTCACTACCAACACTGCCATCGCAATGAGATTGAGCACAATGCCAAGCTTGCTGTTTTTTGCATCAATTACCTTTGCTTCCACGTAGCCTTCGGGAAGTTCCTTTTCGTATGTTTTCATATTATTTTTCCAACCGTTAAATAGATTTTTGTTGTTGTAATTTTTCCAAATATTCGTCGGCGTCGAGGCCGTCTACGAAAGCCCTTGTTTTGACAATTCCGTAGTCGCTACGCAGTCCGTGCTTGTCCATTAGGTAGCGCACAAGTCGGTCGGGGCGCAGGTTGTCGTTGCCCGTAGCAATAATTACGCGCGCAGTATCTTTGTCAACTGCAACGGCACCGAAAATACGCGACGACACGTCCTTAGTAACGGCGCTGCCCTTTTCCTCGTACGTAATCGTGTAGTTAGATTGCAAAATCTCCTCAATCACTTCGCCTATCCCGTCGGCGTACACAGTGTACTCTGCGCGGTTGATGACTGCGGCAAGGTTGACGTCGGCAACGTCAAAAATTCGCGTAAAGCTGAGTCCCTCGGGGCATACGGCGTTGAGGCGGTCTAGCAAGTCGACAGCGTATGCCGTTTTCAAAGAAACGTATTCGGCAATGCTTTCCACACCCAACGCAAGAGGCGACGAGAACCCAAGCTCCATGTGCGGATTGTACCCCTGCGAGTACTCCACGTCTATGCCTGCGCGGCGAAGGGCGTAGGTTACTGCGCGAAGGTTGTCTATGTGCGACACAAGCGCCGCGGTAGATATTTTTTCAAATTTAAGTACAATCATAGTTTTCTGTTACCTTCGAAGTCCTTACAATAGCCGTGCTTTTTGAGGCCGCAACCGTTGCACTGCTTGTTGCAGCTTGGCGTAGTTTCTGCCGCCATTGCTTTTTCGTATTCGCGCACGAAGTAGCGTTTGTCCACGCCCATGTCCACGAAATCCCACGGCAGAAGGGCGTCTAGCGGCTTTTCACCTACGATTTCGTTGATATTTACTCCGTACTTTTCAAACGCCTTAGCGTAGTGATTATAGTCATAATATTCGCTCCAAGCGTCAAATTCTGCGCCGTCGCGGAACGCCTCATAGAGAGCGTCGGCAATACTTCTGCCACCGCGAGCCAATACCGCTTCGAGAACTGAACATTCATAGTCGTTGTAGGCAAAGCTGATGCCGCTCTTTTTGAAAGCGCCGGCAAGGTAACGCTGCTTAGCCTCTATGTCCTCACGCTTAGCGAACGCGCACCATTGAAATGGAGTGAATGGCTTGGGAATAAAGGTGGAACAGGACACCGAAAGGCGCAATGATTTTGGCGAGGTTCTATACTGTTTATATAGCGACCTCACGTTGCAAGCCAATTTGTAAATACCCTCTACGTCCTCCATAGTCTCGGTGGGAAGTCCCAACATGAAATAGAGTTTGACGGAAGAATATCCCTGTTGAAACGCCTCTTTGAGCGTACCGAAAATATTGTCTTCGGTAATGTTCTTGTTGATGACGTTTCTAAGTCGCTGTGTGCCTGCCTCGGGCGCAAAGGTCAACGAGCTTTTGCGGTTGCCCTCTGCCATTTGCCCCTTGAAGCTATCAAGGCGTAGACTGGGCAAATTGAGTTGAACGTGATGAGCTTCGGCATAAGGCAAAAGCCTGTCGAGCAACGGCATGAGTCCGCTGTAATCACTCGTGGAGAGACTGTTCAAAGACAGCTCGTCGTAGCCTGTGTTTTCCAGTAATTGCTTGCAAAGCTCGAATGCGTTGTCTACCGTACGCTCTCTGACAGGGCGGTAGATAAAGCCAGCCTGACAGAATCGACATCCGTTGGCGCAACCTCTGAAAAGCTCGGCGACGGCTCTGTCGTGCACTATCTCCATATTTGGCACAAGCTGTGTCGTAGGCGTAAATGTTTGGTTCAAGTCTGCTTCAATATTACGCCACACGGTTCTGTCGGGAGATTGTTTTACGACGTCGCCATCGTAGACCGCATCGTGCAGACTTGGTACGTAAATACAGCTATAATTCTCATCCAAATGACGCAAAAACTCACTTTTTTTGACCCCAGGTCGATTTTTATAGTCGTTTATAATGTCTTTCCAAGGAGTTTCGCCCTCACCAACAAAGAAGAAATCGAAGAACTTATACATTGGTTCGGGGTTGACGGTACACGGTCCGCCCGCCGCGATAAATGGAAATTCCTCGCCGCGCTCCGCGCTCAAAACGGGAATGCCGGCAAGCTCCAGCATCATGAAAACGTTAGAATAGCACATCTCGTATTGCAAAGAAAACCCAATAAAATCAAAGTCCTTCAAAGGAGTCTGTGTTTCGATACTGGCAAGCAACTGACCGTTGTCTTTCAGGTACTTGCGGTAATCTTCAAAGGGCGCAAAGCATCGCTCGCACACCACTCTGTCCATCGAATTGAAAAGGTAGTACAAAATGCGCACGCCCAAGTTAGACATGCCCACGTCGTAGCTGTCGGCGACGCACATGCAAAAGCGCACGTCGCAAGGTTTGTCCATATCGGGCGTATTGTATTCCCCGCCAAAATACTGATAGGGTCTCTTTACACTGTCTGTTAGTTTGGTCACTCTTTTCTCCTACTTCAATACCATCGTAGCCATGAGCGTTCCGACGAGGTTGAAATCTTCGCCCTGCAAAATTTTGTAGCTCATGCCATGTTCGCCCAAAATTGCCTTCAAGTATTCTTCAAAGAATTGACGGTAGCGCGGCAGCTTGTTGAAGGTCGTACCTTCGCAGACGATTGCCACAGGCAGGCTCTTATCACTACACGACGCGATAGCCAACGACGAGTTGACGATTGCGCCCATCTTTGCCGCGCGACGGACTAGCTCTGTACAAATCTCAGCGGCAACGGCTTTGTCTTCTTCCTTTTCAAATTCACAAGTAAAATTGCCGTCGGTCAAAAATTGCGACACGTCCCTTAACGCAAAGGGTTTGATTGTAACTTTGCCTACAAACACTTCCTTCTCGGCCGCGCGTAGTGCCTCGTACATAATTTCCGAAAGGTACTTGCCGCTGGTCATCTTCTCGAATAGTTGTCTATTGGGGTCGTCGGTACGCGCAATCGCCGTCCTGTCAAAGTCGCCCTGAACGAAGCCTTTGAAAGTACCGCATTCCGTATTGACCAACATTCTGCCGCGGGGCAAGTCTGCCACCTTGGTAATTCTCGCAGTATCTTCTATGTAGCACACGTTTGTACCTGTGCCGTAAATGTAACCGAGATACGCCGAGAAACGCTCGTTGGTATTCGCCATGCCGCCAAGCAACGTTGCTACGGTGTCGTTCAATATTACAATTTTTCTGTCAACGCCGTCCAACTGTTTGCACGCGGCAAGGGTCTCTTTGCCTACGCGAGTACCCACCACCTCGGGGGCTTTCACTTCCTTGCTGAACTTGCCGACTTCGCCGTCAACGTCCGCGCCCATCTCGACGGGATAAGAAAAGCAAAAGCCTACGTCGTTGGCTTTGAGCAACAGCCGTTCGATATTTTTCGCAATTTGGGCGTAAAATTCCTCTTTTGTCAGTTCTCTGTCCGAGGCGGGCATGGTGGTTTTCTTCAAATCTTCCAAAACGACTTCGCCTTTGCCGTCGAAATAGCCTATTGCGCTTCTGAAATTCGTGCCGCCCGCGTCGATTAATATACGCTTGCTGCCTTTTATGATTTTACTGCGGTCAACGTCCATCAGGTAGGTTGGAATCATTGGCAGACCGCCGTTGCCTTGAAGTCCTGCCTGCATTTCGGATGAAAAATGCTCGATTGACGCTTTTTCGTCAATCTGCTCGGCGCTTTGATTGTGCAATTTCAAAAATTCCAATGCTGTCATAGTTTTTCCTCTAATATATCGCTAATGGTCACTATCTGTATCAGTCCCTGTTCGTGCAGCTCCTCTACGCGCTTTTCCCGCATAATGTCTTGCTCGCTTGCCGCATTTGACAACACGTAGTAGTTACCCTTGAAAAGTTTTGTCGCATACCTTCCGCCTTTCGATACGATTGCCCTCACCACAGCGTACAGCTCGTCGCTATCGGACAGTTCGAGCGATCTCGCCAAACAAAACGCCTTGCCTGCGTAGCCGTTAGACGTCTTTTTGACTGTGGTTACGTAGTCTTTTATCTTCTCGATTGCAATCTGGGTGTGTTTTTTCTTGGATACCTGCCCAAGTAGTGATACGGGGCGAGTCAGTTCGAAATTGTAATTGGATCCTTTGCGAACGTGGTACTTTGCCAATAATTCCTCCACGCTCAGTCCGCTGTCCTCTGTCAAAAACTTCAACGTGAGTAACGAAACGTGGGCGTCCTCTTCGGAATTGTGTTGGTGGAAGGTTATGCCGAGGTCGTTTGCGATTTTTCCTAGACCTTTCACGTCCTTTTCTTCGCGATATAGCTTATACAAAAGCTGTGAACAGATAAATTCAAAATTGATGGACGGCAGGTGATACCTTACACATGCGGCGTTGAGCATTCTTACGTCGGAATCCACCGCGTGACCCAACACGACGTACTGCTTGTCCGTCAAAAGTGCGCGAATCTTCGCGTACACCTGCGAAAAATCGGGCGAAGCGTCAAGCAAAGCCTTGTCAAGCTCCAAATCGATGCCGACGTTTTCCCGAGTGCCGTTGAGGTTGTACTTAGTCTTAGGGTTAATCCAAATATTTTCGCGGCTGATGACGTAAAAATGCTCGTCGGCAATGACTACGCCGATACTGCATACGCTAGACAGTTTGTAGCCGTTCGCCGCCTCGATATCAAATGCTAGATATTTCATCAGCTATACTTTAACAAATTTGCAAATATTTGGCAAGACTTTTTCTAAACGGCTCTCGCATTCACTAAAAAAAGGCTTCGACGCAAGGGCGGCGTTTGCAGAAAATTTTCAACGAATATACTCGCCTGCATAAGAAAATATCTCTAACATTGGGCGAAAATAGTTAGGGCAACAAAATAAACTCCCCTGTATAAGGGGAGCCTTGCTTTTTGTTTTGTCAGTAACTTTTTAGAGAGAATTCCGGTGCCGACAATGGCGTTCGGCTTGGCGACATTGGGAGTTAGCGAGCACTAGGCGCCAAGAAGTATACCCGAGCCGCTACTCGTCGTGAGGCTCTTCTTTGCTTTCTTGGAGCTTTTTGCGTTCTTTGCGACTGTTGACGATAAATTTGATAGCGACCACCATCTGCCATACGCCTACCGCTATCAAAAACACCGCAAAGCTGAGTCGCAAAACCTTGTTCTCCGCCTTGTCGGCAAATAGCGCGCCCACGACAGCCATTGCAATCGCGGGAATTATCAGCCACCAGACGTGTTTCGTCTGTATTAGCTTGTTTTTGGCGTGAAAACCCAGCGCAACACAGCACATTGGCAAAAAGCTGATAAGGTTAATAGCCTGAATGGTCTTTTGGGGCAAATCGAGAAAGGACAGCAAGGGGACGAGTACCGTTCCGCCGCCCATACCCATGCCGCCGATAATTCCTGCAAGAAATCCGAACAAAATCAGTAGAAATACCGTCATTTTTTCTCCTTAAAAATTGAATTTACTAACTCCACGAATTGCGGGCGTGTACCGCAACTTCGTGCCCTAGCGAGAGGGGGCGCATAGCACGGCTCAGCCGCAAGGTCGATTAGTCGATCAAGCCCACTCGCGTTTGGGCGGCTAAAAGAACATTTTAACGCCGCCGGCGATAAGCACCGCCGCAAATATTATCTTTGCTACGTTGCCCTTGATTTTGGACAGCAACAAAGCGCCCACAATGCCGCCGACGACAACCCCGAGCGTCGCCCACAACGTCGGTTGCCAATCCACGTTACCTTTGCACAAATACACAATTGCGGACACAATAGTGAGGGGGAAAATAATCAAAAGCGCTGTCGCCTGAGCGTGTTTTTGGTGCAGTTTCAATACCGACAACAGCAGCGCGACGATTATTACGCCGCCTCCGCCGCCCAAGAAACCGTTGATGAACCCCGCCAGCGCGGAAAAAATCAGAAGAATCCATTTATTTTTCGCCGTTAAATTCATTTTTTATCGTCCTATTTGATTGCTTTTTATTTTAGTTTGTATTAAAATATCTGTATGTATGTAATTATGCATACCATTTGTGATAAAACTTATAGAAAAGGTATGGAAAATCATGAGTAAGAATGTAGCAACACAACCTTTATCTGACAACACGCGCAAACTGATTATAATTATTGCAATCGTTTTGGTTGCAGTCATTATTCTGTCTGTCGCGTTGGCGCTGATATTGAAAACAGAAGAAAAGACTCCCGCCGCTGACAGCACGGACAACAGCAATTCGTCCACACTGCCAATCAGAAACGGCGACTTCCTCTATTCCAACTCGGACGCAACCGGTTACCCCCACACCGCTGTCAACTGGACTAAGTATGGGTACAAAGCGCAATCGGGCAGCACGCATGACTTTGAGGAAATTACCGGCAGTGACAACAGTCTCATGGGTATCGTTGACGTAAGCGATGACAACTGGGACAAAGTGGCGGCAGATATTGCTCCGGAATTGCCTGCGGGCGCGACTCTTCAAAATCCCCAAAAGCACAGTGACGAGTTGGACGACGACAACGTCTACATGATCTACAACAAGCAGGCTACAAGCGCGAGTATTTTGTCTGACAGCGTGTCGGTATCCTCCGGCGCGTCGGTAAAAATTACCGTTTGGCTCAACATGTCTCAAGTCACGAGCGGAAACGCGGTCATTATGATTCAAAAGTCTGCCACCTCTGCCAAAGAAGAAAACTGGTACGCTTATGACTTCACAGTTAAAGCTACTGCTCCCAACAGCAAAGAGGGCGAGAACGGCTGGATAGGTTATGAATTCTTTATCTTCAACCGCGAAGCTTCCACCCAATACATTCGCGTCAGCGTTGGCTTGGGCGACGTATACCAAGACGTAAATGCAGAAGGTATTCTGTTTGTTGACGACATCTCCTACGAGACTGTTACGGCTGACGAATATCGCCAACAGGTTGACAACCACAGCGATGATGAAGTAAAGAACGTCTACGTTCCTTACAAAATTATCGAAAACGAAGATATTGATGACGAATCACAATACGCCGAACTTGAAAAAGCAGAGGGTACTGAAAGCGTAATTCCATTCCCGACGTCACAGGAATACGTTGATGAAGCAAAATATTCCCCCTTCACGAACAGAGACGACTTCAAAGACGGCGAAACAGGCTTCACTATCTACAAAATTACGCAGAAGGCTAACAGCTCCGATATAACGGCTCTGAGACTCAAAGACGTTCTCACGTTGCAATCCAGCCCCATCGACAAGGACCACTATCACATCAGCTTCTGGCTGCGCGTAGAGAAAACTAACGGACACGCGGCAACCAAAGCTAACGTGTACATTCAAAAGCAGGTTGGCGACGACGAGTGGGAAGACCTTGATACGTTCAGCGCAATCACCACCAGTCAAGAAATCGACACCGACGACAACTGCGGATGGGTTAAGTACGACATCTATCTCAAACCCTCCACCGCTGACACAGATAAAATTAGCATTCTGTTCGTGCTTGGTCACAAAGACAAGTATACGGAAAGCGAGATTAACAACGGCGAAGTTCCACGCGGTAGCCTGTACGTGACAAGCCCCGCTTACGAACAGATTTCCTACAAAGACTACAACAACGCAAGCAGCGGTACCTACGTCAAGAAGATTGACTTGGTTGGCAATTCCGCCTCCACAAGCGTGACTAACGGTTCCTTCTCCGATGTCAACAACACCGGCAAAGAACCCACCAGCTGGACTCCTGTATTTGCAGGCGACAACGCAATTTATAAGGACGGCAAGGGCGATGAGTTGGAGTCCGCCAAGAAAGAATACAGTCTTGTTGCGGGTAGTGGCATAAATCAAGTCGGTTCGGCAGTGGACGACGCTCAGAAGAGAGTTCTGCAAGTCTCCACAAACGGTACAAACTTCGGTTATATCAGCAACGACATTACACTGTCAGCACGTACAGTTTACGTATTCTCAGTGGTAGTGAAGTTAGTAGACGCTACAAATCCGTACATCTATTTGGTTGACAACTCTAAGGATAGAGAAGATGCAATCGTAGCAAGAGCTGAGAAAGCCGATGCAGACGGACAAAGGTCACTTGACCACTACTTCGACTATGCGCTTGAAGACAGCACGGAAGACGTTGCCGGTTGGGTACGCTACTATCTCGTATACGTAACAGGCGCGGAGAGCGCGTCGGTTCGTATAGCGCTGTTCAACGGAAAGATTGACGATACGGAACACTTCGCAACAGGTACAATTCTGTACGACAACGTGAAGATGAAGTCTATCGGTACCTACTCTTTCGTGGAAGACGAAGATAACGAAGACGCAACCAACTACCTGGTACAATTCTCCGCAAACAGCGGTTATGAAGATGCAATCGAGGATTTGTTCGGCAAAACCGATGAAGACGGTAAAGTTGTTCTTGAGAAGGATTACAACGATATTCTCAATGGCGACAGCGAAATTTTAGCAACGCTCGACGACAACGCTTTCACCCAACCCGACGAGGACACCTGGAACGAAAATTCCATAATCCCCGAGGACGAAGAAGACAGTGACAGTGGCGAAGAAGATACCACCACGACCACTACAAGCGAAGTTGACTGGGCACTCTTGATGTCGGTAATTTCCAGCGTATTGATGGTAGCGGCTCTGTTGATAGTATTTGTTGTTAAACTCTTCCAAAGAAAGCGTCCCCGCTCTGTATAACACCTAGCAGGTAAGGCAACCAGGTTAGTATACAACATAATTTAATAAAATATTAAATGCACCTCTTAAGGGGTGCATTTTCCATTATTAGACTATTTATAACAGTCAATTAAGTGTTTCCATGGCAGTAGCGACTTGTTCGGGGGTTAGATTATCTGTGGGGAACGTCACGTCTGCATGACGGCGATACAGCGGCGCGCGCGCAGCTATAAAATCCGCAAGCTCGTCCTCGCTGAGGTTGTCGAACAGCGGACGAGACGTGTTGCCAAGTCTGCGTTTGACGGTTGCGGCAGTTGCGGTTAGCAGAATTACCAAGCTGTCGAGTTCAAGTTGGGCAAAGCTTTCCGCCAACACGCTCCCACCGCCGCAGGCAACAACGGTATTTTGTTTGCCGACAAGCCCAGCCAATATCTCATTCTCTTTTTGCCGAAAAAACTCTTCGCCGTACTTATCGAATATCTGTTGAACCGTCATGCCAAGCTCGCGTTCGATTTCAACGTCAGTGTCGACGAATGCCATATTTAGTCTTTCGGCAATCAATTTGCCCACGGAGCTTTTTCCGCTTGCGGCAAAACCAATCAAAACTATCTTTTTCATTTTTGCTATTTATTTAATTGTATTAATTCTATATTAAATGTTATTTACATTACTTTTTGTTCAGATTCTGAGCAACGTAGTCCACGGCGTCGAGGTAGCTCTGTACGCCCTTGCCGTAAAAGCGCGCCGCGCACACATCCGTCAACACGTCTACGTGACGAAATTCCTCGCGCTCGTAAATATTTGATAAATGCACTTCAATAACCTGTGGCTCGATACATTCTATACAGTCGCGTAACGCGTAGCTGTAATGGCTATACGCGCCTGCATTAAAAATAACGGCGTCGCAACCCGTCTGTTGCAGAATATTGACAAGCTCGCCTTCTATATTGCTCTGCTTGCAAACGACCTCTATGCCTAACCCTGCGGCATATTGACAGACCTTCCATTCAAGCCCGTCAAGCGTGTCAGTGCCGTAAAAACGGCTGTCGCGCCTGCCAAGCATATTCAGATTTACTCCGTTCAGTAGTAATAATTTCATTATAAATATCCTCAAATTTCAAGTCGGTATCTCAGCAGCTGTTGCTCTATGCAATCGGCAGATACTGCGTATTGAAAACACTGCGTAAAAAGCTGTCGTAGTCGTTTTGCACAGGCGTGTCAGTCCATAGAGCAAAGCTTTTTGCGCCTTGATGGTATAGCATTTCCAAACCGTCAATGACCACACAATCACTATCTACTGCCTGATGATATATGTGGCTTGTCCCTTTGTAATCGGCAATTAACACGAATTTGACGCTTTCGGGTAGTTTGAGCTGACTCTCGTATTCACATTGGGGAATAAAACTGAGTACTCCGACGGGATTTTCTACACTTTCGGGCAAATTGTACTTATTTTGCAAGCGTAATCTATGCTCTTCGGTGCGGTTTAGAATAGCGATATTACAGTCATGTTTAAGCAACTCGACGACGCACGCCTCTGCCGCGCCACCTGCGCCCACAACCAATAGATTTTTACCTTGAAAGTCCACGCCTTTGTTTACAAGAGATTGCACGATGCCATAGCCGTCGGTTGAGGTAGGTTTTATTCCCCTTCCAACGGTGTTGACAGAAGTAACGTCGGCTTTCAACAGACTCGCAACGCGATTTTTGTGTGGCATGGTCACGTTCAGACCGTCGAAGGCGTCAATTACCTTCAAAAGTCGATCGTCTGACACGTCTTTCGGCAAATTAACGGTATCGTAGCGACACGTTATGCCCGCATTCATTGCCAAATGAGCCATAAGAAGCGGAGATTTGCTATCTGCAACGCTCTGTCCGATAAGTCCCAAGCGCAAAAGGGTAATACCCAAAATATGTTCAAACTGCGGTAGAGAAACGCTAAAGGGCGTCTTATCTACACTGCCACCGCCTGCAATCAAGGACAATATAACCTCGCACATAGCGATTCTGTGGTCGTCGAAACTGTGGAAATAGACGTTCTTGCGCAGTTTGCCGCTTGTCGATATATACACACCTTCGTCGTTCTCGCCAAAGGTCTGTCCGCTCATCACAACGATATGTCTAATCGCCGCAATGCGGTCACTTTCCTTGTGCCGTAATTCGTCGACACCGTAAAATGTGTGACTGCCTTTAACGGTTAGGGCAAGTGTGCACAGAATCGGTATCTCGTCAATGCCGTCGCAAACGTCCTTTTCCGTGGCAACAAAAGGCTTCAGCCTACTCTTTTTGACTACAATGTCGCCGACTTTCTCGCCGCAACAGTCGCGAATATTCTCAAAGCTGATATTTGCGCCACTATTTTGCAACACGCGATAAAATCCCAAACGCGTGTCGTCAATCAACACATTCGGCAATGTTATTTCAATCTTTTGCGCCAAAGCCAACGCCACAAAATATGCCGCAGAGGACGGATCGTTGGGTACGGTCAGTTCAAACGCCCTGATTTTGCTCTTTTTTACCGTTGCGGTGCAGTCGCAAGCTTCGATATTGCAACCCAAATAGCGCAACATTCGCTCGGTGTGATTGCGGGTGGGCACTTTTTCGATATACGTAGTTGCGCCCGAAGCAAAAAGCCCTGCAAGAAGAACTGCGCTCTTAACCTGCGCGGAATTGACAGCGGCGTGAACGGTCGCACCGGTAAGCTTGCCGCCCTTGCAGACGAACAGACAATCGTCCGCCTTTTCAAAGCGCGCCCCAAGTTGCGTCAGCGGCTCAATTACACGCCCCATTGGACGTTTTGACAGGCTACTGTCGCCAACAAAGCGCGCAGAAATGCCCAGTCCTGCCACAAGTCCTGCAAGTAATCTTGCCGTTGTACCGCTATTGCCGCAGTCAAGCGTTATTTCGCACTTGGGCAACTTAGAAATGGGCGTAACCGTCGCGGTCGTACCCTGAAACACAATTTTGACGCCAAGCTGCTCTAAACAATGTGCCGTAGAGCGTACGTCGTCCGAGTTCGACACGTTGTGAATGACACTTGTGCCGTCGGAAATGGCAGCTAGCATCAATGCGCGATGAGATACCGACTTGTCGCCGTAGGGAATGCCTGTATTTAGATGAAATTGTCCGTTCAGGCTAATCATTGAGCAGTATTTCCTCAATTTTTTCCAGTGTTAAATAGAATCGCTCGAAACTACTCGGCAGCATAAAGCACACCTTGCCGTCGGCGTTCTTTTTGTCGTGTAGCGTCAACTGCAATACGTCTTTTGTAAGTGGGTATATTTTGAATTTAGCCGCAACCGTGCCCATCCATTTGTCGGCGTAAGCTTTGTCGCATTTTCCAAGTTGAGAAGCGAGCAATGTTTCGTAGTAAATTCCGTTTGCCACCGCTACGCCGTGAGGTATACCGTAGCTAAGCTCCAATGCGTGCCCTATTGTATGCCCAAAATTAAGCTTGTTGCGCTCGCCATTGCAATATGGGTCAGCATTGCAAATACTCTGTTTGCAATTCACACAAGCGTAAATAACGTCGTTTAATCCCTTCCCCTCGAAAAAGAGTTTGGCGACTTGCGCGTCAAGCATGGCGTATTTGATTATCTCTCCCAGTCCGCTAAGCCTTTGAGCGTCGTCTAAAGTTTTCAAAAAATCAAAGTCAATGAGCGTATCGCCGAAGTGGTAACTGCCGACTGCGTTTTTCACGCCGTCGAGGTCAATCGCCGTCTTGCCGCCGATACTGCTATCCACCTGCGCAATGAGAGTGGTCGGAACGTGTAGAACATTCACACCGCGCTTGTAAATGCTTGCGGCAAACCCCACCGTGTCTCCAATACTTCCTCCGCCGACCGCAACTATTGTGCCGTCTTTGGAAAGATTTTTGGAGAGAAACCAACTGCAAAGCGCCTCTATTTGCTCAAAGCTCTTTGCCTTCTCGCCGCGAGGCAACAAATAAACGTTGTCGCCACAGATACTGTAAAACTCGGCGATTTTGGAGTCGGTGACGACGGGATTGTCGCGAAATTTAGAAAAATCGAACTTGTCGAAGGTAATTTTATTCATAAACTATTGCTGTTGTTTGAGAATTTGATTTGTGAGCACGTAAGCAAGAATGTTCTCCGCTATTACGCCGACGTTAGGCACCACGCAAGTGTCTGCGCGCTCGAAATGCTGTTCCGTCTCTCGCATTGTGCGCGTGTCAATTGTTTTGACGCCTTTGACCGTTGGTACGGGCTTGACGGTGACGTGAAACAGAACGCCGCTGCCTGTGCTGATACCCGAAACGATTCCTCCGCATTTGTTGGTGGCGTAGACTATTTGACCATTGTCGACCTTCAGTTCATCGTGCGCTTCCACGCCACTGATATTGGCGAACTTGTCGCCCAAGCCAAATGAAATGCCCTTAACGGACGGTATTCCCATGATATTTGCCGCAATCTGCGCGTCCAGCCTCTCGGAATATGGCAAAATTTCTCCTATTCCCATCGGTACACCTGTCGCGCCGACATCTACCACCCCGCCGAGACTGTTGCCCTCTTGCCTTGCCTTTTCAATCGCTTCCACCATCAATTTGGTAGCATATCTACAGGGACAGTGCAGAGTAGCGAAATGCTCTTCCTTTTCAGAAATGCCGAACCGATAGCGATTGCGAGAAGCTATGCCGCCAATTTTAGTCACGTAATGAAAAGTAGCTATACCTAGTGTGGCAAGATACTGTTTGCAAATTGCGCCGAGAACCACGTAGCAAACGCTATTTCGCGCAGACGTTAGTTCCGCAAGCTCGCGAGCCGTCATATTGGGGTAACGCGCTTGTCCTACTAAATCGCTGTGCCCACTGCGCACGGCGGTAATGTCGGGGCGTTGCTCTACACTATTATTGGCAACGAAAAAGCGTAACTCGCCGTTGACGGTTACAAGACTTTCGAAGCCATCAAACACTACCTTGTCGGCGTGGACTTGACGACTGCTTCTACCAATGCCTGTTTTTCTCAGCCGCAGTTGCTCGTTTATTAGTTCTACGTCAAACGTAAAGCCGTTGGGCAATCCGTTAATTACGCCGCGGTACCCCTCGCCATGAGAGGTACCGTGAAAATCAAAAGTTATCATAATTAATTCAATGGGTTGTATATATGTCTAAGTTTACTTCCAAGCCTCGGGGCAATCGCGGTTGTTCTTGAACCACTCCGTGTCTTTTAGTTTGAGATCGTTGTTTGAACCGTGAATTTCTATTATGCCACTAATGCACGAGAAGGTAATATTACCATTCATAGATTCACACCCATCATTTACCCATTTTTTGCCGTTGTCCTTGATAAATCCGCGCGTTGTTACGTAAACACTGTCTGTATACTGCGCTATGCGATTGATAAACTCTTGCGCGGGGAAAGAGTGGCTAAGATTCTGTTTGTCATACGTTGAGCCTGTCAGATATTCGACATTGCCAGCGCAACAGCAAATACATATATTTTTCGGTTGAATTTTGCTGAGTAACACTTCGTTTCCTGCGGTGTACGAGCCGTGATGTCCACCTTTATACAGTTCTACTTGTGGCAAGTCGGGATTCAATTCCACCAATGAAGTTTCTCCCTTTTCTTCAAGATCGCCTGTAAACAAGTAGTGATTATCGCCATGTGTAAACAGCGTGCAAACCGAGTAATCGTTTTCGTCGCTCGCCTTTTCGTGGTAGAAACGTTGATCAAGAATTTCCATGGTGATGCCATCGGTAATTTCGTAAACTTTTTGCGCGCCGTTTGTGTTTTCAACGCACTCTGCCGCCGTGTAAACGTTGGTGCCTTTTGACTGAACTTCCGTTACCTTGTTCGCGAAATTCTTGGAAACGTTAGACGTTGCGTTAGTACGAACATACTTGATGAGTGTCTCAACCTTGTAGTAATCAAGCACGCCCTTTACAGTACTTGTGCCGACAAATCCCTCAATGTGGTCTTGGTGAGCATGGGTCGCAATTACGTATTCCAACACGCCATCTTTGCAGTATTGATCGACGAACTTGCATATTGTTGATGCGCTTGCTCCACGCGAGCCGGCATCAATCAAAATGTCAACATCTCCTGCCTTTATGTAAACACAGTCGCCTGTATATTGATTGCCCAACTCTAAGAAGTAAATTTTCATATCCGCAACGGTGCCACCACCGCCTGCTCCATCTCCACCTGTTCCGTCGCCACCTGTGCCACCGATGGGGGTTTCTGTTTGCGGATGAAGAATTGCGTCAAACCAACCGTGGTAATAGCCGTAAATCACCGCCGCCACCACGATGACGACGAGTATTATTGCCAGCGCAATGAATAGCTTTTTCTTCTTTTTGCCCGCAGCGTACGCCGCGCCTGCGGCAGTTGCCGCAACGGCGACGCCAGTTGCTTTCTTAACTTTGTCCTGATCTACTTTCTTTGCCATAGCCACAGTTCCTTTTCTTGATATTTATCTTTTGCCATAGATCTACTTTATTTGCAAAAGTTCCTTGATTTCCGCCATTCTTGCCTTTGCCGCGCGGTAGCCTTCATTCACCATTTGGTCAATGTACTTCAAACTGGTGTTTTTGTATTCCCCAAGCTCCGGTTCAATCACCAAATCGCTGTTGTGAATACCCTTGTACATCGTGGACTTGGTAGTGATATTCCAAGTGGCGAACAGGGTATCTTTGAGCTTCTTCGACTTGGTGCCACTGCCACGATTGTGGTTGAGGTCGACACTGATGACGACTTCCGCGCCCATTGACCGACATACGTCTGCGGGCATATTGTTGAGAAGTCCGCCGTCCACCAGCACCATGCCGTCAATCTCCACAGGCTTGAACAGCGCGGGTACGGCGCAGGACGCAGAAACAGCCCTAGCTACCGAACCTTTGTTGAGAACTACCTCTTGACCGTCGGAAATATCCACCGCAACGGCGGAAAAAGGTACGGAAAGCTGCTTAAACGTCTTGTCGGCAAGCAAGCGGTTGGCAACCTTGGCGATATTGGCGGAATCGGAATGTAGTACGAATCTGCCGAGGAGCTCTTTTTGCTTGACTTGCTTGGACGCTTCTATCATCTCCTCGCAAGACACGTCCGCGCAGTACATTGCGCCTATTAGGCTGCCTGCCGAAGTACCTGCAACACAATCGAACTTGATACGCTCTTCCTCAAAAGCCTTCAACACGCCAATATGCGCAAACCCGCGCGTACCGCCGCCCGAAAGCGCCAGACCGAGCTTGAATTTCAGCTTGTGATAAGCTTCTTCCTTTTTATTCTTCTTTTTAGATTTGAATATAGACATAGGTACAGTACCTCTAACTATCAACTATTATATACAGTATACTATATTATCGTCCATTTTTCAAGTTTTATTGGTAAATGTATTTTTCAAGACAGTCTCTAACTAAAAAAGTCCCTTTTCAGAGACTTTTTCTTGCAATTTGGTTTAATTTATTATTTTTTGAAATAACGGTTGTACAGGCCTTGGAAAGCCTTGCCATGGCGAGCTTCGTCGCGAGCCATTTCGTGGACAGTGTCGTTTAGCCTATGGATTCTTTTTGGCTATACACGATATACATATCTAATCAGGCAACAAGGGGCTACCGCTCAATGCGATAGCCCTTTATTCTATGCTTACTTCTTATTTCTTTTAAATTCAAACAATTTACGCAATTTATCAAGTAGTTTGTTATTACTAAGCACATACATTACGAAATAGCCAATAGCAAACAGTATGGTTATGATAGATAGCAAAAAACCAAATCTAATATAACCGCCATAGTTACTATCATACCACCGATACAACCCCATACTATCAACACCAGCTATGACTATACGAATAACATCAATAATTAAACAGGTAAGCGCTGTAATAAGTTCAATCATTGGAAATGCTTTCAACTTTAATATAAATCCAATTAGATAGACTACTAACAGCACCACATTTATTGTTAATAATGATATCATCAAAGGTCGAAACTCTGGTTGAACTGAATACGAGGGAGCAATTATTACGTAAATTACCGTTGGTATTAATGTAATAATGATTGTTGCAAAAGTAATACAAGTAAGCACTAAGCTATGAATTTTCTTTTTTTGGTTATTTTTACGCTCTATTTCCGCAATTGTTAATTTTTCTTCTTGTATTTTTTCAGCAGTAACCAAAGTAAATATTTCTTGCTTACTTTTATGACAGTTTCCACACTCTTGCATTTCGGCACTATGTAACGCCCCACAGGCACAATACCAATGGCTTAGATTGTCAACAGGAAATCCTTTGGCACTTGGCAATAATCTCTTACCTGCCTCTGCGTTTTCTTCATCAAAGAGTTTAAAATTGTTGATTGCGATTTGTCTGCCTTTCGGCTCAACGACAGAATCATCAAGTAATAAGCATTGTTTCAAATTTATTTCAACTTTCCTTATTTCTGTTTTGAGTGGAACAATTTCGGAAAATTGAGTATTTTTCTTGTTAACTTCTTGTATAGAAACGTCGGCAATATCTTCTACTACTTCCCCAAAGGCAGAATAACACTTTACATTGAATTTAAATGCCTTTACAGTATCACTAATCTTTTGAAAATACACTTGAAGATATTGTTTGTTTAAGCTCCTCACCTGTTTTATTTCCCACCGTGTAATAATTACAGGATAAGATATATTATATTCGTTGAAATCTTCAAAATTTATTATTTCATCTTGAATTTGTTCGGGCATATACATAGTTCCCCTTTATTTAAATCAATGCTCTTAGTGAAATTATCAATAAGACTGCCATAATTGATAAAATAATCTGCATAATGCTATTCATCTTTTTCTTGATTAGCAAATATACCAATATACCAACGGAACAAGCTGAAATTATCATTAGTATTAATGTGGGGAAAATTCCATACCAAAAAGGCGTTACAAACACATAAAACAGTACCGTAATGGCTGAAATGATATATGCAATAAGTTCATACACGCCTATTCCTTTTACAAGTTTATTTTGCGTTTTAGGAACATCTTCCGTACAATTTATTATGCTGATATTTAGTTGCTCAACCTTACCATTCAACGGAATAATCTTAAAAAACTCATCAGCTTTTTCATTGATTTCCGTTATACTGATATTCGATTGGACGTCAATCTTTTCACCCGATTCAGAGTAACAATTGATGTCTATTGAGAACTCCTTTACAGAATTGTCAGTCTTTCGAAAATAAATCTTTGCATAATATTTGTCAATGTCGTTTACTTTACAAATTTCCCATTTCGTAACATTTACAGGGTAAAGAATAATTTCCGAAGAAATTATCTCATCTTGAATTTGTTTAGCCATAATTTAATTCCCCTTTGTTAATTCTTCTTTGCGATTTTCGTATTCTTCAAGGGTGATTACGCCTGAATGTAACAGCTGTTGTAAATGTTCTAATTCAGCATTAACCACTTTCTTTTTCTCTTGTATTACAGGGCTATCACTTCTCTCTTCCTTAGCCTTTAAAAACACATCTAAAACGTCGTTATTTTTCCCATAAAGCTTATTGCGAATCAGCTTTATATCAACTAGATAAGACAAATAGAGCCTTGCAAAAACCCACATTATCCAACATAAAAACCAACCAGCAAAGGTAACTAAAATATACACGCCCGATTCGTTATCTACTGCAAGCAGAATCCCTGCAACAAGCGACAGAACTGCAATAATTCCGATAGCCACCATAATGATTATTCTTGATGTCAGTAGTGCCTTGTCATTTCTTTTAAACATCTCTAAATCCTCCCAAATAATTTATCATTAGCGCATTTGCGTTAATTCCGTAGTTCTTCGGGGCAATAAAAAAGTGCGCCCCTTGCGGAACGCACTCCAATAGTACATTCCACCTTTGCCCTAAAACTATAACTACCAAATTGGTAGTTTTAGTTTTATTATACTACCAAAATGGTAATATGTCAATAAAGATGAAAACTATTTTAGGACAACGGTTAAAGGAATTGAGAGAAGAAATGGGGCTAACGCAAAAACAACTTGCTGACAAGTTGCAAATCAACAGTGTGACCTATCTTCACTACGAAAAAGAGCAACGAGAACCACCACTTGCACTACTTGCCGATTTTGCGCGTTTTTTTGATGTGACGGTTGATTACCTACTGGGCTTGGCGGACTAAAAGTTCCAATTAATATAAAAACACTCTTACCCATTGTAGGTAGGAGTGTTTTTTTTGTCAATATTATTTTGTTGTAGCGATTATTTTTTGAAATAACGGTTGTACAGTCCCAAGAAAGCTTTGCCGTGACGGGCTTCGTCGCGAGCCATTTCGTGGACGGTGTCGTGGATTGCATCCAAACCAAGTTCTTTCGCGCGCTTAGCAAGTTGCGTCTTGCCCATAGTTGCGCCGTTCTCCGCTTCGATACGAACTCTCAAATTCTCCGCCGTGCTGTCGGAAACTACTTCGCCAAGAAGCTCGGCAAACTTTGCCGCGTGCTCTGCCTCTTCGTAAGCCGCCTTCTCCCAATACAGACCAATCTCGGGGTAGCCTTCTCTGAACGCAACGCGCGCCATTGCAAGGTACATACCAACTTCACTGCATTCGCCGTTGAAGTTCATTCTGAGGTCGTCGATAATATCTTGGGGTACGCCCTTAGCTACGCCTACTACGTGCTCTGCGGCCCAGCTCAAATCTGCCGCTTGAGCTACAAACTTGGACTTCGGAGCCTTGCATTGGGGGCATTTGTCGGGGGCTTCATTGCCTTCGTGAACGTAGCCGCATACTGAACATACAAATTTCATAATAATTCTCTCCTTTAACGTAAATTAGTCTTCTTGCGCTTCAAACATTTCTGCGCCAACTCCGCAAAGAGGACACAACTCGGGAGCTTCCTCTCCTTCGTGAACGTAGCCGCATACTGTGCAAACCCATTTTTTCATAGTAAATCTCCTTTAATGCAATATTTTATTGCTTTAATTATCATACCATCTTTTTACGCGTTTGTAAAGAGAGTTTAGACAAAAAAAGCGTGCCGTACATTACGCTAATTTTGCACAAAATTTGACATATTTTGCACGAGTTGCGCATTTAATAAAACAGCTATTGGAGCAAATAAATGAAAGAATATATTGCCGAGCGCGTAATAGAGATTGCCGACTACCTACTCGAGCACGGCTCAACGATACGCGAGGTTGCACAAGTCTATTGTGTGAGCAAGTCCACCGCGCATAAGGATCTGAGCGAGCGACTGCCTCTCTTAGACAAGGAAAGGTATGAACGCGTATCCGCGGCCCTAGACGGCAACTGGGCGGAGCGCTACCTTCGCGGCGGCGAAGCGACTAAGCGCAAATATTGCGTAGAAAAAACTCCCCAATAAAGGGAGCTTTTTCGTTTTTACAGCAAGCAAGATACTTACTGCGAATATTTAGGTTAAATTCTTATGCTGGCAAAGGTGTTCGGATTGGAGACATCGTGTAGCGTAGCAGAGCGCTAGGCTCCAAGACGAATACCCGAGCCTATTACCAACGGTTGCGCGCGTGTTCGCAAAAGGCGGTGAAGGGCGGAATCTCCAGCACCTTGCCGTCGTCAAGCTTTACTCTGCCGCGCCATACGCCAAAACGCTGATGACATTCGTTATTTACCCACAAAAGTTTCGTTTTGGTGTGGTTATCAAAAATCGTTTCAACGTCGAATTCAAACCGTCCGCTGTCGTCTACGTAACGGAAATTGTCTCCAACGGCAATTTCTCTGACTTCACCCAACTTATACGCCTTGTTATCGTAAAAAAACATGTTCTCGGTGGCAGCCTCGGTGTTGCCAAAGCCCCAACCGATATTGAATCCAAAATGTTTGCCATTGACCTTAGTGCCGCCGTTGCCCCAGACCCAACTGTGACGGTACGGCCAAACGCCCCTACCCCAATCTATCAGACCGAATCCGTTCTTGATGTCGTAGCTTACGTCCTCAATACGCGCGTTGCCGTTGACGACGAAGCAATTTTCTTTATAGTTGAGATACCAACGCCGTTTTTTTGCAAAGGGTGTGGCAATCACCATCTTATCTTTGGCTTTGCTGACGTTTGTAAACATTAGTCTAATCTCTGCTTTTATGCCGTAAAAGTCTGTTGCGGTGAGGCACAGTATACGATACTTGTCCGTCGTTTCCAACAAAACGTGCAAATTTTTGCCTTCGTAGCTTATCTTATTCGCAACTTCGGGATTGGTTGGCATGGCGTTGCGAAATGCGCGAGTACAAGGCTTTATCAGCCCCACTTCGCGCTTTTGCCCTGTAGTCAAGTCGAGTAGCGTCGCCGAAATCTGCATTGCGTAGGACACGTGTCCGACGGTGAGTTGGAGAACGTACCTTTCGTCAAAGTGTACTTGATAAAAGTCCCATTCTTTCAGCTTCAAAGAGGGCAACTTAGCCTGCTTTTTGTCTAAAATAAAGTTGAAATGACGGGCGTAACCGCATCTTTGCAAATTGCCCTTACTGTCAAGTAGTTGTTCCGTTGTCGTAATTTCTGTGTTCATGTGCACATTGTATCATACATTTACAAATATTACAAGTGGGTGCGCGCGACAATCCCCGGCGTTCGGGTGTGGCGCCTAAAAGTATCTTAGAGGAAATCTCTTATGCAGCCGAGGGTGTTCGGCTGGGGCGCATTGCGCAGCACCTAAGTCCCC
>JAFLVL010000016.1 GCA_022508325.1 Clostridiales bacterium | reverse complement strand
ACGGTACGTTTCAAAGGAGTAGACTTTGGCTGCATTTGCTAATTTAACAGACAGATTAAACCACGTTTTTAGTAAACTTCGGAACCGTGGTGCATTGACAGAGCTGGAAATTAAGCAGGCTATGCGCGAGGTGCGTGTAGCGTTGCTTGAAGCCGACGTCAACTTCGCCGTTGCAAAGGACTTTATCAACAAGGTGACGGAGCTTGCCGTAGGCGAAGAAATACTAAAAAGCCTCACCCCTGGTCAGCAAGTTATCAAAATTGTCAACGAGCAATTAATAGAACTGTTGGGTTCTACGCAAAGCAAATTAGGCGTTTCGCCGAAATTGCCCACAATTATTATGATGTGCGGTTTGCAAGGCGCAGGTAAAACTACAATGTGCGGCAAACTTGCGGCTTATCTGCAAAAGCAGGGCAAAAAGGTTCTTCTCTGCGCCGACGACGTGTATAGACCCGCCGCTATCAGACAGTTGGAAATAGTGGCAGGCAAGGCGAAGGCGGGCTTTTTCGAAATGGGTCAGGGTAACCCGACCAAGATTGCCGTTGCCGCCGTCAAGCACGCAGAAAAGAACGGTTTCGATACAGTTATTATCGACACTGCAGGTCGACTGCACATAAACGAAGAGCTTATGGACGAGTTGAAGTCCATCAAAAAAGCAGTGAACGTATTTGAGACATTGCTCGTCGTGGACTCTATGACAGGTCAGGACGCAGTAAACGTTGCAAAGACATTTGACGAGGCGTTGGATATTAGCGGCGTAATCATGACAAAGCTGGACGGCGACACTCGCGGTGGCGCAACGCTATCTATCAAGGCAGTCACAGGCAAGCCAATCAAATTCGTTGGTACCGGTGAGAAAACGGAAGATGTCGAACCCTTCCATCCCGACAGAATGGCGTCGCGAATTCTCGGTATGGGTGACGTTCTGACTCTTATCGAGAAGGCGCAGACGGCTATCGACGAAGAGCAAGCCTTAAAAATGGCGAAGAAAATCAAGGATGCGTCATTCGACCTGAATGACTTTCTTGAGCAGTTCGAACAAGTTGCCAAAATGGGCGACTTAAACGACCTCGTGGGCATGATACCGGGGGCGAGTCGCATGAAGCTTGGTGACAAAAAGGTCGATGAAACGCAGTTAAAGCGTAACAAGGCTATAATTCAGTCTATGACTAAGGAAGAACGTTCAAACCCCAAGATTCTCAACTATTCTAGAAGAAAACGCATTGCCGCGGGATGCGGCTTGCAGGTGCAGGACGTCAACAGATTGATTAAACAGTACGAGCAATCGCGCGACTTAATGAAGAAAATGGCAAAATCCAAACGCTTGCCATTCTAATACAAAAAAAATAAATTAAAATACTTTGGAGGAACAAAAAAATGGCAGTAAAAATGAGATTGACAAGAATGGGCGACAAGAAAAGTCCTTTCTACCGTGTTGTGGTAATCGACTCTCACAAGGCTCGCGACGGACAATACGTTGACCTTATCGGCACCTACAACCCCCTAAACGACGAAGTTCACCTTGACGTAGAAAAGGCTAAGAAGTGGATTTCTTGTGGCGTTCAACCTACCGAAACCGTTCGCACATTGCTCGTTCGCGATGGTATTCTCGAAGCCAAGAAAGCGCCCAAAGCGTAATGAGTTGAGGCTATCATGGTAGAACTTGTACGTTACATAGTTGAACAGCTTGTTGACGACAAAGATGCAATCAACGTGACAAGCGCAGAAGCTGACGGTGTGGAAACGGTTACTATTCGCGTTGCAGAAGGTGACGTAGGTAAGGTTATCGGCAAACAGGGTAAGATTGCTATGGCAATCCGCACTCTTGCAAAATCCGTCGGCGTAAGAAACGGCAAAAGATACAATATCGAGATAGAGGACTAGTTCGCTAGTCCAACACTTTGCCACAAGAATAGACTTGTGGCAAATTTTGCATTGACATGAAAATAGAAATTGGCAAAGTGCTCAAAGCCCAGGGCATCAAAGGCGAAGTAAAATTAGCGTGCTACGTCGATGACGCTGCGATGCTAAAGACCGTCAAACAATTTTATATCGGTTCAAAAACGTACACCGTCACGCATTTCCGCGCAGACGGCGCGTTTTGCTACGTTTTATTGGACGGTATTGCCGATAGAAATGCCGCAGAGGTGTTGCGCAATTGGACGGTATATGCTGATAAAGAATGCGTGGCGGTAGACGAAGGTAAGTATTTTATCGACGACCTGGTTGGATGTGTAGTTACGCTTGATAACGGTAAATGTGTTGGCTCCGTTAAAGAAATTTTGCAAAACGGCGCGGCTGACGTCTTTGTGTGCGATGGGGATTGCGGTGAAACTTTGTTTCCGTTTCTGAAGAACCTCATTTTGAGCGTAAATATTCAAGCAAAGCAGATAACGCTTGACAGCAAGAGATTTGACGAGGTGGCAGTGTATGAAGATTGACGTATTGACGTTATTTCCCGAAATGTTTGACGCCTTGAACGCATCTCTTGCCGGCAAAGCGCGTGAAAAGGGACTGTATTCGCTAAATTGCCACAATATTCGAGATTACTCTGCGGACAAGCATAAGAAGTGTGACGACACGCCTTTTGGCGGTGGGGCAGGTATGGTAATGACACCGCAACCCATTCACGATTGCATTGCCGCGGTCGATCCTGAGCATAAATCTCTACGCATATTTATGTCTCCGCGTGGCAGAGTTCTCAATCAATCTTTGGTTAAAGAATTATCTGAAAAAGACAATTTGCTGATTTTGTGCGGACACTACGAAGGCGTAGACCAACGCGTGCTCGATATGGATATTGACATGGAACTTTCCATTGGTGACTACGTTTTGTCGGGTGGCGAAATCCCCGCAATGGCGTTGATTGACAGCGTTTTACGGTACGTTCCGGACGTTTTGGGCAACTGTGAATCTACCGTTGACGAATCTTTTTCTCAACCTCTGTTGGAGTATCCGCAATATACTCGCCCGCAAAATTTTCTGGGGGTAGAGGTGCCGGAGGTTCTTATCAGCGGTCACCACGCAAATATCAAGAAGTGGCGCCACGAAAAGTCGCTGGAAATAACGCGCAAGAATCGCCCCGATTTGTTGGAGGACAAATGAATATTCAATGGTTTCCTGGGCACATGACGAAGGCTCTGCGCATGATGGAAGAGAACGTAAAAATCGTAGATGCGATAGGCTACGTTCTCGACGCGCGCGCCCCTGCATCATGCTTTAATCCCAGCTTTCAAAAAATCGTCGGAAATAAACCTTGCGTTTTTATACTGAATAAATGCGACCTCGCAGATCCAATTAGAGTGGACGCCTGGTGTAGATACTTTGCGGAAAACTCGATGCCTTACGTGAAGGTTACAGCTACGGCATCTGCAGAGGCGGGTAAGATTTCCAAAGCGTTCGCCGAGATTACCGCGGATCTTCGCGCGAAACACAAGACAAAGGGTATATTTAAGCCTATTCGCTGTTTGATAATAGGTGTGCCGAACTGTGGCAAGTCGACTATTATCAACTGCTTGTCGGGCAGGCGCGCGACTGTGACAGGTGATAAGCCAGGCGTAACAAAGGGCAAACAATGGGTGCGTTTGCAATCAGGATTGGAGCTACTAGACACTCCGGGCACCCTTTGGCCGAAGTTTGACGACGACAAAGTGGCATCCAGACTGTGCTTTATTGGCAGTATCAAGGACGACGTGGTGGATTTGTGCGAAGTTGCGGCAATGCTTATCGAGCAACTGATCGAATTGTATCCGAATTGTGTCGAAGAACGGTTCAAGGTGCAAATTGAAGGCAAAAATTCGACGGAAATTTTTGAAGAAATTGCCGTAAAGCGCGGATTTTTACTGCGCGGTGGCGAAATAGATAGCGAACGTTGCGCAAAAGCAATATTAGACGATTTCCGCAAAGGAAAAATCGGCAAAATTACGTTCGACACCCCATAAAAAGAAAAATGTTAGAATACGAAAGACAATTTTTGGAAAACGGCGATAAATTTATTGCGGGAATAGATGAGGCGGGCAGAGGACCGCTTGCAGGTCCTGTCGTGGTGGCAGGGGTAATTATGCCGTTAGATGAGAAGAACATTATTGACGGCGTAAACGACAGCAAAAAGCTTTCTGCCAAGAAACGTGACGCGTTGTACGACCAAATTATTGAGAAAGCTGTCGACGTTCAGGTCGCAATAGTGGATCACCTAACGATTGACCGCGATAATATTCTTAACGCCACAAAAAGCGGTATGATTCAATGCATTAATGGCTTTAGACATGTTGACAGAGTTCTGATAGACGCAGTCAAGCTTGATGCTATGGTTCCCACCTTGTCCATTATGCACGGCGACGCGCTAAGCTACAGTATTGCAGCGGCAAGTATCGTGGCTAAGGTCACGCGTGACAGACTTATGCTTGAATATGACAAGCAATATCCGCAATATAACTTTGCAAAGCACAAAGGCTACGGTACTGCAGAGCACATTCGGCTTTTGAAAACGTACGGTCCGTGTGAGATTCACAGACGCACCTTTATCGGGCATTTTGTTGAATTATGAATACGAGAATAGTGGGACGGCGCGGAGAGGACTCTGCCATTGATTATTTGAAAACGCAAGGCTACATAATTTTAGATAGAAACTATTCCTGTAAAATGGGCGAAATAGACGTAGTGGCATGGGACGGTGAGTTTGTGGTTTTTATTGAGGTTAAGTCCCGCAAAGATACTGCTTTCGGTTTACCGCGTGAGGCTGTGGATTGGCGAAAGCAAAAGACAATCGTCAAGGTTGCCGAGTATTGGCTCTACAAAAACAAGAGAACAGGCTTCCCTGTACGGTTTGACGTGGTGGAGCTTCTCGCAGGACACGTCAATCATTTGGTAGATGCTTTTCGGCCGTAGTCTCTCCAAACATTTAACTATAACGGAAAACGCCAGAATATAGATTACTATTTCAGGCATAGTATTCTAGAAATGTGTTTTTTAGCTTAAAATTTGAAAATTCAGGCAATTTTGAGCGAAACTTTCTAAAAAAAATTTAAAATTGAGTTTAATCAGTTGCGAATTTTTACACTGTATGTTAGAATATATCAGTGACTTCGGGCGGTCCTCTGGCTTACTGGCGAATGAACGCTTAGTTAACAAAAATATTTTGGAGGAAAAGTCAAATGGACATCATCAAGCAAATTGAAGCAGAATCTCTTAGAGAAGTTGCAGAGTTTAACGTAGGCGACACTGTACGCGTTAACTTCAAGGTTATCGAAGGTAACAAGGAAAGAATCCAGGCTTACGAAGGAATCGTAATCGCTCGTAAACACGGCGGTCTTCGTGAAACTTTCACCGTTCGCCGCATTTCTTCCGGTATCGGCGTGGAGAGAACCTTTCCTGTACACAGCCCCAAGATTGAGAGCATCGTAGTAGTCCGCAAGGGCGAAGTTAGACGCGCTAAGCTTTATTACTTGCGTGAACGTACCGGTAAAGCTGCAAAGGTTAAGTCCTCTAAGTAATCCAGAAGCAATCAAAGCAACCTTCGGGTTGCTTTTTTGTTGCAAAAATTGCGTCCAAACTTCTCTTTTTTTTGGTTAAAAACTATTGCTAATTTGCAGCCGTATAAGTTATACTATAAATTGCTATATATTTATGCGTTCGGTTGAAGTTGTTAAAACAGGCAATCGCACGGCACTACGTAAGAAATTTTACACTGGAGAAAATCATGCTTGCGCTTATCAAAAGTTTCGGGCTAAAAGGGTTAGACGGCTTTCCTGTTCAGGCGGAAATAGATATGCACCCGGGAATGCCATCATACGATATAGTCGGCTTGGCGGATACGGCAGTCAAGGAATCTAAGGAGCGTGTGCGCTCGGCAATGAAAAACAGTGGCTACAAATATCCTGTAGCTTCTGTGGTCATCAATCTTGCTCCCGCCGATATCAAAAAGGAAGGAAGCCTTTACGACTTGCCCATCGCTATCGGAATGCTTGCCGCGAGCAAACAGATTCCCTACGAAACGCTTAAAAGTGCGATTGTACTTGGGGAGCTGTCGCTAAACGGCGAGGTGCGTAAGGTCAACGGTCTTCTCCCAATGCTAATCACAGCCGTTCAGCAGGGCGAAAAGGTCTTTGTCGTGCCTAAGGAAAACGCCAGCGAAGCGGTGTTTATCGAGGGCGCGGAAATTTACGCAGTGGAAACATTGCAGCAAGCTGTGGAATTCCTCACTTCCCAGACGGAACTCGAACCTCTGCCTATACGCAGTTGGAAACTGGATGTTGAAGTTAACCACAGTGACAATGACTTCAAGTATATCAAAGGTCAGTATGCAGCAAAGCGTGCCATGGAGATTGCAGTTGCGGGCGGACACAATATTATCATGGTGGGACCTCCCGGTGCGGGCAAAACCATGCTTGCAAGAGCTGTTCCGTCCATTATGCCTAGCCTAACCTTCGATGAGGCATTGGAGGTTGCCAAAATTCACAGCGTTTCGGGTACTCTTGACGGCTTTATTTATGAGCGACCCTTCCGCACACCGCATCATAGCTCGACAACAGTGGCGTTGACAGGTGGTGGCAACAAGGCGCGCCCAGGTGAAATTAGTTTGGCGCACAATGGCGTACTGTTTCTGGACGAGTTGCCCGAATATAGCAGGCAGACGTTGGAAACATTGCGACAACCACTTGAAGACGGTACCATAACTGTGGCTCGCAACGCACTGTCTGTTACTTACCCGGCTGACTTTATGCTGATTGCCAGCATGAACCCTTGTCCGTGTGGCAACTACGGCAGTGCGACAGCAGAATGTAGGTGTACGGCGTCGCAAATACACAGATACTTAAGCAAGCTGTCAGGACCTTTGCTCGACAGGATAGACATTCAGATTGAAGTCGACAATGTGACCTACGACGAGTTGCAAGAGGATGCGTTCGCGGAATCTTCGTTTAAAATTCGCGAAAGAGTAAACAAAGCAAGGGATATTCAGCTTGCTCGCCTGTCAAAACACGGCAGACGGTGTAACGCGCAAATGACGTCAGGTGACATTAAGAAATATTGCAAATTGGATCAACAAAGTGTAAATATGCTTAAAGATTCATTTGAAATGTTACATCTAACGGCGCGCGCGTACAACAGAATATTGAAGGTGGCGCGCACTATTGCCGACCTCGACGGCTCGGAAAATATTACTGTCAAGCACGTTGCTGAGTCGCTCCAATTCAGATCGTTAGACAGAAAGTACAGAGTATAAAATGTATTCTTTAGCAGAAAAAATATGTATATTATTCGGCAACAGCGGTGTATCTAACGCCAAATTCGTTCAGTTGTGGAATAGTTTCGACAGCGTAGAGAACCTTGTTGGCAATTTTTCCGACAGTAGCATTGCACGCCAAATTCTTGGAGACAATTACAGTGGAGTTAACGCCGCGCTAAAGCGCAAGGCATACGACGAACTGATTGCCGACATGGACAAGCATAAAGTGTTTGCGGTAACGTGTTTTTCCGATGCCTTTCCCGAATCGTTACGCAACATTGATGACATGCCCTATGTGTTATTTTGCAGAGGCAACGCCAAGCTCCTCTCAACCGATAGTCTTGGAGTCGTTGGCACACGCAAGATTACTTCTTACGGCAAGCGCGTAACACGTGATTTTGTTACAGTACTGTCTGAATACTTTACGATAGTCAGCGGTCTTGCTTACGGTGTGGACGCAGTAGCGCACGAAACTACCCTCAACGAGGGAGGAAATACTATTGCGGTTCTTGGCGGTGGACTTATCAACGTATATCCGTCGGCAAATCAAGGCTTGGCAGATAGAATCTTATTGAGTGGTGGTCTGCTAATATCCGAATACGGAATGAACGCTGTGCCCCTTGCGTATCGTTTTCCGCACAGAAATAGGCTTGTATCGGGACTTAGTAAAGGTTTGTTAGTGTGTCAGGCCGCCGCAAAAAGTGGAACAAATTCGACGGTGGAATGCGCGTTGCAGCAGGGCAGAGACGTATTCGTCGTACCTGGCGAAATTTACGACCAAGGCTACATAGGAAGTAATAGGCTCATAAAAAGTATGCAAGGCGCGTGCGTCACTACGCCGCGAGACATTGTGGATTATTACGGATTGGATAGAATTGACGCCCAAAAAGCCACTTACCAGATAAGCATAGAAGAACAACAGGTGGTCAGCGCGTTATCTCTCGGGCAGTTGACTTTCGATCAACTTGTGCAAGAGACAGGTATACCGCCTGCCAACTTGAATTTTTTGTTGGCAAATCTGGAATTAAGGAGTATAATTGCTAAGTTGCCCGGTAATTGTTACCGGTTGTATGGAGGAATTGAATGAAACTTGTAATTGTCGAATCACCGGCAAAGGCAAAAACGATAGGTAAGTATTTGGGCGCGGACTACAAGGTCGACGCCTCCCGCGGACACATTTGGGACTTGCCTGATAAGACGATGGGAATTGACTTTGATAAGAACTACGAGCCGTCTTTGGAAGCTCGCAGTCCCGAACAGAAAGAAACTATAGAGCGACTGAAAAAGGAAGTCGCGAAAGCTGAGCAAGTGTATCTTGCAACCGACCCGGACCGCGAGGGCGAAGCTATCTCTTATCACTTGCAATGCGCGTTGGGCTTGAATCCTAACGAAAAAAACCGCATAATGTTCAACGAAATATCGAGAAAAGCCGTAAACGCCGCAATTCAGAACCCCGACTATATCAACAAGGGACTTGTGGATGCTCAGCAGGCTAGACGAGTGTTGGACCGCCTCGTCGGTTATACGCTATCGCCTGTTTTGTGCAAAAAAATTCGCAACAAGCTGTCTGCAGGTCGCGTTCAGTCGGCGGCTTTGCGGATTATCGTTGACCGTGAGAAGGAAATACAGAAATTTAAACCTGAAGAATATTGGACTGTTTCAGCGTCACTTGAAAAGCCTTCGAAGAAGCCTCAGTTTAGTGTGTCGCTTACGGAAAAAGACGGTAAAAAGATTAAAATCAAGAACAAGGAGCAATGTGATGCGGCTTTGCAAACCTTGAATGGCAACGACTATATCGTGTCCGCTGTCAAAAAGTCTGTGACACAAACCAAGCCGCAACCTCCCTTTATTACCAGTACAATGCAACAGGATGCAGTTAACAAACTGCGTATGTCCAGCGCTACGGCAATGTCTGTTGCGCAACAACTCTATGAAGGAATTGACATTCCAGGTATGGGACACGTTGCATTGGTGACGTACATTCGTACAGACTCGGTGCGTGTATCCAATGACGCGATAGTGCAAGCTCGCGAGCATATTGCAAAGCGTTACGGTGGCGAATATTTGCCCTCGAAGCCCAATTTTTACGCTACGAAGAAGCAAGCGCAGGACGCGCACGAAGCAATACGACCCATTAACCTTGATTTGACTCCGGAGTCGTTGAAGGACAAAATCAACCGCAATCAATACGCCCTTTATAAGCTAATCTACGAGCGTTTTCTTGCAAGTCAGGCAACTAACGCGACTTTCAATAGCGTAAGCGTAGCCGTCGCATGTGGCAATTATACCTTGACAGCTACAGGCAAAACACAACTGTTTGACGGATTTTTGGCAATTTATGCCGAGCAAAAAAACAAAGACAAGGACGAGGAAGGCGAAACCAATACCGTTTTGCCGCCCCTTGAAGTTGGCGACAAATTGAATCTTGTCAAGCTCAACAGCGAACAACGCTTCACCAAACCGCCTGCGCGTTATACCGAGGCTAGCATAATCAAAGCGATGGAAGAGAAGGGCATCGGCCGCCCCAGTACCTACGCCAGTATAATGCAGACGCTGTATAAGCGTGAATATATAACCAAGGACGGCAAATCTCTTGTTTCCAGTAATCTTGGCATTCAGGTTACAGAGTATCTTGAACAGTACTTCGCGGAAGTGGTAGATATCAAGTTTACTGCGGAAATGGAAGACAGACTGGACGCTATCGAGGACAACGGCGAGCCTTGGTATGAGGTTGTTGACAGCTTTTACAAGCCCATGCTTAAAGAGGTTGACACGGCTATGCACGGTCGTAAGATTGCTTTGCAAGAAGAGGTTTCCGATGTAATTTGCGATAAGTGCGGCTCACACATGATTATTCGTATGGGCAGATACGGTAAGTATCTGGCGTGCAGTAACTATCCAAATTGCTCCAATATCAAGAGTCTCAAGGAAAAAGAGCCGCCTAAGGTGACGGACGTCGTCTGCGAAGTGTGCGGATCTAGAATGCTCGAACGTCAGGGAAAGTTCGGCAAGTACCTTGCGTGCAGTAATTATCCGCAATGTCGCAACACCAAACCTATTACGGAAACGGTGGCAAAATGTCCTAAGTGCGGAAAAGACGTAGTGAAACGCGTTTCCAGGAAAGGGACAATCTTCTACGGTTGCACGGGATATCCCAACTGTGATTTTGTTTCTTGGGACGTGCCTACAGGCAAACTTTGTCCAAAGTGTGGCACGCATCTGATATTCAAGACGAGCAAGGGCGCAAAGGTAGTGCGTTGCTCCAACAAGGACTGTGACTATGACGGCGGTGAAAGTGAAAGCTAAGATTATCGGTGGCGGCTTTGCAGGGTGCGAAGCGGCGTATCAGCTTTTGAAGCGCGGCGTTGACGTGACGCTTGTCGAGATGAAACCGACGAAGCGTTCTCCCGCTCATCATATAGATACCCTTTGCGAAGTGGTGTGCTCCAATTCCTTCAAAAGCGACGATATCAATACGTCCAGCGGACTGCTAAAAGCGGAAATGCGCCTTCTTGACAGCATTGTCGTGCGTATAGCTGAAGAGACGCGAGTGCCTGCGGGGAATGCTTTGGCTGTCGATAGATACTTGTTTTCTCAAAAAATTACAGGCTATTTGGAGAGCTTTTCTGATTTTCACAGAGTAAACGCGGTGGAAACTTCCCTTGATACCGACGGCTACGATTTCGTGATTGTTGCCACAGGACCTTTGACTGACGACGCGCTAATACCCGAATTCAGACGCCTTTTCGGTGAAGAATTCCTGTATTTCTTCGATGCAGTTGCGCCGATTGTTACGGTAGATAGCATCGACTTCGACAGTGCGTTTATTGCAAGTCGCTACGGCAAGGGGGAGCCTGACTACATAAACTGTCCGATGAATAAGGACGAGTATCTGTATTTTTACGAGAACCTTATTGCCGCCGAGACTGTCGCGCTGAAAGACTTTGAAAACAATGTTTTTGAAGGGTGTATGCCCATTGAAGTTATGGCAAAGCGTGGCGCAGACACTATGCGTTTCGGACCGTTAAAGCCTGTGGGGTTACGCGATGAGCGAAAAGCCGAAAAGCCCTACGCTGTATTGCAATTACGTAAAGAAAATGAGCAAGGTTCCCTGTACAATCTCGTTGGATTTCAGACCAATTTGAAGTATGGTGAACAGAAACGTGTGTTCTCTTTGATCCCCGCATTACGCGACGCAGAATTCGTACGCTACGGCGTTATGCATCGCAACACGTTTATCAATGCACCCAAGTTTCTAAACGAACATTTTCAGCTTTTTTCTCACCCCAGGTTGTTTTTTGCAGGGCAATTAACTGGAGTGGAAGGCTATATGGAATCGACCGTTAGCGGCTTGATCGCAGCTATACAGGCGTATAGAATTTACAGCGGCAAGCCGCCAATTGAGTTCTCGCCGCAGACGGTTACCGGCGCGTTGTGTAAACACGTATCAACGGATTTTGGAGATTATTCACCAATGAACAGCAGCTTTGGAATTCTCGAACCGCTCTCCGAGCATATACGAGATAAGTCTCAGAGAAAGGCTGAGTATTCAAAGCGTTCAATAGAATTAATGAAAAAAATAGTCAAAAACCTGTAAGGAGGTATATTATGTCAGAGATTTATTCTGATTCAATTAAGGGCACGACGATTTGCGCGGTCAAGCGCAACGGTCAGATTGCCGTAGCGGGCGACGGACAGGTCACTGCAGGTCAAAGTGTCATCATGAAGGGCAATGCCGTCAAGGTGCGCCGTATTTACGATGGAAGAATTATTACCGGTTTTGCAGGAACGGTCGCCGACGCATTTATACTTTCGGAAAAATTTGAAGAAATGCTACAAAAATTCAGTGGCAACCTACTTCGTTCGGCAGTAGAGGTCGCCCAACTGTGGCGCAGAGACAACATCATGCGCAAGCTGGAAGCTATGATGATAGTGGCAGATAAAGATAATATTTTGTTGCTGTCAGGCACAGGCGACGTCATTGAGCCTGACGACGGTGTGTGCGCGATAGGTAGCGGTGGCAACTACGCGTTGGCGGCGGCTAAGGCTCTGCTACGCAACACAAAGCTTTCCGCGAAGGAAATCGCTCGCCGTTCATTGGAGATAGCAAGCGAAATTTGCGTTTACACCAACGGTCACATCACGGTCGAGGAGGCGTAACATGACACCTAAACAAATTGTAAGCGAGCTTGATCGCTATATCGTAGGACAATTCAATGCGAAAAAAGCTGTGGCAATTGCGTTGCGCAACAGATACCGCCGCAGTAAGCTCTCGCAAGCCGACCGTGAGGAAATCACACCTAAGAATATTATCATGAAAGGACCAACTGGGGTAGGAAAAACGGAGATTGCAAGGCGTCTTGCCAAGCTAGTTAAAGCTCCATTTTTGAAGGTAGAAGCTACAAAATATACCGAGGTCGGTTACGTCGGTCGCGACGTTGAAAGCATGATTAGAGATCTCGTCGAGGTTTCCATTCGTCTAGTTAAAGACGAACGTTACAAGGAAGTAGAAGCGAGAGCTTTCGAAATTGCAGTTGAGCGTATAGCGGACATTCTTTTGAAAAAACCCGACAGCTTGCCCGAGGGTATATCAAAGGTAGCATTGAAGGATGAGCTTTCCAAGCACAATCTGGATCAAATGCAGGTGGAAATATCCGTTGTTGATACCCCCAAGCCTGTGGAGCTGCAAGCAGGTGGCGGTGAGATAAATCTCGGCAGTATTTTCGGCGACGTTTTGCCCAAAAAGATGAAAAAACGTACAGTCACGGTAGAAGAGGCGTTAAGAATATTCTCTGCTGAGGAAAGTGAGAAGTTGATTGACCTTGATAGCGTCGAAAGCGAGGCAATCAAGCGCGCTGAAAATGACGGCGTAATATTTATCGACGAAATGGACAAAATTGCAGGAAAATCCTCGCAAAATGGTCCCGACGTGTCCCGCGAAGGCGTTCAACGTGACATTTTGCCCATCGTCGAGGGTTGCACGGTATCGACTAAGTACGGAAATATCAAGACTGACTATATTCTGTTTATTGCTAGTGGCGCGTTTCACGTGAGCAAGGTTTCCGACCTTATTCCCGAACTTCAAGGACGTTTCCCCGTGTTGGTCGAGTTAGACAGTTTGGAGGTCGACGACTTTGTCAAGATTTTGACAGTGCCCGAGAATGCCATCACCGAGCAATACAAGAAGTTACTTGCTGTAGATAATATTGATTTGCAATTTACCGACGACGGCATCGCAGAGATTGCAAACGTTGCCTACGACCAAAATAACACTTTGGAAGATATCGGCGCACGCAGGCTTCAAAGTATTATGGAGCATATTGTTGAGGACATTTCTTACGATATTGACGAAAACAGCGAGCCTAAAAAGGTGGTAATTGATAAGTCGTACGTGGCAAGCAATTTTCAAACGGAATCACGCAATTTGAAGAAATACGTTTTATAACGGAGATATACGATGGCAGAATTATTAAACGGACAACACCGCACAGTAATGTGCGGAGAGGTTACAACTAAACACGAATGCAAAAAAATTACTCTAATGGGTTGGGTACATCGCAGACGCGACCTCGGCGGACTGATTTTCTTGCAATTACGCGACAGGAGCGGTATAGTTCAAGTAGTATTTGATACAGACGTGTGCGACCAAAGTCTTCTTGAGAAGGCTTCCACAATCAAGCTTGAATACGTCGTATCGGTTACGGGCAAGGTGCGTCGTCGCGTGGGCAATAACGTAAACCCCAATATGAAGACAGGTGAAATTGAGCTTGTTGCCGAGCAGTTGAAGATACTTTCCGAGGCTGATACTACTCCGTTTTCAATCGGTGAAGAGAACGCAAGCGAAGCGCTACGCCTGAAATACAGATATTTGGACCTGCGTCGCGAAAAATTGCAACAAAACCTCATTATACGTAGCAAAATATATCAAATTACGAGAAATTACCTTTCAAAAAACGGCTTTATAGAGATTGAAACGCCGATGCTCGGCAAATCAACCCCCGAAGGAGCAAGAGACTATCTCGTGCCCAGCCGCGTTCACCCCGGCACGTTCTACGCATTGCCCCAATCGCCACAGCTGTACAAGCAACTTTTGATGATTGGCGGTATGGATAGATACTTCCAAATCGTCAAGTGCTTCCGCGATGAGGATTTGCGCGCAAATCGCCAGCCTGAGTTTACTCAAATCGACCTTGAAATGAGTTTTGTCGACCAAGAAGAGGACGTAATGCAACTTATGGAAGGCTTGCTTGGCAAAATGTTCAAGGAAGTCCGTGGCGTAACGTTGCCGAAGCGTTTCCCGCGCATGCCTTGGCAAGAATGTATGGATCGCTTCGGTTCGGACAAGCCTGACCTTCGTTTTGGAATGGAAATTCAACGCCTTGACGAAACCGTGAAGGATTCTTCATTCGTAGTGTTTAGTAATGCGCTGAATAACGGCGGAACGGTACGTGCCATTGTGTTAAGGAATGGTTGCGATAACCTTTCCCGTAAGGACCTGGACAAACTTGTGGAATTTGTTAAGACCTACAAGGCGAAAGGTCTCGCTTGGTACGGACTGGGAGCGGAAGGTATCAAATGTAGTTTCGCTAAGGCTGTTTCCGAAGAGGAATTGAATGGCATTTCTACCGCGCTTTCTATGCAGAAGGGCGACATTGCTCTAATGGTTGCCGACGATAACTGGCAAACGGCTGTAGTGTCGCTGGGCGCTCTCCGTTGCCACTTGGCTGGCAAATTCGGGCTTGTTAAAGAAGGCGAATTTGCTTGTCTGTGGGTTGTTGACTTCCCATTATTGGAGTATTCGGAAGAAGAAGGACGCTACGTGGCAATGCATCACCCGTTCACTAGTCCGAAGAACGAAGATTTGGAGTATATGAAGACCGATCCCGCGCGCGTTCGCGCAAAGGCGTACGACGTCGTTATCAACGGCGACGAAATGGGCGGCGGCAGTATGCGTATCTACAACAGAGAAGTGCAAAAGCTCATGTTCGAGACAATCGGACTTACCGACGAACAAATTGCCGATAGATTTGGGTTCTTCGTGGACGCTTTCAAATACGGTACGCCTCCTCACGGCGGATTGGCGTTCGGCTTAGATAGATTGGTGATGGTGTTGACTGATACGAACAACATAAAAGACGTTATAGCTTTCCCCAAAATGCAAAACGCTAGTTGTATGATGTCAGATGCGCCCTCAACCGTCGACGATAAGCAACTCAAAGAGCTCTATATCAAGTGCGAGGACGTAGACCATCATGACTGAGCTTGGCGTAGTGCTAAAAGTAAAGGATAATTTCGCGCAGGTGCGCGTAGGGAGAAATTCCGCTTGCGCGTCCTGCGGAAAATGTGGCATGACAGAGAAGCAAAAGCACGTAGACTTTTTCGCGAGCAATGAAATTGGCGCGGCAGACGGCGACACTGTGGAGCTGGACATTCCGGAAGGTAACAGCGCAAAATTTGCATTAATTGCGTATTTCATTCCCCTTGCGCCTGCGTTGGCGTTGCTATTTCTGGCGTTGGGTCTAAAATGGGCGGAGTGGTTAGCAATTCTGTTGTTTTTTGCAGGCTTAGCTCTGGGGTTTGCCGTACTTGCAATAATAGACAAAGCTCGCAAACACAAGTGGATGGAGACGCCTGTCATTACTAGAATTATACACAAGAATCCAACAGCAACCGCCGAAAATATAGCGGCGACTGTGGACGATAAACAAGAAATCAAAACAGAAGGAGAAAATAATCATGAGTAAGTATCCCGATGCATCAATTAACTTTGATCAATTCACCTGTCACGGCGTAGTAGTCGTGGACTTTTGGGCGCCTTGGTGTGGACCTTGCAGTCTGTTGGAGCCGGTGCTTGACGAAGTAGCTGCAAAATTGCCTGAGGTTAAATTCGGTAAGGTTAATTGCGACAAAGCTCCCGAGCTTGTAAAGCAATACCAAGTTGTGTCAATTCCCAACATCTGCATCTTCAAGGACGGAAAGCTTGTCGACCGTATCGTTGGATTGTGCGACGAGGACGAACTCACCGACGCGATTGAAGCTCATCTGTAGGATTTAGTAGTCCAGACTGTTTGCGTCCGTAAGGATTTTGCGGGCGCAGTTTGCTATGAAAAAATTAAGAATTGTATTAGTAGGGCTTTTACTTTTAAGCACTCTTTTTGCCTTGTTTGCTTGCCAAAGTAACATTGGCGCAAACCGCAACAGAGTTGTCAATTCCATCAACCACAGGGGGTACGGCGACGCGCCGGAAAACACCCTTGTGGCTTTTCATATGTCAAAGGATATGGGCTTTGATATGGTGGAATGTGACGTGCGTTTTACTAAGGACAACGAGGCGGTGTTGCTACATGATGAAACCGTGAACAGAACGTCTAACGGCAAGGGAAAGATTGGTAATTTAACATTGAGCGAGGTGCGGGAATTGGATTTCGGCAGTTGGAAAAGCGACGAGTACACGGGCGAAAAAATACCGACCTTTGCAGAGTTTATTTATCTCTGCGTTGAGTTGGAGTTGCACCCTTACGTTGAGGTTAAGAGCGGAGTAGCGTTAGAGCAAGCACAATACTTGACAGAGATAGTCGACAATGTCAACATCGCAGTTACTTGGATTTCTCGCGATAAAGACGTACTCACTTGGCTTGCCGATTTGCGTACCAATGATAGATTCGGTCTGGTGACCACATTTATTACTAAGAGTGATTTAATATTTCTGTCGGAACTCTCGAAGAACGTTGACGTGTTCATAGATACCAACTATTCATTTCTTACCAGACGGCAAATTAATAGGTGCAAAAGTTACGGAATACCGCTGGAAGTCTGGACTGTCCGCTCGGAGAATCGTATAAAACGACTTGACTCGTATATCACGGGCGTTACCAGCGACTACCTTAATGCGCAAACTATATATAATAACTTGTAAATTCATACGACTATAAAATCGTAAGTTTCTACGATAAACAGTAATTTAGAGGTTGAGTGATGATTAAAAATCCTATACTTACAATAATTCATGATTTTGACACAAAAACTATTCCTGTATTTTTTGATTTGAAAGAATATGAAACTGATTATGAAATATCTCGCCATTTTGCAAAATCGTTACGAATAGGATATATAAAAAAAGAGGATATTAGTCATCCCGAAAAAGCAATATATATAAATTTCAAAAAGAAAATATTTTTTGTAAGTGTTTTTCGCAAATCTATAGCGATTGAAAAAAGTATCTTTAAAGACGATTATCAAAACTATGATTCTATTGAAGATGTCTATAAAAAGCTTCTTTTAGTTTGTAAAAATAACGACTCACTCTCAAATAAGTAAATTTCTATTTAGCGTACATTTTACAAATAGTAACTCTGTTTATGGCGGTGCGTGACTGGCGCGCTGCTTTTGTTTTGCGATTTTTGTAATTATTATATAATTTGGTTGACTTGTGACTATAATAGTAGTAAACTAATCATAGTAAATTAGTAGGAATTGTAAGTATGAAAATGTCGTCTAAGGCAAGATACGGTCTGTACGTGGCGGTGGAGCTTGCAAAGAATTACGATAGCGGAACTGTTGTAAACGTTGCGAGCCTGTCTCAAAGCACCGGAGTTACGGAAAAGTATCTTGAACAGATAATTGCCCTTATGAAAAAGGCTGATATAGTAGAGTCGCTACGCGGAGCAAATGGCGGATATAAGTTGACCACCAGTCCCGAGAACGTGTCCGTTGGGCGCATATTGCGAGCGGTAGAGGACAATCTTGAAATAGTTGACTGCTTGCACAGCGGTTGCGCCAATAGTGGCAAATGCGTTGCGCGCAGTCTTTGGGGCAAGCTTTACGACAATATCAATTCCTATCTTGATACCGTATCACTAAAACAACTTGCAGAGGACGATTTATGAGAGTATACGTTGATCACGCGGCAACTACACCCTGCGACAAGCGCGTAGTGGAGGCGATGCTGCCGTATTTTACAAACGAGTTCGGAAACGCCGACAGTCAGCACTGTTTCGGTAGAGACACTGCAAAGGCAGTGGCTGACGCTCGCGCAACGGTCGCTAAGCTTATCGGTTGCCAACCCAACGAACTGTATTTTACAGGAAGTGGCACGGAATCGGACAACTGGGCGTTAAAAGGCGTGGCGTTGCACAGGAAAAACAAGGGCAATCACGTGATAATTTCATCGATAGAGCATCACGCTGTTCTAACAGCTGCCGATTGGTTGGAAAAGAACGGCTTCAGAGTTACGCGTCTACCTGTTGACAGTACCGGACTTGTGAGCATTGCCGACCTCGAAAATGCTATTGATGAAAATACGACGTTGGTTTCCGTAATGTACGTCAATAATGAAGTGGGCACAATTCAGCCCGTAAGAGAGATTGCCGAGGTTGCTCACAAACATGGCGCGTTGTTCCATAGCGACTGCGTGCAGGCGATGCCCTACTTGAAAATTGACGTAAAAGAATTGGGCGTAGACTTGTTGACCCTTTCCGGACATAAATTCTACGGACCAAAGGGCGTTGGCGCGTTATATATTCGTAACGGTGTAAAGATTGACAAGCTGATTTGCGGCGGTGGACAGGAGCGTTCGCAACGAGGCGGCACGACCAACACCCCTGCAGTAGTGGGCATGGCGAAGGCTCTCGAAATTGCTGTTGCGGAAATGGATGCCAATAACGCGCATATCGAAAAGCTCCGCGACCGCTTTGTAGAAAGAGTTTTGAACGAAATCCCTTACGTACGTTTCAATGCAAACAGAGAACACCGTGTGCCGAGTATTGCAAATTTCAGCTTTGAGTTCGTCGAGGGGGAGGGAATACTTATGCTGATGGATTTCAACGGAATTGCCGTTTCGAGTGGCTCTGCGTGCAGTAGCGGAAGTCTTGACCCATCGCACGTTTTGCTTGCAATGGGCGTGCCTATCGAGGTCTCGCACGGGTCTATCCGCTTTTCTTTCGGCAAGGACAACACGATTGAAGAAGTAGATTACACGGTAGACAAATTGAAGGATACGATAGCCAAATTGCGCGAAATGTCGCCATTGTTCAATGTAAAAACAGGAGGAAAATACAATGTATAATCAAAAGGTTCTAGACGCTTTTGCCAATCCCCAAAACGTCGGTGAAATTGAAAATCCGGACGGAGAGGGTACTGTCGGCAACGCTACGTGCGGAGATATAATGAAGATAACTCTGCGTATCGAGAACGACGTTATCGTCGATGCAAAATTCCAGACCTTTGGTTGTGCGGCGGCGATAGCGACAAGCTCGACAGCTACGCAAATGATTATCGGTATGACGGTAGAGGACGCTTTGAAAGTGACTAACGCCAAAGTAGTAGAGGCGTTGGAAGGTCTACCTCCGCAGAAAATTCACTGTTCTGTTCTTGCAGAAGAGGCAATCAAGAAGGCGATAGAGGACTATCGCGCTAAAAAACAGAATATCAAAACCGACAAATCCAAAATTGAATATGTATAAAGCGCCGTATTGGTCAGTTTTGCATTCTTAGTCAATCGATATGTTGCTAAGAACGGTTGACTATGCCGTAATTGTGCGAAATGTGTAATACTATTTCAGACATAGTATTCTAGAATGACGCATTTTTAGCCTAATTTGGCTGTTTTTGCCCGTATTTTGCTATTTCAGTCACTCTTTGTGTGCATATTTTCTGTGACTTGTCTCAAACTAAGGACAAGTAACGTTAATGGAGGAAAGTATGAAGAAACTTTTGATAGGAATGGCTCTTGGCGCGGCTGTTGGAATGGTTGTGAGCGAAATTCCCCAGGTCAAGCAAATGCTTAACAAGGGCAAAAAGAAAGTAAAAGATCTTTCAAAATAACGTTGTACAAATAGACCGCGCGAAAACGTGGTCTTTTTGTTAGAGGTAGATGTTTCGTTAGGGTTATAATAATAGCCGATGAAAAGTCTTGCGAAAAAGTTGCCAAAAAAGCTGTCTTTCTATACGGATTTGTGCTATAATCATTCTATATGGGGAGAATAATGGCTTTGGACGTCGGCGACGTGCGTATCGGTGTTGCAGTCTCCGACTTGATGGGAATAATTGCAAATCCTTTGGAAACATACACTCGCAAAGGCGTTATGGAAACAGACGCGCAGTATATTGCAAATCTTGCCAAGGAAAAAGAAGTGACACTGATAGTGTCGGGCCTTCCGCTAGGCTTAAAGGGACAAGAAAACGACCAAACGGCAAAAACACGTGACTTTATCGATGCGCTCAAAGAAATCTGCGCTATTCCTATTGAATATCTTGACGAACGCTTTACGACTCTGTCTGCCGAGCGGTTGCTAATCGAAGGTAACGTTAGAAGAGAAAACCGAAAAAAGGTGATTGACAAAGTCGCCGCGACTATAATTTTGCAAAACTATTTGGATAGAAAAAGATAATTTTGGGAGGTAGAACTATGGCTGACAAGAAAAAACAAAACTGTGACTGCTGTTGCGACCACAAGCACGACGTACACGAGCACGACTGCGATTGCGGCTGCGAATCTGTAGACGAAGACGTTGTTGTACTGCAAGACGAGGATGGAAACGATATTCCTTTCTATTACATTACTACGCTTGAACACGACGGTAAGGAGTTCGTTTGCTTGCAACAGGCGGATGACGAGGATCCTATTGTAGAAATTTTCGAGCTGCAAGAAGTAGAGGAAGACGGCGAGCCGTTCTACAATTTTTTGCCTATCGAGGATGAGTTGTACGACCTTTTGTACAAGCAACTTTTGGAAGTGACGGGCGAGGAAGACGATTGTGACGATCCCGATTGCGATTGCCATCATCACGACAAGAAGTAAGACGCATTAGCGTTAAGCCAAGGTAGATGCCTTGGCTTTCTTCATTTTTTGCTCAAATTCCAAGTAATTCGGACAAAATCCAAGTATCTCGCCTTGCCTTTCTTGTCCGAGCGACGTAGAATTAGATTGTATTAGGAGGCGCAAATCATGGCGAAACAAACTATAGGTGAATTCTTGGCGACGCTACGCAAAGCCAACGGCTACACTCAGCAGGAAATTGCAGACCGTTTGGGTATCAGTAACCGAACGCTTTCAGGTTGGGAATGTAATAACGTTCTGCCCGATATTTTACTCTTGCCTGCGCTTGCAGAACTTTACGGTGTGACTGTGGACGAGATACTTTCAGGCGAGCGCAAAGAGAAGAGCGAGGTAGAACTGACAAAAAAGTCTGAAAGGCGCATACTCAAAAGCAAAATCGCGCGCTTTACCATGCAGAGTTCTATTTTGGTGGGTATCATCATCGCAGGACTCGTACTTACTGCAGCGTGTGCGTTTATTGAGGCGACAAAGATCTCATGGGTAGGATTCCCGTGGTGGCGAGTGGTGCTGATTGTCGGCGCTGTGGCTACAACAATTTGTCTGTCAATTCTATTCGCATTTTGGAAAGGCGCGGAATTGTCCGTAGACGATACGACGGATAATTACGGCTTGTATTGCCTTGTTTTGCGCAAGAAATTGGCGAACTGTCTTTACATCTTGTCGGCCGCGAGCGCAGTTGCTACAATCACGTTGGTAGTTGATTTGGTTGTAAAGATAAACAGCAGTAGCGCGTTGGACGTTTACTACTTTTTTACTAAAAGCGTTATTGTCTGCGTTGCATTTGGTGTGTTAGTCGTTGCATTGTTCGTTACGGCATGGCTCATTTACGTGCTCGCTGTTACAAATTTAGGTAGTGAGGTGCATCGCCAGTCAGTCAAAAAGGACAGAAAATATTTCGGAAAGGTTGGCATTTGGGGCGCCATTCCGCTTACGCTATCGGTAATATTGGCGGTGGTGCTGACCGTTGTTAGACCTTTCGAAAATATCATAGTTTATGAAAGTGACAACGTTGACGAATTTGTGGAATACATCGAGTCCATTGCAACCCCCAACGGGTATAAGCACTTACAGCTGTCCAAGCTTGCCAAAACCGCCAAAATAGGCGAGGAATTTGATTTGGGCGACGGGTATTTCGCAGTTTACAACTTGTTTTCCTTCACAATATACAACGAAATGATCGAAGTGTACGTGGACGGCTCTTATGAAACAGGCAACGTGACTTTTTCCATTGAAGCCGTTCGGTGTTATATGGCAGGTGATGACAATTTATCCTTCTTTAACGCGAGGTACTACTGGTTGGAAATCGGCAACCCATTCCACTTTTGGTTTGCGGGTGACGACACCGATCTTTCTTTCATGGCACCTCCGCGCATTGACGAAAAGTTTGTTAGGTATGACTTATACTCAATGGCAAGAGTGGGCGATGGTTTATCCTTTTACCGCCAAATAGGTTACGACTTCTCCCTGATCGGTTACTCTGTGGCTTTCCCCGTGATTGTGCTCGATGTAATTGTCTGCGCGGCGCTGTGCGTGTTGAAACGCAATAAGTTTTCTGTTAAATTGTAATGCGTAGATGATTACACAAGATTTTTTAATTATTATGAAATATAGCGCTTTATTTTGTTGCAAAGTAAAGCGCTTTGTGCTATACTTTATCAGGTTTAATTCGCATTTGCGCAAGATTTATTCGTTGTGCCGAGTTTGCCGCTCGGTTGCGTGTAGAGACGACGGTGTAAAGAGGTTAAAAACAATAACAAAAAAGGAGAAACTAAAAATGGCAGTTGTATCAATGAAACAGCTTTTGGAAAGCGGCGTTCATTTCGGACACCAAACCAGAAGATGGAACCCCAAAATGAAGAAGTATATCTACGCTGAGCGTAACGATATACACATCATCGACCTTCAACAGACAGTAGCTCAGGCTGAGGTTGCTTATCAATTCGTACGTGACATCGCCGCTGCAGGTAAGCCGATTCTGTTCGTTGGAACGAAAAAGCAAGCGCAAGAAGCTATCAAATCCGAAGCTTTGCGTTGCGGAATGTACTACATCAACAACCGTTGGTTGGGGGGCACACTCACTAACTACAAGACGATTAAGTCCCGTATTGAGCGTTTGAACCAAATCAACCAAATGGAAAAGCTGGGCGAGCTGGAAGTTTTGCCTAAGAAAGAAGTTGCAAAGTTGCTTGAAGAACGCGATAAGCTGGAATCAAACCTCGGCGGTATCAAGGATATGCGCGGAATGCCCGGTTGCATCTTCATCGTAGACCCCAAAAAGGAAGCAATCGCAGTAGCAGAAGCTCACGCATTGAACATTCCTATCGTGGCTATCGTAGACACAAACTGCGACCCCGATCAAGTTGACGTAGTAATCCCCGCTAACGACGACGCTATCGGCGCAATCAAGGTTATCGCATCCATTATCGCAGGTGCAGTAATCGAAGCTAAGGAAGGCATCGTAATGACCGCTCCCGAAGAGGACGATAAGGTTGAAGAAGTATCGGAACCCGAAACTGTTGTTGAGGAGGAGAATAAATAATGGCTAATTTCACTAACCAAGACGTAATGAGACTGCGCGAACAAACAGGCGTAGGTATGATGGATTGCAAAAAGGCGCTCGTAGAAACCGACGGTAATTTTGACGAGGCTGTTAAGTATCTTCGCGAGAAGGGTATGGCGTCTGCAGCTAAAAAGGCTAGCCGCGTTGCCGCTGAAGGACTTGTAAAGTGCCTTGTAGCCGACGACAAAAAGACGGCAGTTGCAGTTGAAGTTAACTGTGAGACCGACTTCGTTGCTAGAAGCGATCAATTTATCGAACTCGTAGACAACATTGCTAAACACCTCGTTACCTCAAAGGCTACGACGGTTGAGCAAGTGCTTGAAGAAGTGTATTGCAAAGACTGCGGTAAGACTATTAACGTTCTTATTGCAGAAGCTACGGCAGCTATCGGCGAGAAGATTTCTCTGCGCAGATTTGCTAAATTCGAACTTGGCAAGAAGAGCGGACTCATTGCCAGCTACATTCATATGGGCGGCAAAATCGGTGTTCTTGCTGAACTGGAAAGCAGCGCTAAGCAAGAAGATTTGGCAGAACTTGCATTCAACCTTTGCATGCAGATTGCAGCAAGCAAGCCCCAAGTTGTTTCCATCAAGGACGTAGACGCATCTCAACTTGAAGCTGAACGTGAAATTCTTACCGTTCAGGCTAGAAACGAAGGCAAGCCCGAAGCAGTTATCGGCAAGATGGTAGAGGGTCGTATTCACAAGTATTACAAGGAAGTTTGCTTGCTTGAACAAGAATACGTTCGTGACTCTGCTTTGTCGATTAAGCAAGTTATCGCTGACGCCGCTAAACAAGTTGGCGCTGACATTACCGTTACCAGATTTGTTCGTTACGAAATGGGCGAAGGTATTGAAAAGCGCGTTGACAATTTCGTTGATGAAATTGCAGAGCAACTAAAAGAGATTAAGTAATGAGTAGACGAAAGGGAACACGCTTTTAGTTTGTTCCCTTTTTTGAAACTCATTGAAAATATAGAGGTAGAAATGATTAAATACAAACGCATATTGCTCAAAATCAGCGGCGAGGCGTTATCTGACGGCTTGTCGGGTATAAGCGGACCGAGCACGGTGGAGTTAGCCAAGCAATTAAAGCAAATATGGCAAACAGGAGTTCAGCTTGCAATAGTAGTGGGCGGCGGCAACATTTGGCGCGGCAGAGAGATTGACACTATGGATAGAGCTAACGCCGACAATATCGGAATGCTGGCTACCGTTATGAACGGTTTGGCGCTTGGCGAAGCACTGGCGGCACAGGGCGTGGATAACAAAGTAGTATCCTCTTTTGCAATAGACAAACTTGCAGAAAGACACTTTTTGCCCAATGTATTGAAGTACTTAGAGGAGAAAAAAGTGGTCATTTTCGTGGGCGGAACAGGCGCGCCGTACTTTTCAACGGACACTGCTGCGTCACTTAGAGCCTGTGAGATTCACGCCGACGCAATGATTTGTTTAAAAGCAGTTGACGGTATATACGACAGCGATCCCAAGACCAATCCGAAGGCGAAAAAGTACGATGAATTGACCTACGACAAGATAATTGCCGACAACTTGAAGGCATTGGATTTGACGGCGATTGCTATGTGTCGCGAATTTGGTGTGAAGGTGATTACGATTGGCAAGGACGAGCCTAACGGTGTTCTTCGTGTCCTTAACGGCGAAAAATTAGGTACAATAATTAAATAATTTTAAATTATTGTTGAAATTTAATTAACTCTGTTGTAAAATATCTATATTAAATATTCGGAGGGTGTTATGAACTACGCTACGCCACAAATTGAAGAAATTTTTATGAACTTTGAACTGAGTTGCGACAAGGCAATCGAGTATATGAAAAACGAGTTTAACCTCATGCGCGCAGGTCGCGCCAATCCTAAGCTCGTGGAAAATATCAAGGTTGACTACTACGGAGCGGCTACTCCCATCAATCAAATGGGTAATATTTCCATTCCCGAGCCGAGATGCTTGGTCATCACGTTGTGGGACAAGTCGGCGTTAAAGGACGTAGAAAAGGCAATTCTCGCGGCAAACATAGGCGTAACTCCGCAAAACGACGGTACTGTCATTCGTCTTACTTTCCCGGTTCTCACAGAAGAGCGTAGAAGAGACTTGGTTAAGCAGGTCAAAAAGCTCGCCGAGGACACGAAAGTAGTGTTGCGCAATGCTCGCAGAGAAGCTATGGATGGCTTGAAGAAGGACAAGAATGCGAAAGCCGTATCGGAGGACTTGATTGCCGACTACGAGAGCGAGATAGACAAATCCCTTTCCAAGTTGATTGATACGGTTGACAAACTTTCCAAAGAAAAGGAAATTGACGTAATGTCCGTGTAGCCGCAATGAATCTGAATGAAATTGTAGGACTTGAAGTTTGCGATGCCGAGAGCTTTTTGCAAAAAAGTGGTATAACAAACTTCAAGTTTGTTTATTATGTAGACA
>JAFLVL010000015.1 GCA_022508325.1 Clostridiales bacterium | reverse complement strand
GTATTTATCTGGGGACTTAGGTGCTACGCAATGCGCCCCAGCCGAACACCCTCGGTGCCATAAGAGAGTGCCTCTAACAATATTGGTAGAAAATATAATGCTTACTAAAAGATAAAAAGGCTCCTCTGTGCAAGGGGAGCTGGCGAGGAACGAGTCTGAGGGACTGTGAATTTAAATCATGCTAAAAATCAACGACACAATTACATACACCGCCGAGGGCTACGCCAACGCCGAAACTGTAGGCGTGGTGGAGGGCTACACTGTGTTCGTGCCGCAGATGATTGTAGGTGAAACTGCGCGTGTAAAGATAAATCACGTCAAGAAGAATGTCGCCTACGGCTCGGTGGTGGAAATACTTGAGCCGTCGGACAAGCGCGTATCGCCACAATGCGCCCATTTCGGCAAATGCGGCGGTTGCGCGCTTATGCACATGTGTTACTCCGAACAACTGTTGTTCAAGCAAAATAAAGTGGCGGCAAATCTCAAAAAGATAGGCAAGATTGATGTAGACGTTTTAGCGTGTGTTGCGTCGAAGCTTACCTACGGCTATCGCAACAAGCTAAGTTTACCTGTATCTGGCACTTGCGGACATGTACATATCGGCATGTATGAGCGCGCAAGTCACAGAGTGGTGCAGACTCGCGGCTGTCAACTCGGCGGAGACTGGGCAACTAGACTTGTTGAGCTATTTACGCAGTTTTGCAACGAATACAAGATTGTGCCCTACAACGAGCAAAATTTCACAGGCGAAGTCCGTCACTTAGTCGCGAGATACGTTGACGGACAACTACTTGTTACGGTTGTTACTAATGGCGAACTGTGTAAAAATTTGACGCCTTTTGCCCATCTACTTGCGCAGAATTATGACAAGTTCGGACTTTTTGTCAATATTAACACTTATAAGAACAATGTAATTCTGGGTAACGTTACTCGGCATATTTGTGGAATTAAGCATATCGAGGGCGAACACCTTGGCGTCAAATTCCGCCTTCGCCCCAATAGCTTTTTCCAAGTTAACGACGGCGTAAAGGACGCAATTTACACAAAGGTTCGCGAGCTACTCGACGTGTCGAGAACGGAAGTGCTAGTGGATTGCTTTTCGGGAATCGGCATTCTTACTAACGTGCTGGCAAGCGACAATTACGACACTTATGCAATAGAGATTGAACCGTCGGCAATAGAGGACGCTAACGAAATGGTACAGTTGAATAGGTCGCCACGCGTGCATAATATCTGCGGCGACGTGAATGTCGAACTGCCGAAGATTGTCGAGGCGAACGCAGGCAAACGCTTTACTATCGTCGTAGACCCGCCCCGTAAAGGTCTCGGCGCAGGCATATGCGAAACGCTTATAAAATCCAACGCCGACAATATCGTATACATATCCTGCGACTCCGCGACCCTCGCCCGCGACCTCTCCCTACTTGCAGACGTGTACACTGCAACATATATACAACCTTACGACATGTTCCCCAACACCGACCAAGTAGAAACAGTAGTTTGTCTCACAAGGAAACAATAAAGAGGTAACTAATGTCAAATAAATTTGAAATTAATGGTAATTTGTACGAATACCAAGATATAGAAATTTTTGAGAAGACAATATGTGAAATTAGAACGAGATTTCAATCATTGTTTGGCGAAGAAGTTTTAGATAGACTGCCTCTATATGTCGATAATAGCACCAAAGGTGGAGGATATACTCCTATAACAGATGTGGTATTGCATCAACACATCACTATTAAGTTATGTATCGGAGATTTTAGTGATGTAGAGGAGATTACCTATCAATTTGCACATGAAATGTGTCATTTTACTTACCGGTGTCTTTTGGGGATAAATAAGAAAAATGCAGATATTTACGAAGAATCCATTTGTTCAGCAATGGCATTGTGTTTTTTGAACGGCAATTGTCGTAATTTTAGTAGTTGGTGCAAGCATGTACGTACTCGCAAATATGAAGGATATCGAAAAGGCTACGATATCGCATTTGAATGCAATTTTGATACACACAAACTAAGGGATAAAATATTGATGGAATTAGACAGATATCAAAAAATTGCATTTTGAGAATGAAAATTTTGTGTAGATAATTAATAAGGAATCAAGACTTTTTGTACGAAGCACTTAATTCAGTTCTAGAGTATGTTCACGCAAAGCATAACAAATCCGTATTTTATTACGAAGCGGATATTCGCAATACTGGGAGCATAAAGTTATTATCCAAATTCAAAGATAAATACGAAATCATTGAGCAAGGACTAGAAAAATTAACTACTGATTCGGGGAAATACCTTGAATTGCAAGGGTATATTCTTCGAGCGAGATAAGTTTATACCAATACAACGGTAAAATGGATTGCCGACTGCGGGATTAGATTCCGTGGTGGGCTTTTTATTTTAAGGCTTGTGAATATGTGTAATTGAGTAGTAATTGAAAAAATAAAATCAGCTTAACAAATTGAGTAATTGGAGAGTAAATAGTAGAGGACAAATAGAATTAAAAAATCAAATGAAAAAGGAGATATTAAAATGAGCATGAACGTTACTTTTTTGATTGGCAATGGGTTTGATATAAATTTGGGATTGAACACAAAATATAAAAATTTTGTTGATGTCTATTGCAACGATTTAAGACAGGACGACGGAACTATTCACAAATTTAAAAAAGACATCATTCAACGCAACCTTCCTCTTTGGTCAAATGCTGAATGGGCATTTGGAAATCAGACTTCACAAATAAAAGATCACTTTACTGTTAAAGATTACTGCAAATGCCATGAAGATTTTTGCGTGTCTCTTGCTAATTATCTTAAGGAGGAGCAGAAGAAGTTTGTAATGAGTAAAGAAAATGCCCGCGCTATATGCGAGAAGTTTTCAACAGCAATAAATAATCTGTCGGTAGGATTTAGAAATGCACCGAGAACGGAAATTCGATCTTTGATTTCAAAGTATAATGATTTTCATTTTAATTTCATAGACTTCAATTATACTGATGTATTAGATAGAATTTGTTCTGAAACTAGTAACTCATGTGGATGGGGTAAACATAATAACTATTTAAATTCCAAGGGTAAGTTAATACATGTGCATGGAACAGTTGAAAAGGACATGGTACTGGGCGTACATGATGAAACACAAATTGCTAATTTGGAATGTTTTAAATCTGTTGATAAGTACTATCTGGCGCAATTAATCAAATCGCAAACAGATGCTGTAAACGAGGAAAATACATACTCTCAGACATTTCAAATTTTAGATTCAAGTGACCTTATCTATATTTACGGAATGTCGCTCGGAGAAACAGATAAGCTTTGGTGGGAAAGTATATGCAAATTATTGCAAACAAAGACTTATTTAAGAGTAATTATCCACAGCCATGGTGCACCACTAAATGAGTTGTTGAATTTCGAGAGGAGAAGGCACGAAGATGCCCAAAGAAACAGATTATTTGACTTTGGAAATGTCGATGAAAAAACAAGGACTGCAATTCAAAGTCGAGTGCACGTAACCGGCGCAAATATATTTGAAGCACTGAAAGATATCGCAAAGCAACGCGATTCAGAGGCGAAAGCAAGTTAAAATAATAAAAGCTGTTAACAAAGCAGGGATTTGACGCCAACATCAAGGGTTTTGTGGTGTCTTGCGCCAATTCACAATGCAAGTTCGGCTCATAAACGCATAATATGTAACAGGCATTTTAGGCTATTAACGGTCGAAAGTGCCTGTTTTGCGCTATTGGGGTTAAGAAAAGATATTATAATGTTATAAAATGCTCCAAAAATGAAAGATTAATGGCGTTATTTTTTCAAATGCGGTAAATATTGTTGACATTTTGGTACGGTGTGGTAAAATATTACAATAAACATAATATATATAAGACTACTTTTGGTGTTTTACTACTATGCGACAGGATCTTTTGTTCGACAATCGTTATATTAACGAGGAAGTGGAAAAACTCAATAGAGACGTACGTAGAGTTGGCAAAATCGTTAGCGGTTTTGTCAAGTTTCTCGTTGCGTTTTTTTTGTTTATTCTGCTTGACGTCTGCATAGTTCTGTTTTCTAAGCACGCCGGTTTGTTGTTTCTACACAATTTCCGTTTGTTAGAGGAAGGTCTGCGTGTATTTGTTAGTGAAAATCTTCTCACATTCTTTTCCGTCATTGCCGATAACAATCTCATCACTGCTATTGCGATGTCATTTGCATGTGTATTTGGCGTTTCGTACATCGCATACACTTTTACGACAGCAAGTCGTGAAAGCGAAGGCAACGAGCAAGTAAAAGAATTCAAGCAATTTAAGCAAGAGAGCGTAAACGCTCCTTGCGTCGTTTCGTACAAACAAAAAGTCTGCTTTTTATCTTAAAATTTAATATCCAATCGTCACGACGCAAATAGTGTCGCGCTTTCGCGCGTATTTTGGCGACCTTTGTCGAGAAGTGTTTTTGGCGCTCGTTTGGCGATTGATGTAATGTGAATCCGTATTTTGAACACACTAACCGTATGCGTGTTGATTGCGGATTTTTTTGATGCAAAACAGACTAATAACACAAAGATATGTTTGTAAGCCGAGAAATTACGCTAATTGATTATAGAATATATTCCTATATAGTATAGAATAGTCACATTTCTCAACGAAAAGTACAGAATAATATTTTTGTAATGTTGTTTATTTCTTTTTAAGGAGGTAAAAGACATGACCAAAATTGATTTTAAAAAGGTTAATAGTAAAAGATTAATTATAGTAATTTTATCTATATTGTTATTGGTTTCGCTGTCGGTTGCGGTATTCGCGCAGTCCGGCAACGACGTCGCGTATGCAGCAACTATTCAAGATATAGTGGTTGGCGGAAATATTGGTGTTGAAAATGATACTTCATATCCTTGGACATCAGCTAGTGACGATGGGAGCACCTGGACATTTAACAGCGGAAGCGGTAAAAGCGGTAGTAAAACTTCAAATTTAAAAATTACAATAAACGAGGAAAGGAATACAAACGCCTACATCTATTTTGAGTTTACTCTGTCAACCGATTCATCAAGTTGGGGCAGCAGCTATGGTTCATGGGCATACGCCATGTACAATTTTGACTCTAATGTTGTGGGCAGCGGCAAAAGCGGTGCAACAACAGGCAAAGATATTGCTTATAGTGCCAATGGCGGTGCAACTACACTCAAATTGAGCGATACGTCAACCGCTGCCGCAACTGATTTGGGCAACGGTTGGTATGGCGTAACGCTAACTGTATCTGCTAGTGTAAAGTGTGTTTATGTTGCCGTGGCAACGACTTTGAACGGAGGATCTCTTACGCCCAACTTTTCTGCTTCAATGTCGATTCGCGAGATGAAGTATTTCACCGGAGAAACCGCGCAAATCAGTTACAAACTCATTAACAGCGCAGGCGGAACGGTTACTGCAAGCGGAGCAGACTTCGATAACAACAATACAGCCGCCGTCAACTTGAACACAAAAATTAATTTCGAAGTGACAAGCATAACGGACGGCTATACCTTCTTTGGCTGGACGGACGAGAATGGCAAGATTTTGTCAACGGCGCAGAAGTTCACTTATACGGTAAGTTCAAGTGATGCAATTACGATTGTCGCTAACGTAGATAAAGGTGGAGCGTATATCGTAGCAAGGGGCAATAGCTATCTCTACACGGCTACAAATTTTGCGACAAACATACAACGTACACCGTCGGGAGAAACGGTACAGTTTGTTGCAAACGCGACGATAAGCGGCGAGGTAATAATACCTTCGGGCGTTACGCTTAATTTGCCCTATAACGACAGCGGTGACGTTATTAATCATAAGAGCGGCGGACAATTAACCACCGCATTCCCTTGGTCTACTAGCGCGTACGAGCAACAGTATAGATATATGACCGTAACATTCAACGGTACGCTCACCGTTGCAGGAACGCTCCAAGTTGGCGGTATTACTAATGCCGCTGGTTCAACGATCTATCAAGGTCACACTTCGGGCGCGTACTCACATCTCATCGTCAACGGTGCCGTAACTATCAGCGGTGCAATGAACGTTTGCGGAAGAGTTACAGGTAGTGGCGGAATAACAGTACAAAGTGGCGGTCAATTGTCGCAACCTTTCGTCGTATACGACTATGCAGGTGGCTCGAATACAAAATCGCTTTATGATGACGGTCAAGCGCCATTCGGCAATTTCGCAATGGTCAACATTCAGTGCTCGGGCGGTTATACGATTAATCCGGGTGGAAAGCTCGTCGGTTACTGCCAACTCTACGCGGCAAGTCAATATAATACGACAGAGGCCATTCTTATTGCCGACAGCAAAACTACGTCGCTGTTCCAATTGGCAGACGGAGCGAGCGTTCACGTTAAATACGACAATACTGCGTCAAAAGTAGCAACTGCGGGCAACAAATTGGGTCAATACATTGGCAAAACGACGATGGTATTCAATGGCGGAGCAACAATGAGCGCGATGTCGTTGAAGATAAATTTTTCAATTTTATCTCAAACCGTTGAAACCTCCAAAGTGTATTTTCCAATGCCGTACAACTACGATATTCAACTTAACGGAAATAACGCTCAGTATAAAATTACAAATTATTTGAAGGTTCTGCCGGGCGCGACTCTGACTGTTGGCAATGGAGCAACGCTGACCGTCGGCAAAGGCTTGCACGTTTACGATGGATTTGTGCCCAAAGGATTTAGTAACGCAGGTACGACGTATTATCCTACGGCAGCGCAGTTGACAGCTGCTAAGTATTCCACGTGCGGCAACCTGATAGTAAACGGCAAGCTGGCAGTGCCTAGTGGCGCAACGTTTTTGGGCGCAGTGCAGGCAACGGAAGTAGATGCCACGATAGAAATTGCATCAGGAGCAACCGTTGGCGATACTACGGTCAAAACAGGTTCCTCAGATGCGGGCAACTACGTAGATTTCACAATCTCTGCGCGTGTATGGGACGAGGCGCACAAAGTTTTGGCGAAGCTTTCGGCAGGAACTTATACCTCAGTCAATGGCAAGAACGTTACTTGGACGTTGCCCTCCATGGCCATGTCAACAGGTAATACTACGGCAGTAACAACCATGAAGGGTAGCTGGAAGGTGGAGCACAGCGAAAACGACAAAGATTTCGACTGGACGTTGAAGGATGGCGAAGCTCCCACGGCAAACAATACTGTCGTTTCGGTTACGCGTCAATGTTCGCAATTAGGCTGTACGGAGACTCGTACGAGAAATCTACTCTACGTTCCCGAACAACTGACAGGCGTATACCTTGGAAGAAAGTATGAAACGGAAGGCGATATAAGACCGCTGTTTGAAAAGATGTTCCGCAGTGGCATTAATGCGACTATTACGCCAAATAAAGATATTAAAGACGCAGGTGTTATTGATTATAAGGTAACAATAGCGCTTACAGATGCAGATTGCTATTGGTATTCCGGTGGTGACGCTAATAAGCAATACGTCAAGAGTTTAGACATTAAATTCACGGTGACGCCGGCGCCGCTTGGCGAAGCTAACGTTCAAGCAATCGGCTCGCAGACCTACAACGGTAGCGCAATTCAGCCCGAACCTGTTGTTAAGTTTAACTCGACGACGCTAGAAAAGGACAAAGACTACACGCTAACCTACGGAGCAAACATTAACGCAGGGCAGGGTACTGTCACTGTTAATGGAATGGGCAATTTTGAAGGTAGCGTAAAAATTACCTTTACTATTGACGCTAAAGACATCAGCGGTGGCAATCTGACAATTGTGACAAGTGAAGCGGGCTATGTGTACACAGGCAGTGCAATTGAGGCAGAGTTCACGTTTACCTTGGAGGGTTTTGGTAGCAACGTAACCTACGAAAAGCAGTGGACAAACAACGTCAATGCAGGCACGGCAACGCTCAAGCTGAAAGGTACGGGCAATTTTACAGGAGAGACTGAAGCGAAAGAATTCACAATTAAGCCTCGCAGTCTCGACGGCGCAACCGTTACGGTTGGCGGAAGCTATACCTACAGCGGACAATCGCACAAGCCGAGCAAAAACGCTATCGAAGTTACTGTAAGAGTGAGTAGTAGTATTAATCTTACTCTTAGACAAGAAGACCTTGCCGACGATAAATTTACTATTAGTTACGGCGAGAACATCAACGCGGGCGATGGGGCAGGTTCGGTCACTGTCGCGGCAAAGCAAGGCGGTAACTTCACAGGTTCTGCAACCGGCAGATTTGCAATTGCAAAAGCCAAACTTAGTGCAGATAACGTAGAAATTGAAGATAGAACCTATACAGGTAGTAAAATAACGCCCACTCCGACTGTGACGTTTAACGGCGCGGAGTTGCAGAATGAGCGTGACTACACCTTGGCCTACGGCAACAATACGACAGTGGAAGAGGGTGGAAAGATAACTGTTATCGGTATGGGCAACTTCACCGCCGACGAACTTGTCGTTACCTTCAAAATCCTAGCCAAGGACATAGAAGAAGATGGCGAGCCTGTTATTTCAGGTGACGGCGAGGACGAATTCGTTTATACAGGAGACGACGAATTCAAGCCTGAATATATTCTGCAGTTAAGCGGTTTTAGGGTGGTCGCCGACACCGACTACACGGTCGGATATTACAGAGAGTCGGAGTTCAGCTCCTATGCGCGTATATCTTACGACGATAAACCTCAAACGACAGACTTCACAAGCGCAGGCACGATTATCGTAGTAATCAGCGGCAAAGGCAACTTTACCGGAACGGTTACAACATCCTATACGATTAATCCCGCAACTATTAGTGCGCAAAACGTTGAGACGTTCGACACGCCGATTTACACTGGCAGAGACATAGAACCGATCGTTATAAAGTTCAACGGCAAACTACTGGAGAAAGACAAAGACTATACGATAGTCTACGAGAACAACAAGAACGTGACGGCAAGCGCAAAAGCAAGTGTCACAGGTATCAGGAATTTCGACGGCGAATTCAATATTACGTTTGCAATTCAACCCAAGGACATCGGCGACGGCGAACTTACAATTAGCGGTAGCCAAACGGATTACGTGTTTAATAACAGCGAAATTGAGGCGGTTTACACCTTTACGCTGGAAGGCTTCACCGATAACAGTATTGAAGTAAACTACACCGAAAGTTATCGAAACAACGTCAAAGCGGGAACAGCAACCCTCACGCTAAAAGGTTCGGGCAACTTCACAGGCACGAAATCCGCTAACTTTACCATCAATGTAAAGGATATGTCTGAAGCGACTGCTACAGTTATGTCCGAGCACGTGTACAATGGCAAATCGCAGACTCCTACGGTGCAAATTGCGTTGGACGGATTTGTATACCAATATGAAGTTGGAGCCGACTACAGGCTTGTATTTGCCGAAGGTCAAGATTTAACGAGCGCGGCTACGTCCATTCCTTTCACAATCCAATTCGAAGGAAATTTCAGCGGACAAATTGACGCTTCGTTTGATATTCAGCAGAAGAGTATTGATGGCGCAACGGTAACGATTGAGAGCGGCAACTTTGAATATCAAAACAAAGATTTGATGCCGAGTGTTACTTCTGTAACAACGGCAGACGGTCTACTAACCCTCACCGCGGGCGATTACACCGTAAGCTACATCAACAACAAGAACGCAAGCACGGCAACATCGAAAGCCACAGTAACGGTTACGGCAAAAGAAGGCGGCAACTATATCGGCAGCGCTAGCACGACGTTTGAAATTAAGCAATCAGAGCTTGTAATAACCCCGCAACCTGCGACTTCCGCAGAGGGTGACGAGCAAGCTCCACTGACTGCAGAAGTCAGCGGTTGGCACGAGAACGAAGACATCTGGACCAAGATTGAGCTTAAGCTTTTTGATAAGGACGGCAAAGAAATAACCGACGTTACCAAATTGAAAGCTGAAGATCGACCTGTTATTACCATAAAGGTAGTATACAAAGACGGTTTTGTTCCATCCGCCAACTACGTTGTGACGCTCAATGAAGCCAGCTATGTAATTACCGATTCGGTATTTGCGAACGTAAAGTTTGAGGGACATACCGTTACTTACGACGGCAACTCACATGCGCTTGCGGCAACAGGATATCCTGAAGGCGCACAGCTTAGATACACGGTAGACGGCGAAGATTTCAGTGGCGCAGTAAATCAAGGAACGTATGAGGTTACGGTCACGATTACGCTTGACGGACACAACCCGATTGCGTTGACAGCATTCTTGATTATCAACAAAAGAAACATAGAAGTAGAAGTATTCGGTCAGAGTCAGAAATACAGTGGCTCTGTACACGAAGTCTCAAACGGTGCAAGATACTACAGTATTCCAAACGCAGTAGCCGAAGATTTAGCTCAAGGTAGGCTCTCTGTCACGCTTAGCGGCAGTAGAAAAGATGTGGGTTCGGTTGCTATCGGTCGCGAACTCAGCGGCGTGGCAAAGGATAACTACAACGTAACGAAGTGGACGGATGCTTCATTTACGATTACTGTGGCATCAATCGATACTGCAATCGCAAAGGTTGTGGACGGCAGCTACGTTTATAATGCAAAGCCGCACACACCGGAATTTAATGTTGTGTGGAACGGCATAACGCTTGTACACAAAACCGACTATACGCTAGAGTATTCCAACAATACCGAAGCGGGAACAGCTAACGTAACAGTTAAAGGTATAGGCAACTTCGCAGGTAGTGAGCTTGCGGCTGAGTTTGCCATTTCCGCGGCGCCGATTAGCAGTGTAGCGGTAACAAGTTCTCACGTTTACAACGGCAAGACGCAACTGCCTAGTTTGGTTGTCAACAGCGGCGACATCGTTCTCAATGACGGCGAATATAGCGTAACCTACGAAGGCGACCTCACTCTTGCAGGAACCGTTACTGTCAAGGTCGCAAGCAATAGCGCAAACTTCACAGGTAACGCGACGACTACCTTTACTATCGAGCAAGCGCCGCTCAGCGCAAGCAACGTAAGAGCAATAGACGCTCAAACCTATACAGGTAGTGCAATTAAACCCGAGGTTGTAGTAACGTTTAACGGCGAAACTTTGACAAAAGGCTCGGATTACACTCTGACCTACGGCAACGGTACAGTCAATAATACTACCGTGAAAGAAGGTGGAATAGTCATCGTCAAAGGAATGGGCAACTTCAAGGGCGAATTTGACGTAACCTTTGCAATCAATCCTAAGAAGATTAGTGACGGTAAGATTATAATTACAGGCAACTACGTGTATAGCGGCAATGATATTGAAGCTAGCTACACGTTTGAACTGGACGGTTACACCTTGACGGAAAGTGACTACACCGTACGTTGGTCTAACAACCGTGACGCAGGAACGGCAACGCTCAGGCTGACAGGTACAGGCAACTTCATAGGTACCAAGTCGGAAAACTTCACCATTGACAAAGCTACGGTTACGAACGTTACTGTTAGCGGAAGCTACACCTACAACGAGCGCGCAAAGACGCCGAATATTTCCGCTATAGTAAGCGAGGCGCTCAAGTTGAGCGATACGGACTATTCCGTCACATATTATAGAGACGGACAGAAAACGGAAGACCTCACAAGCGCGGGCGTCGTTACTGTAGAAATTACAGCTTTCGGCAACTTTAAGGGCACGGTATCAACGACCTTTACGATTGCGCAGGCAACAATCGATAGCGTAGTAGTTAATGACTTATACACGTATAACGGCTCGGCGCAGGAATTCAGACTTTCGATTAAGGCTGGAAGCTTGATTTTGAATGAAGGCGACTATGAAGTTAGTTACGACAGAGACGGCGATATCACAAGCGCCGGCAACGTAACGGTTACCGTAATCGGCGTAGGCAACTTCAAAGGTAGCGTATCGACAACGGTCAGAATTGCCGCCAAGGAAGTGACGGTAGAGTTGCACGACCAGCCCGCGACCTACAACGGACAGACGCAGTACGCGTCAAGCGACAACAAGTGGTGGGATGTCAACGGCTTGGTGCAAGGCGAAGAGCGTGACGTGCTCGGTCTTGAAATAAACGGCTCAGGCAAGGACGTAGGCTCCTACAAGATTACCGCAACTATCAGCAACAACAACTACGCGTTGAATTTGACAGGAGCAAATCTTGTCATCTCGCCCAAAACTATCAAGGTCAAGGTTTTGGGACAAACGGCAGCCTACCAAAACAGAGCTCTGGAACTCGAGCAATCCAAGTGGGAATTTGTCGGCGGCGGATTCTATGACGGCGACGAAGTGACAGTCACGCTTAGAAAAGAAGCGGGTATCAACGTCGGAAAATATGACATTACTGCCGAAGTGTCGGGCGCAGACGCAACTAATTACACGGTTGAGTTTGATTTGGCCGATGCGCAATTTGAAATCACCAAAGCCACGATTGCCGTGACGGTAGGAGACTTAACCTCCGTCTACGGCGACGGAATCGAGGATTTGAAGCACGCCGTAGCTTACAGCGGACTTTTGGGAACGGACGAGAATAGAATCGACGTTTGGAGTCATATCGAGGTCGCAACGGACAGAGACGTTCGCGATGCGGGTAGCTACACAATCACGGTACAACAGACCGACGATTTGGACAACTACGTCATAGAAGTGCTTAATAGCGGCACTTACACGGTAACTGCTCGCCCTGTAAACGTTACAATCAACAATCAGACCGCCGTATACAACCGCGACAATTCCTACTATTTCAATGCTAACGGTTGGACTCTTAACGGTACGATTGTGAAGGGTGACAGCCTAGGCGTAACCATTTCTACAACGGAAGCGCTGACTGTCGTCGGCGAGTACGAAATTACAGGCGACTGGACGAACAAGAACTATAAGATAACCTTCGTCAACGGCACTTACACGATAACTAAGCTTGATATAAGCGATGAAGCAGTATTCGTTCTGATAATCGGTGGCAATCAATTTGTGGACGGAACCAAGGTCATATACGAAGGAGAGGCTTTGACTGTTGTCGGCCGCGCAATCCTGTCGCAAGGCGGTTTGCCCATAACTCTGACATTATTGACAGATCCTGCAGAGATTAACGCAGTCGGCACTTATACAGTCAAGTTGACTATAGAAGACCCCAACTACGCAGGCGAGCGCGAGTATACCGTTACGGTTGCGAGAGCCAACGGCTACTCCGACAATCTCCAATCCACTCTTGATGAGCTGGACGAACTTGCGGGCGATATGACACGCGAAGACTTGACACCGAACGACTTTGGCAAAATTAAAGACATCTTTGACGCTCTGGAATCCTTGACAGACGAGGAGCGCGAGATGGCTGCCGACGAGCTTGAGCATTATCAGGACTTGGTAGACGCATGGAACGACGTTTGCAACGTCGACGACGTAATAACTACGGCTAAGAAAGTGGCTGACGCACCCATTGGCGGGTTGTATGTAACTGTATCAACACTGAGCGCATTGTTGGCTTTGGCATACGTAGCTCTGAAAGGAGGTATCTTGAAATGAAAAAGAGACATCTGATTATACTAATAGTAGCCATTCTCTTGCTCATTGTGATAGCCTTGATAATTGTACTTTCTCTGCTCAAACCAAATCCCGATGACGTTGGGGTAGATGAGCTGGAAGCTTGGCAAAAAATGTACGAAAAAATTGTCGATGCACAAGCGATAGAGCAGAAGATACTGATAACAAAAGGCGAATGGGAGCAGTTCAGTAGCGACAAAACCCTGACTGCAACCGATAGCGGCTATTCCGTAGTCGGAAGTGAGAAGAAGCTAAACGACCTCAGCGCTGACGAGGCGTACACGGTGACGCCCATCAGCTACGAAGTGAACAAAACGACGGAATTCGCTCCCACGCTTACGTTCAAAGCGGAATATTTCGAGACAGGCTATACGGTAACCTCAGTTTCGCTGAAAACCAATGTAGTAGCAGGCAAGGAGACGGCTGTTTTGGGGCTAAAAGAACAACTGTCTGCCCCTACCGCAAACATGACGTTGACTCTAGCCTCAGACGGAGAGCGTGTGACGTCTATTGCAATCAACTACACGTCCATTGGATCCGCTGTAAACATTACGTTAACGTTTACGTACTAAAATACAACTAATAAGAGAAGAAAACATGACGAAACAACCAGAAAAAGAAGTCGTACAAACGGAAAAAGAAGCTGTCGTCCAAATTACGGGGCTATGCAAAAGGTATTCTAAAAAAGCCGACTACGCAATCTCCAACGTGACGTTCAAATGTTATGCAGGAGAAATCGTCGGTCTTTTGGGACACAATGGCGCAGGCAAATCCACAACGCTCAAATGCTTGGAGGGTATGTTGCCCTTTGACGAAGGGGAAATTCTGATTAACGGGCATGACGTCAAGAAAGACCCGATAGCCGCTAAGGCAGATATGGGCTTCGTCACCGACAATCACGCCGTTTTTGTCAAAATGACCGGTATGGAATATCTGTCCTTTATGGCGGCAGTGTACAAAGTGCCGGTTGAGGTTCGCGCCGAGCGCCTGGAGAAGTTGCAAGACGTATTCCGCTTGGGCGACGCGATAAATAATCTGATCTCCTCCTATTCGCACGGTATGCGGCAGAAGATTTGCATGATGGGCTCTCTTTTGCATCGTCCTAAACTGTGGATTTTGGACGAGCCTATGACAGGACTTGACCCGCGCACGATGAAAGCGGTGCGTGAATTTATGAAAGAGTACGTCGCTGAAGGAAATTGTATCATTTTCTCGTCGCACGCGCTGGAAGCTGTCAAGAATGTATGCGACAGAGTAGTGCTGATACGCAAAGGACAGCAGCTTGACGATCTCAACATTAAGCAAATGCTGGCAAAAGACCCCAATTTCGACTTTGAACAGTTTTATCTGGACAATCAGAGCGACAATAACAACACTGCGGCGAATCTAAAATGAAAAAGGTAGATTTTGCGCTCACTAGGGCGCTTCTCAAAAAACAATGGTTGGAAAGAATCTATCGTTACAGACGCGGTAGATTCGACGTGCTGGGTTTTGCGTTCAGCGCTGTGTTGCTATGCGCAATCGTCACGCTGTTCGTGGTGTTTTTCGGACGTTTTATAGGTCTGTATACAGGCATCAAAACGGACAACGCCTTGGACGTTCCCCAACGCGTGTACGAGCTACTGACCATAGTGTACTCGATACTTATTGTATTCTTGACGGTGGGCGCAGTCGGGCAAATCAACGGACAAATTTTCGACGCTGACGACGTGAGATTGTTTTCCGCAATGCCGGTGGACGCAACGTCGCAATATTTGGCAAAGCTTATTACAATATACCTGTCTCAGCTCGTCATATCGACTGTTGCTGTGCTTGCAGTTAACCTTACGCTGGCATTCAGCGTCCAGCAAAGTTGGCAATTTTATTTGATGACGGTGATTGCTTGCTTTACGCTTCCGTTGATTACCATTGCATTAGCATCGTTAGTCGCGCTACCTGTGCATTTGGTCAGGAGATTTTTCAAAAACAGATTTGTTGTCAAATTCCTGTTCGTGACTGCTGTTGTAGGCGTGATGTTTTATCTGTATTCTATCGTGCTTTCCGCCGTTGAACAAATGCTCAACGGCAACGACTTGCGGTACTTTTTCAGTTCGGCAATCATGGAGACGATAGGCAAGGTAGTATCTGTGCTGTACCCAACGAGATGGATAGTGGACCTTATGATGGCAAGAAATGCTCTAGTGGCAAGCTTGTGTATTGTGGCAGTGCTTATTGTTTGTCTGACGGCGTCGCTTATCATTATTCGTTTCATTTTGCAACGCGCTTTGCAATTACGCAATCAAGGCGTCGGCACATACCAAAGAAAGACCGGCAAGATTACCGACAGCACTAACGACTTCTTTGCCCTGGTAAAAAAGGACTTTTTGCTCATTTTCCGCACTTCGTCATATATGTTTTCCTACCTGTCGGTGGCGGTGTTGATGCCACTTATGGTTTATTTCTGCATGACGGTGGGCGGTTCGCTGGTTTACAGACTCGTTGGATTGAGCGTCAATTTGGAGCTTGCATTGTTTTTGACGTTGCTGTTTGGCGCGCTTACCAACGTCTTTTGTGCAACCAATATCAGCCGCGACGGCGAAATGTTTTATACCATTAAGGTGTACCCGATAAGTTACAAAAAGGTGTTCTTTTCCAAGATTTTCCTTTGTCTGTTGGTTACGGCGGCGTCCCAACTGATTTCTGCGGTGTTGCTGAGCGCAACAGGCAATATCAGCTGGTACGGTGCAATATTCCTGTTCATTGTGGGCACGGCGTTCGGCTTTGTAAATATTTGCGTCGCCACTCGCCACGACTTTAACCACGCGCATTTCTCCACGGAAGAGGACGGAGAAATCAAGGAATCCAGCGGTGTTGTCAGCTCTATTATAATCTTCGGCATGGTAGTATCCTTCATAGTCGGCGGATTTGTACTCACCATTAGGATTATCACCGCGTTACGGCAACAGCCGTTCGAATGGTTGACCTACGTTATTGCGTTGGTAGCTGCGGCGGTTAGCTCAGCGTTGGCATTTTTCTATTTCATCGGCAATCTTGGCGAAAAGTATTATCAATTTGAAGGAGACGTATAATGAGAAAAACGGTAATTGCATTACTACTTGTAATACCTATGCTTTTTGTGTTGGTAATATTTTCCGCAATTAACGTCGTCAGTCTCAGTGTCGACGTCTCGGTGAATGATATAAGACTGCTTGTAGACGATTATCCGCAAGACACCGCGTTATTAATCGATATGGCGGATAGCGTTCGACACAAGCTATCGGCGGAGGTTCTACCAAGCAACGCAACGGAAAAGGGGTATACGCTTTCTAGCAGCAATCCCGATGTCGAGATTGATTCTAACGGCAACGTGATTGCGCACAGAGAAGGCAATGCAACGATAACCGCCACAAGCAAGGATAAGGGCTATACCGATACGGTTGAAGTAATTGCCGTATCATCCAAGGCGTATGACGTCAGGTTTGCGCTGTTTGACACGGACGGTGATGAAATTTCGCTTAGCGAGAAGGACAACGAGTACAGCGCGAGGGTAGAAGCGGGGCTGTTTGGTTATTCGGTAGCGATAGAGCCTTCAACCTTTACCCAATACACATTGGTTGCGGCAAATGGCGATGTTGCAGAGGTTGACCAAGGCGTGAAAACAGTTCTGTTGCCTTTTAGCGGAACTACCGCGTTGAAACTGACCGTTCCCGATGCAATCGGTACTCTTGAAAAAACCGTCAAACTTACGGTTACGAAGCCTTCTTCCACAACAGGTATCATCGTCAATGGCGTAGCGGACAGCGCTTCGGTGTTGCTGTCTACGGGCGAAACAGAAACGCGGCTCTACGTTGAGTGCGACGGAGACCCGATTTTTGAATCAAGTCACGCAACTGTCACAGAGAAAACTCCTCTTGGCGGCAACAGATATCTGTTGGACGTTGAGTTTCACGGCGTAGATGTCAATGATGATACAACTTCGTTTGACGCAACTATATCATATAATCATAAGACGGCAACGGTATTCTTCAATTTCCGTAGCTTCGACTTCAATATTCACAGTAGCGCAATAGCGCAAAACTCCGGCGACAATCTGAGCGCGTCCATATTGAGTGGCAAGAAAGCGACCTTCTATGCGGTGCCTGCGGCGCAAGCTAACGGCGTATCGTACGAATGGACGGTACAACAAGTATCGGGCGGACTTGAGGCAAATGGCATCAAGAAGACTGTCGGTGACGACAGCAAGTCGTGTGATATAACGGCGCCTCTGCAAGAGGGCGAGTTCGTATTGCGCGTGCAGGCGTATAGAAATAACACTGTAATTGCAGAGCATTACGTAACCGTTTCCGTTGAATTAGACGTAACCGCCATTTCGATATTAAACAACACGACAGTCGGTCTAGGCGAATGTTACACGATTGCAGGCTACAGATACGAGAATTCCGTCAAAGTTGCCAACGAATACGAGATACAGTTCGTCATAGTGTTCTCCGACCTCTCTACTTCCTACGTAGACGGCGACAGGCTTATTTTCAGTGTTTCAGACCAGACGGTAGCCACCGTCACCCAAGAGGACGGCAGAATTTGGCTCGTTCCGCAACAAACGGGTAAAGTAACTCTGACCATCGAATGGAAGGGCAACGAGACTTTCGGCAGAGACGTGAAGACCTCACTCTCGTTATACGTGGTTAAGGACGCAGTCGCTGTATCCAACGCGCCGCAGCTTGTAAAAGCAATGCAAGACAGAGACGCGGCAGTCCTCACGGCAAATATCAAATTGGGAACGGACGAGAACGGCAACGTGTTGTCTATTGAAGAGCGCAAGGCGATGCTCGGCGTAGCAAAATCAACTTATAACATTGAATGGTACAAAGCTACAGGGCAAGAAGACAAAGCCAATATTAACTACGCTTTGGAATTTACAAACGACGTTTACGGCAACGGCAAGTCAATTGATGCGGACAACTTCACTCACGCTGTGGACGGCACGGGTATGCCGCTGATATTCACAGGACCGCTAAGCTTCGTACAATACAACGGCGTAGCATCTGTTGCAGGTCAGGACAACTGCGCGTTCCTAATGCGTACCGACGGCGTGAAACTGTATGACGTATCATTGTTCGGTTGCAGTAACGAAAGCTTGACAGGTGAGAACGATTACGACCTGTCCAACCTCAACAACGTCGGCACCACGTTGGACATCAACGCCAGTGTAGACATTATCAACTGCCGTATCAGTAACGGACGCAACGTAGTGAGAATTTACGGCGGCAACCGCGACGGCAATAACTACTTTATCAACAGTCTCATGCAAAATAACGGTTGTGATTACGAGCGCATAACGGTCAACATAGAGGGCTGTATAATTTATCAGGCAAGAGAATTTTTGCTGAAAGTCGGCGCAAATAGAGCGTTACAAGCCAACGAAACTAACGCAGAACCGCCTTTGACCGACGCCAACGGCAACGCATATTCCACGAAAGGCGCAGCCACAACCAACAATTACGGCTCGCTGTATAACGATGAGTATTTCTACCGTATGTACGTTATGACTGACGTCACGCTCAAAAACAGCGTATTGGAAACAAGCGGTTTGTTCGCTATCGGCATTGAAAGTAACTTTGCGGGAGATTTCCTATACGGTGGCGCAGGTGACAACGATTTGAAAGCCTTGATTGGTGATTCATGGCAGCATTCAGGCGGTACGTCATTTGCATCCGTTCTCAATCTTGTCGGCGACGTTCGCATATACGACTGGAAGGATTTGAGTTTGGTTGACAGCAGTACGTTGATTGAATCTCCCGCGGAAGGAGTATTGAGCGGTTGGTTGAAACTGGATATCAGCGGTATGATAAATTACGTTGTAGAAAGCAATCCTCTCGCCTACGGACAATTAATCACACCTGTGACAGACAAACAATACGTTCACGGTGGAATTGCCGTCTACGGTGGCGGACGCAATTATTCTCAGGTTGTACTTGACGGCTTGAATGCAGAACTAAACGACTTTACGCACGTCAATATCAACATTAAGCAACTTGCCGATTCGCCAGACGAGAACCTGAGCAGGCAAGGAACTTTGCTTCCCTACGCCGCAGGCACGAACGATTTCAACTTCTTCATGTATACTGCCGATTGTAACAACAATTACGGCAAACAGCAATCAGATATACAAAACGGTGTTAAGTACAGCGGAGTAGTTGCGGTATCGATATTTGATTAAAGTAACGTATTCATAAGACTATAAATAAAAGCAGCGAACATATGCTCGCTGCTTTTTAATATAAGGTGAAAGTATGAATCTTTGTTTATTATATGCGCATATCAGTTAAATGCATACTAACTGAATTAATTTTGCGCTTCCTCGTTTGTGTCTGCGCTTTGAGGAAGAGCTTCCGTAACTTCGGAGTTGTGTTCGTTGGAGATTACGTCCTCCGCAAATACCAACATTATCGAATACACCAGGCCGGGACCCATGTTGAAGAAGTGGCAATCCAACATACTGGAGGAGGTCAGCACAAGAATTGCGGCAAGGGCGAACAGTCTCTCTTGTGTGCGGTGAATGAGACACACCTGCAATGTTTGCACGCGGTGAAACAGATAGCATATCAGGGCAAAAATACCGCCAGTTGCCAGTAGCTGTACTATCGTGTTGTGGTAGCGAGGTGGCAAGAATGCATCTTCGGGCAAATTGCCCCAACGGAAGTTTTTGCAGGCATAGAAACCGTTTCCGAAGAATATCGACTGTACAGATTCTGCAAATTGAGCGAGTCCGTCGCGGTAGATCTTGAATCTGTTGCTGTCATCAAAGCCGGCATCCTTCATAGTGGCGAATATCTGACTCATTTCCTCGCGGAAAATTATCCACAGCACACCGAGCGCCAAACAAAATCCGAGTGTTGCTCCCACCGTAACCCAACGGTCGTGTCCTTTGAGCTTCCAAGCTGTGTAGACTGCGCAAACCAAGAAGATTGCCGTTCCGCACAAAATAGAGCCGCGGCTTTGCGTGAAGAGTAACGCCACTTCGAATAGCACTCCGATTATGGAATAGAGCCATTCATGACGGCAACGTACCGCAAGGTTGAACGCGAACGGAATGCAGAAAGCCATCAAGAAACCGACGTTATTGTAGATACCCCAACCTGTCACGAGCAATCCGCGTCTAAACGTCTCTTCTGCAGAAAGACTGTCAAATGCGATAACGTACATGCCGATAATTTCAGCTACCAGCGCAAAGCCCAATCCTACGAATACCTGCGCCAAATAGGTGCGTTTGACTTTGTCCCAATCCACAGTGTAGTGAAAGTAAAGGTAGGGTACTGCCAAACAGGCTATTTGCACAATGCCGAAGAGAACGCTCTTCCAATACAAACCCTCGTAGGCAGGGGCAGGCATAACACCTGCGAAAATATACGCCAACCCGAGAAATATCAGTCCGTAGAGCAGGCGGGGCAGGTTGCGTTTGCGATTGACTACCTTTGGCTTGACAAGGTCGAATACCAATCGCGCAATTACGGTTGCCACCAACATGACGCCGATTATTATAAGTTGAGTGATAGAAGATTTGTCATCAAATAGGCTTGAGCCGTAGTGTCCCGCTGGATTGTTGTTGTATGAAACGGTTATGTAGCCGCAGCAAACAAGTGGCACAAAGGGCAAAGCGTCATCGGCAAATAGCGCTCCCACGATAGCAAGAAAAGTATAAGCATACCATACCGGCAACTCCAGTCCGAACAAATTTGCGCAGGCAGATATTGCCGCTACCAATCCAATGTAATAGGGTGAATATAAAAATTTCTTAATAGCATTGAGCCATTTATTATTAGCAATGGAAGTAAGAGTTAAAAGCATCAGTGTAGCTCCTATTTCATTAGTGTAGTTAGCTTGCTGAAAAATATTCAAACATGGGGTTTAGATAATGGTAGCTTTATAAGCATTTCGCTTCATTATGCTATATTAATTATCTATTATTAATTATATTATATATATTATACATACATTGCTACACTTTGTAAAGCATTTTAACCACGTGCAATATGCTCTACAACATGGGGTATGAAAATCGAACAATTTAACAAATAAAAAAGGCATTTTCAACCTTTGCGATTGAGAATGCCTTTTTATAAATAATTAATAGTTGCTATGTGCGTTTAATATAGGTCTTGCGCGCGGACGAAGTTGAGAGTTTCGGCGAGCATAGTACGGAATTCGTCAAGATATTCCGTCTTTACGTTGTCTTTCGGCACGTTCAACTGCAACGCCAGACAGTTTTTGTAGGGCGAGACGTAGTCGCGCATGATTATGTTGATAAGGCTCAAATCTGCGCTGTCATACAAATCGTTGACGTATGCGTTCATGTTTTTGTTGTGCGTCGCTTCTCTGAAATGCGGTCCGAATACGAACAGTCCGTCCGTCAACTGTCCCTGTAATACGAACAGCCCCTTGCCGTTTTGCTTGTATCTTTCTATGTAGTAGGGCAAGGAGTCTTTGATATATACCGACGACCTTTTCTTGTTGCGAGAGCCTTCGTAGTAGGACTGCAACGCCGTGTTTTCAAGTGTGCCTTCATCGTTGTTTCTGCGTAGGAAAATTTCGCCGTCAGCAGAGTCTGCGCCCCACAAAACCAGGCACTTTCCGCGAGCGTCGCCCAGTGTCAGATTGTCGACAAATTCCACAAAGTCGCCCGCCGCCTTTACAACGGGCAGGTTGGCTCTAACCATTATTTGAGTGTCATGCTCCGCGTCGCCGTCAAAGTGTTGAAAGTCCAGAATCAACGCTTCGCTGGGGTTGTTTTTCAAAAATTCCTTAATTTGCAATACTACGCTTGCAAGCATCACACCCTTAAACGGTCCGTGATAAATTTTCAAATCTCCGTCTTTGTCTTTGGAAACACGCAAATCAAGGTAGCGTATTCCGCACTCCAGCATATCGGCAGTGTCGCGGTCTTGCGTTTCTGCAAGGTAGGACAGACCCATAGTTCCCGCATCGTGCGCGCCCGGGATAACGACGCTTTTCAACAACGTTTCGTCCTTTATCATACCCATCCAGCGCGACAGCTCTTCTCGGGGTTGAGTTTTGTCGTTTTGGCTGTTTGCTACCAACGCGAGAATACCGACGGCACACAGTATCAACACCAACGCCACAGATACGCATATAAGCGTTAACTTTCTTTTTCCGGTCATAAAACTCTCCTCGTCATTCGCTACCCAATCTTGTAAGCGATCTTATCTTCTTGTATTGTACCAAACTTGCCGCGCAAAATCAATAGCTGATTTTATAGATGCAGATAACAAAAAAACGGGCGTTTACTTTACAGTTTGCGTCCGTCTGTTTTCGTATCTTGCTTGGCTTTTCGATGTCTGAATAAGGGCGGTTTTATTATGAGAACTTCTTTCTCCAGGGCAGTTTCGGAGATTTCAAGAGCGTCGCAAAGCTGGCGTTTTTCACCGTCCATACAAAAATCTTGTTGGTCTTTTAGCGTCATTTTCAGCCTGTCAAATGGTAGCAAAAACCAGCATTTTCGCGACATGGGGTGAGAAATTCCGCAAAAAAACACTCTAAAAAACGGAAAAAACATCTTTGCGCGATTTTTTATACTGTCTTTTCCGACTGATTTTATTGCCAGCAGATACAATTTCTTATTTTTTTTGTAACTGGGGTTAAAATTAAACCCAAAACACCTATGGCTTTTTATAACCATCAGCAAAGTATAGGTATTTTCCTCCAAAACTTTGCCGTCTATTTCGAGCGTTGCGGCAATCTCGTGACACTTGTACTGTTTCAAAATTTGGGGCAGATAAGCGATGCTTTTCCAACGTTTTTTACGGTTATTTTTTGCGCTGTAACCGATTTCGGTGAAGCTTCCGCAAGCGCACACGTAGGAGAAACTCTCGCCGTTTACTTTGCCTACGGTAGTGAGTGTTTGACTCGTTGCCGACGCTTCGTTCAAGGTGCCGCAGGGCGCGTAGATTATCTGTTGATTGCGACACTTATCTATGGCATTGTGCAACGTGCCGTCCCCACCGCAGACGATGACCGTGTCGTATCCTTCTGCCGACCAGTCGGTGTCTTTGGTAATATATTCTATTTGCGCGTCCTCGCACCCCAACATACAAATCAGCCCGTCGAGGTCAAGGCGTTCGCAGTTGCCGCTGTCGCGATTAACGATTATTTTACACGCCACGAAAATTTCTCCATTGTAGTATACTGATTTTAGTTTGCCGAGCGTTCGCGTTATTATACAGCGGCTCGGCTATTCGTCTTGAAGCCTAGCGCTTCACGATGTCTCCAAGCCGAATACCCTCGCCGCCATAAGAAGATTGCTGTATGACAGAATCGTAATCAGCCAAACATCCTCGCCTACATAAGTTGTTGCTCAAATACAACTAAAAATTCAACTCCAAAAGTGAAAACAACGGTATATCTTCATACCCTCTTTCGAGGTCTGCGTCTCCGACGTAGCGGAAGCCGCATTTTTCGTAGAGCTTTCTTGCGGGCAGGTTGCTCGGCACGACGTCCAGGCGTATTGCTTTATATTCCAGCTTTTTAGCAAGTTCTATACAGTATTCGACTATTTGCTTGCCCAAACCTTTGCCTTGCAGTGCTGTAGCGATGGCAACAGCATGGCATACGCCGTATTCGCCGCGCTGCAATTTCCTACCCCATGTCGCATTCTCATATTCGCCCTGCGGATCACCGTTGAATACGAACGCGCCTACGATTACGCCTGCGTTGAGGCATATGTATTGCGAGCCTTCAAGAGTCATCTCCCTCACGAAGTCCACCGACGGATACACTTTATAAGTCCACTTGGGGTAGTTGATGTTCGCGCACAAGTCTGCTACCACTCTGTCGTAGAATTCTCCAACGGCTTGAGCTTCTGCAACTTCACATTTTCTGATTTCCAATTTCATGGTTGCATTGTAACACGAATTTACGCAAAAAGCAAACAGGCAATTCCGTTTGACATTGAGCAAAAAATTTGATATAATTCACTCAACAATTTCATAATGCTGAACGACACATGTGGCGCAGATGCGCGTAAATCTGATTACGGTACGCAAGCGAAAAATGTGTCTATTTTTATGTCAAAATACGGCACAGATTCTACTGTGCCTTTTTTTAATTTAAGGAGGATTCATGGAACAAAGTGAATATTTAGGTAAAGAGAAAGTCGGCAAGCTTTTAGTAAAATTTGCGTTGCCGTGTATTTTCTCTCTTATTATTTCTTGCTTATATAATATTGTCGATCAAATTTTTGTCGGCAACAGCAGGGTAGGATATTTAGGTAATGCAGCGACGGGTGTCGTATTTCCAATAACGGTTGTAGGTTGGGGGCTCTCTCTCTTTTTTGGCGATGGTGCTGCGGCATGGCTGTCGGTATCATTGGGCAAAGGCGAACGCGACAAAATTCACCGCGGAGTCGGCAACGCAATACTTTCCACATTTATAAGCGGTTGCGTACTTATATTAATAGCGTACCTTTGGGGCGACAATCTGCTTATGATGCTTGGGGGAACGGACGCTAATATTGGACTTGCGCACGATTACGGAATTATTATTTATGCTATGATTCCGCTTGCTTTGGTGCAAAACTGTCTCGCCGCTATTATTCGCGCGGATGGCGCGCCGGGCTATGCAATGATTGCTATGATTGTCGGCGCTGTTCTCAATATAATTGGCGACCCAATTGCAATTTACGTGCTAGATTTGGGTATTCAAGGCGCAGCTTGGGCTACTATTATTGGTCAGTTTGCGAGCTTCGTAATCTGCGCTTGTTATTTATTCCGTAGCAAGACATTCAGAATCAGGATATCAAGTTTTGCGCCCGATTTCCACATACTCGGTCGCATCATGGCGCTCGGTATGTCTAGCTTCCTCACACAGCTTTGCATTGTTGCAACCACAGTCGTCAACAATGTTCTGTTTGTACGATACGGTATGGAAAGCGAATTTGGAGCAGATATTCCACTTGCTGCGTTCGTAGTAATAATGAAGCTTTTCCAAATTGTTTTAAACATTGCAATTGGTATTGCCGCCGGCGCCCAACCTATCGTTGGATATAATATGGGCGCAAAGCAATTCGGTAGAGTAAAACAATTACTCAAATTGATTCTATTCTGGACTGCTGTAATTTGCCTAGTGTTTACAGTCCTTTTCGAGGCAATGCCGCGTGTATTTATCGCAATGTTTGGCGCAGGAAACGGAGCGGAAGGAATGAATACAGAGCTTTATATGCAATTTGCTATACCATGCTTGAGAATATATCTTATGCTAATTGTTTTCACCTGTCTGCAAAAGGTTTGCGCCATATTTATGCAATCAATTGGTCTTGCGAAAATTGCCGCACCGCTCGCTTTCTTGCGAGATATTCTTCTCATTGCGTGCGCATTGCTAGTTCCTCTTGGACTTGGCGTAATGGGTGTTGCTTGGGCTGCTCCGATTGCAGATTTAATAGCAATTATAATTACATTACCAATTATGATATGGGTGTGGACAAAATTAGGCAAGCTCCAACAAGAAGAAGTGAATTCTTTGAACAAAGATTAAAGCAGTACATTTGCATATTATGACAACAATAAACCGCTAAGCTCTGTGAGGTACACTCACACACCTTTAGCGGTTTTTTGTTACAATACGAATCCATCAGCTAAGCTGGTGGATATATATTTAATAAAATACACCCCATATACGGTTCTACTGTGCAACGAAAGGACACTTCGCGTAGATATTTACAACTTTTTAAAGATTGATCGGGGGCTTATTGCCTTTTGTAAATTCTCATGTTATACTGTCTAGCATAGGAAATAGGAATAGGAGAACTTTCTCCATATAATTTGAAATTGAAAAATAGTGTACAAGGAGTTGCTGTAAAATGAATGGGAAAATAATAATTAAGAAACCCACGATATGTACTTGTTTTATTAAGATAAATGGAGAATCTAAACCGTTACATAGTTTTAAAACTAAAGATGAACTGGAGCTTCCATTTGGAGTGTACAAAGTAAATGTCGGTATAGAATTCTCTGACACAGGAAATATAGGCATGGATGGCGGTCATATACAATGGTCAGATATAGAATGGGCTTGGGAAAAAGATAAAGAAATAACAATAGACGCGAGCATTACCACTATTAAAATCAAAAGAAAGTGGCATTGGTTTAAACATATTACCGCAGAAGCAACAATGGATAAACAATAATGACAACAAATTGGATTATATTTTTGCATACAAAAAAATCAACCATTTCTGATTGATTTTCATATCAAATCTGTTCCATCAAAATTCGAACAGATACGTCGTTGGTGGACGATACAGGACTCGAACCTGTGACTTTCTCCACGTCAAGAAGACACTC
>JAFLVL010000014.1 GCA_022508325.1 Clostridiales bacterium | reverse complement strand
CAGAGTGCATCGGTCTTGGACTGCAAGCGTTCTGCATCCCCGGTAGCGTTGCCGATCAACGTCAGGTTGGTCTCGGTCACGGCAACCTCGGCGCAATGCTCCTTCGCGAGGAAACCGATTGTTTCGCATTCCTTGCAGGTCACGAATCATTCGCGGCAGCAGAAGGCGCTATCGGTATCGCCCGCAACGCGAATAAAGCGCGCAAAAAGCCTCTCCGCGTTATTTTAAACGGTCTTGGCAAGGACGCCGCTTATATTATTTCTCGCATCAACGGATTTACATATGTTCAAACGAAGTACGATTACTACACAGGTGAATTGAAGATTGTTCGCGAGGTTGCATTCTCCGACGGTGAACGCGCAAAGGTTCGTTGCTACGGCGCTGACGACGTTAACGAAGGCGTTGCAATCATGCGCGAAGAGAAGGTTGACGTCTCCATCACAGGTAACTCTACGAATCCTACGCGTTTCCAACACCCCGTTGCAGGCACGTATAAGAAGTGGTGCCAAGAGAACGGCAGAAAGTACTTCTCAGTTGCAAGCGGTGGCGGCACAGGTCGTACGCTTCACCCCGACAACGTTGCGGCAGGTCCTGCATCCTACGGTATGACGGATACTCTCGGCAGAATGCACTCTGACGCGCAATTTGCAGGCAGCAGCTCCGTTCCCGCTCACGTAGAGATGATGGGACTCATCGGCATGGGCAACAACCCCATGGTTGGCGCTACAGTTGCTTGCGCAGTAGCAGTAAGTCTTGCAAAATAACAATATATAGTGTTTACAAAAAGGTTTCTACACAATATGTAGAAACCTTTTTTAATTATGTCATAAACCATAGGGTTGTAAATGCCCTCGCGTCCACATCTCGTCCACATTTTAAGAAAATATTTCACTCGCTAAGTGAATATAGACTCGATATTTGTGTCAAAAAAATGTGGACGCGGAACCTTCCCCGTCCACATTTAAGGTCAGTTTTATATCTCAAAATAGTTAATGATTAGCAAAGACAAAGCCGGGGCTTCTTGCGAAGTGACGAAAAATCGCCGTTTTGACTCATAATGTTGACTTTTTTCAAAATTTATGACCGTTTTTTGCTTAAAAAACTATAAAAAATAACCCGATGGTTTGACCGTTTTTGATATTGATTTGTTATAATTTGTGCTATATAAGTACAAGTAATTCATATTCGTATAAAATTAACATCAACAAAAATTTAATTATAATCTGGCATTTTGAGTGTTCATTCATTGCAAGCTTTGCAACAGTACAGGTAACAATTAAACAAAGCAAAGAAACAAAGTAATAACACTTTTTAAGAATGTTATTGAATCGGTGCTTGATGGGTGTTGTTCTTTATGCTATAATACTTTTGATATTACAAGAAACTAAACCTGTATAGAAAAGAATTTGAATGTTCAAAACATGAATAGGAATCAACTAAAATGTTGTATAACTTGTGATGCTTGATAATGAACTTGTTAGGCTTATAATTTTTTTTAAATAATTCATCAATATAGTTAACAAAACATGGTTTGATTAAGTATATATAGTGAATTGTGCTTAAGGGCAGATTGTTGTTTGATTTATTATAGTCATTTTATTGTCAAAAGCGAATCCAGACATTTAATGACAAAATAATTATTCAATAATAAAAAGCCTAAAAAAAATTTTAATGCACAATTTAAAGGAGGGAAAAACCATGTTATTTTTAAAAAAACACATCACAAAGATAATCAGTTTGGCTTTATGTCTAGTTCTATTAGTTAGCATTGCTATCATTTGTTTGGTTCAGGAAGATTCAAATATAAGTGATGCAACAATAAGACTGATTGATGTTGAGCAAGCAACCAATGGAGAAAAAGTGGATTCGCTGATAGCCAAATTCAATGAATACAACTCAACTCATACGGATACATCCATAGGGTTTGAAGGCGAAATGTACGCCTCAATTGGCGAAATACTTGGATTTGATTCTTTGGCATATCAAAAAGAAGATGTAATTAAAAAAGTTAAAACAAATTACGATTATTCAACAAACACATTCAGTATGGTTGTTTCGTACTATTCTGGAAATACTCTTTTAGAAAGAGTAGAGTCGGAAGCTGAGCCTCTATATGACGAGGAACGAGATGACGGATACATAGAATTCGAAGGAGAAAGATATTATTTTTCTGAGTCATTTGATACAAATGGATTGAATGAATGTATTGCTGGTGTTGATGATGTGGCTGTTATTGGGGTAGGTGCAGTCCTTGTTTGCGGAGTTTTGATTACATTGGCAGTTACTCCACCCTCAGTTCAGCAAGAAATTGTTCGTTCAGTCACAACTATAGTAGAAACAGTTGTTGAAACAGTGAGATCATTTTGGAGATGGTTTACAAGTTGGGTAAAAAAGGTATTTACTAGAACAAAAGTCGTTGAAACAACAACTGTAGTTACAATAACTACACCTAAAGTCAAAGTAAATGAAAAAGAATATGAAACTACACGAGTGAAGGCGGAAGAAAGAGAGAAACTTCCCGAAAAAGCGTATTATCTTGCTTTAGCGGATCCTACGAATGATACTTTTTACATGTCAATAAGTCAAATAGACGAAGCAATAGCAATAGCTGTTATGATGGTGGCTACTCCGGTTGATTGCATTGGCAAAATTGATTACCAAATGATTTTGAGTGTATATACACAAAATCACTCAGATACTGAGCCAATTATGAGTGCAGTTGGATATAGTCCTCTAACACCATATGGTCGTCCAGATTGGGAAAAAGGACTGTATCACTATCATTCATTGGCTTCTGCATTCATTTATGCACCAAGTTGTAAAAATGGAGCAAAGCGTTCTCCACATATGTTCTTTGCAAATTTCGTATAAGGTAAAATATGATGTATAATAATTCGTGGTTTTTATACCATACAGTTGCTTGTCTGTACAGCAGACAGTATAAATCCGAGGACTTTAATTGGGGATTAAGTGAAAACTTATTAAAACAAATAGACTGTTTCTATCTTGTAGAATCGGTGCGTAATCCGAATTTCAATGAGAGTAATCTTGATTACATAGTTGAGAAACTCATAATTGCCGCTGGTTTAAATAGAGCGCTGTGTGAAAAAATCAAAATATCGTACGGATTGAGGGAAATAATTCTCGGAAAACTGCACGATGCGGGCATTGTTAGTGCACAAGCAGTCGATTCTAATTTTGTTTTGACGTTGGATCTTGACGAGGGACAAATCAAAGATGATAAATTCTACCGAAAAGTAATGGTTATAACTTTTGAGAACATCTCGAATTGTTCTATAAAAGATAGTGCTACATACCTTGTAGGTTTGTTTGTCTCTAGACATCACGAAGATATAGTTGACGGGAAATTATCGTTCTTATTTGAAATGTGGAACGATAAAGACAATACATCCATGCAGTTGTCTTTGTGCTGCAATGACGTTAAAGTTGAGTCAAAACTTGTAAATGATTAAAGGATAGTATGAAAATCACAAAAAAAATATTGACTCTTTTGTTATTGTGTTTGATAGTAATACTGTCGTCTTGTACAAGCTCGCTAGATTCAGTAGATATTTGCGAAAAATACATTTCGGCAGTAGTCGAAGTCCAAGTCAGAGATGATAATGACAATGTTGTAGGTAATGCTACGGGCACAATAGTTAGTTCAGACGGATATATTCTAACAAACAGACACGTAATTCGTTCTTATGATTACGCGGAACAAGATTATTTATATCACAAAAATATATACGTCAGAAAATATAATGAAGAGGAGTTCACTAAGGTAGATATAATTGATTATTCTTCTGAATATGATTTGGCGTTGTTAAAGCTAAATTCGCAAGAAAAATGCAATTATTTTAAGTTATGTACAGAACCATTATCTTATGGTGAAAAAATTCATACTATTGGTAATGGCAATGGTTATGGATTGGCATATGCTCAAGGTTATATCGCAGCCCCCATACGTACCGTTAAATATGATGGGGAGTACATTGATGCAATTCAAGTGTCATTAATGATAAATGAGGGGAACAGCGGCGGACCTTTAATTAATGAAAAGGGACAATTAGTTGGAATAACTACCTTTCGTTTGAGAGATGGGCAGAATAATGTGATTTATGGAACCTGCTTTAGTGTGCCAATTACCAATGTTAAGGCATTTCTGCAAAACAGTAATGTTTTATGACCAAATAATGAGGCACCGACAAAACCCCGCCTTTGCATAAAAGGTGGGGTTTTTTGCTTGACATTATTTAGTATTATTTATATAATAAAAAGGCTGTGAGCAATTCGGCAAGGTATTTTAAGCTCTGCCTTGTCTAAACCGCATTCCACTGGCGGTAATTGTTCAACCGTGAACAGCAATCAATCTTAAATTCTAGGAGTAACACAAAATGATTAAGACTTTTATGGCTAAGAAAGAAGCCGTTGAAAGAAAATGGTACGTTGTTGACGCAGCCGGCAAACCTCTCGGACGCGTTGCAAGCCAAGTTGCTAGCGTTCTTCGCGGCAAGCATAAGCCCACCTTCACCCCGCACGTTGACACAGGCGACTTCGTAATTGTGTTGAATTGCGACCAAGTGGTGTTGACAGGCAACAAACTGCAACAAAAAATGTACGTTCGCCGTTCGCCCAGACCCGGTCACCTCAAACAAACCCAATACGCCAAGCTTATGGCTGAAAGAAGTGACTTTGCTGTGATGCACGCCGTCAAGGGTATGCTTCCTCACAACAGTCTCGGTAGAAAAATGCTCAAAAAGCTCCGCGTTTACAAAGGCGCAGAACACAAGCACGAAGCACAACATCCCGAAGTGCTTGCGTTGGACTAAGGAGGGTTAGACAATGGCAAAAGTTAGCGCAAAGAAAAAGGTTCAATTCTGGGGAACAGGCAGAAGAAAGAAGTCTATCGCTCGCGTAAGACTTATCCCCGGTGGCAGCGGAACAATCACTATCAACAAGCGTGATATCGACAACTATTTCGGTCTTGACACATTGAAATACATCGTTCGTCAACCGTTGAACGCTACGGAGACTCTCTCTAAGTACGACGTAGTGGTTAACGTAAGCGGTGGCGGCTATACCGGACAAGCCGGTGCAATTCGTCACGGTATTTCTCGCGCGCTTGTAATTGCAGGCGAAGACAAGGCAATACTCAAGAAGAACGGTTTCCTCACACGCGATCCGCGTATGAAGGAAAGAAAGAAGTACGGTTTGAAGAAAGCTCGTAAGGCTCCGCAATTCAGCAAGAGATAATTTGATACGCTTATCTGCGTCGGTATGCTTTGTTGCACTTGCGTTTGCCCTCAGTCATGTACGCTTAGTACACTCCTGTCGGTCAAGCCGCGTGCGCCTCGTCTACCTCGCATCTAACCGTCTCAAATTGAGTACTAACTCAAACAAGATAACAGAAACTAAAATAAAAAGCTCGAAACAGTCGTTTCGGGCTTTTCCTTTTGCCGCAAGTGTTTTATTGTGCAAAGTATTTACTTCATTTTCTTGCGCAATACCTCGTGATATACGAGCGTAATAAGCAGTGCAACAAGTATAAGTAGCTCCGAGCATAGCGCAACCCACATCGATACGAAAAGCATATTTACGCCAATCATAAGCGCCGATGCCACGGCAATGCAAATCGAAGTAAATCTGTTGACTTTTACCCACGCTTCGTGGTTTGACAGCGTAAAGTTGGTGCGGAAGCCTGCAATGCCGTTGGTAGGAGTAATTTTGGGATGTGTTGCAATAGCAACTACCAATTCCAACGCGCCCACTATGCAGAAGATGAATGACAGTACGTTATCGGTTACCAGATATTTTACCGTCAGGCTTAATGCAAACGCCAGGAAACCGATTTGTGCTGCCAGCACAGTGCAAAATATTACGATATACGACCCTGTTTCCAAATTGGGCATCTTGGTGCCTATGTATTTTTTGCCGATGACGTAAGAAATCAATGAGATTGCGTACATAGAAGTGCAACCTAATACGTACCACATCACTTCCGTTTTACTTCCGTATCTGTCTATTTCCCACTTTATATTGTAGTGCGCGGGAATAGTATCTTGCAAAAAGCGCAGTAGAGTGAAAATTACCAGAACCGAAAAAACGTAAAACAAGGTGCTTATCACTAACAATGTTCTACTTGCCTTGCGCCGCTTATTTGCACGCATGTTCACATGTTCAACGTCGCCAACTATATCGTCTATCGTCACATTGAAGATAGTGGCGTACTGTTTGAGTGTGTAAATGTCCGGCTCGTTTACCCCTTGCTCCCATTTTGATATAGTTTGCCGCGCGACGTGTAGTTTTTCGGCGAGGTCGTCCTGCGACATTCCGCTTTGCACTCGCAGCTCACGCAATTTTTCATTGTATTCCATTTTTTTACCCCATTCTATATATTGTGTAGGTGTTGCGCATATCTACACTTGTATTGTACTGCAACCGTGCCCAAAAATAAAGAACTTTTTTCGCACCGATACGGCGCACCGCTCTTCGGCAGGGCTCCCAATATTGCCCATGACACATGGGCGAATAATTAGATAGGCGACTGAGTGACTGTGAAAGAATGAATAATATTGTAGTAGTTGATTTAATATCGAATATAATATATAATATATTAAATAGGTCTAAACACGCTTTGCTGATAGTACCGTACAAAAGGAGGAAAAGCCATTTGTTCAGTCAACAATATTGGTATATGGGGCTGCTAACTCTATTTATAATAGTTTTAGAGGTTGTAGCAGCAATGTATGCGGCAAAGCACAAATGGGTGGCGCGCGTCATTTTGTGGTGTATGGCAGCGTTTATGCTGATCTACGAAACGCATTTTTACATAACACACCCCAACTCAATGCCAATAGCATTCTCGACTTTTACATATTTTTTGTTTGGTATCGCTGTGTTTTTGCCTGTGCGACCCTTCAAATCTCTGGCGGCTTTTTGCAGTTTTGTTGCGGGCGGATTGTATCTAACGGCTTTCCTTTTTTATCCCGATACGTTATACGCGCGTCAACCTGGTGAGGCAGGGAGAACAATCGGATTTATTCTACATCATATTCTCTTGTGTGGTGGACTGCTTCTCTACAGTCAGTACAAGGTCAAAAAAATCGACATTCTCTACATATTGGGATTTGCCGCTTTCATGGTAGTATACGTCGAGGTGGCGGTACACGTATTTCATAACGTAAACACAAACAACACGACAGTCGGCACAATAGAAGCAACGGTTATTCAACTAATCGTGCCGAAATTCGAAATTAAATGGTGGTGGTACGTATTGTGGTATCCGTTTGTTGCCGCTGCAATTTGGGGATTGTGGGAGTTGACGAGCTTTATAAATCGCAGACTCCTGCGCCAATAGTGGCGTAAATGTAGCAATTTATTACAATAAATGATTGTGCTTGCATGGTACAATGTCTAAACGCAAAGGAGGAAATATGAAAAAGATTGCAATTATCGGTGGCGGTGTAGCAGGCTTATCTGCTGCTATATACGCATTGCGCGCCAACGCAGAAGTTACAATGTTCGAGCAGTTTGGGCTCGGCGGCTTGGTGCTCACTATCGACAAAATAGAGAACTACCCTTCCTACAAGTCTGTCGCGGGCTTTCAGCTGGCTAGCGATATGGCGGCGCAGGCAAAGGCTTTGGGGCTTAAGGTCGTTCGCCGTCGTGTAGTTTCGCTCACCAAAAACGGTGACGAGTTCACCATTATCACCGATAGGGGCGAATATACTGCCCCAAGCGTCGTCATAGCTACGGGCACTTCGCACAACAAATTGGGTATTGAGGACGCCTACGTCGGCAAGGGCGTGAGCTATTGCGCCACGTGCGATGGCAATTTCCACCGCGGTCAGCCTGTCGCAGTGGTCGGTGGCGGCAATGCGGCGGTGAAAGAAGCGTTGTATCTTGCCGATTTGTGCAGTGTAGTGCATGTTATTGCGCCTGAGAATTCGCTTTCTGCCGAGGCAGTAGCGGTGGAGAATCTTTTGAACAAGTCCAACGTCGTCATCCATTACGGCGCAAGCGTTTCGGAAATCTGCGGCGACGAAGTGGTCGGATCAATTAAGATTTTTGCCGACGGTGTGGTGACAGAGATTGCGGTCGACGGCGTGTTCGTGGCAATCGGCGCCAAGCCTGTCACTGACTTTATTCGCATTGACGGTTTGAATATGAACAGGGGCTATCTATCCGTTGATAATAGGTGCGAAACGTCCGTCAAGGGATTGTTCGCTTGCGGTGACGTCACCGACGGACCGTTGAAGCAGATTGTAACCGCATGTTCTGACGGTGCAAAGGCCGGGGCTTTCTCGTCAGCCTTTAGCGCTACAAAAGCAAAATAATAAATGAAACGTACTAAAGAAGGCGAAAATAATTCGGAGGAATATTTATGAACTTCTTTGGTACGGACGGAATTCGCGGAACGTATGGCAGTACCTTGAAAGACAGTACTGCCTTTTTGCTTGGAAAGAGCCTCGCGTTGCTTGGCGATTGTCCCATTATACTCATTGCCCGAGATACAAGGCTTTCGGGGGACAACCTATTCACGGCATTGGCGCAGGGCGTATATTCCGGCGGCGGCAACGTCATCAATCTCGGAATTTTACCCACAAACGCAGTGGGGCATTTCGTGCGCAAATTCGGCGGCGATTACGGCGTTATGATCACCGCAAGCCACAACCCGCCCGAAGACAACGGTTTGAAGGTATTTGACAGATACGGAGTCAAGCTGTGTCAATCCAAACAACAGGTAGTGTCGCGTATGATGGATAGTCTGCGAAACGAGCGCGCGGAGGCTAGCGGGGTATACGAGCCGGTCTTTTACGATATTGAGAACATCTATTGCGATGACATGCTGCGCTCTTTAAGCGTACAGTTATCCAAACTTTCCATAGCTCTAGACTGTTGCTACGGCGCGAGCTTCAAGGTGGCGCCTATGGTGTTTGCAAAGGCGGGAGCAAAGGTCGCGGCATTTTGTAACCAAAGTGCAGGCTCGAAAGTCAACGTGGGATGTGGGGCGAACAATCCCGAATTTTTGCAGGAGAAAATGCGCGAGGGCAACTATCATCTAGGTTTTGCCTTCGACGGTGACTGTGACAGATTGCAAGTGTTCGAGGGAACGGAAGTAGTACCCAATAACAGAATTTTTTACGCGTTCGCTAAGTACCTTTACGAGAATGGAAAGCTGCACAATTCTACGGTATGCGGCACGGTGCTGACCAACGGTGGAGTAGAGACGGCGCTAGAGCGACTGGGGGTAAAACTGTTGCGTAGCGACGTGGGTGACGTCAACGTCTTCAATACGATGATTGCCGAGGGACTGAACTTCGGTGGCGAGGAGAGCGGACACTATCTGCTGACCGACTACGCGACAAGCTCCGACGCTATTGTCAACGCGTTACTCGTATGCAAGATATATTCCGAGAAGGGCAGTATACTAGGCTATACAGCTGAGTGCTGTGACAAACCTTTCGCCACAGCAAATATTCCGCTGACGAAAGCCAATCAGAGGTTGGCGACCAACCAAAGCCTTACGGCAACGATAAGTCGAGTGTCACAGCTCTATCCCGACTGTAGGATAGTGCTTCGAAAGAGCGGCACGGAGAACAAGGTTCGCGCATATCTCGAGGGTGATCAAGCCGCTGCCGCAATGAGTGTGGTTGTCGCAACCTTTGCTCAATCACCTTCTAAAACTAAGTAAAAAACACAAAAAACTCACCCCATGTCGCGTAAATTACGAAATGGGGTGAGTTTTTATCGGTTATTTAGCCTATGCGTTCAACTTCTACAACACTGTTGTCTTTATTTTTTAGTGTCAGTTTGTACTTAGCACCGGGCATAAGTAATTTGGGATTGTAAACGCTGTTGAAAATAGGTATTCTTGTTTCTTTGCCATCTACCTCAAAGTAGCAACCAACCCAGCCGTCGCCAAATTTTCCAATGCTTGTAAAAGTAGCCTCAACGGTGTGTGTAGTTTTCGCGCTGGTTTTGGATTTCTGCACGAAAGCTACCACTACGCATACAGCTGCAATGGCGATCCCTACCCAGCCGACTTCAGGGGCTGTTTCCACATCATCCGACATAGAAGCTGTCGAAATCAAATAGGCAACTGAGCCAATAAACAGTATTGCCGCAAGTACTATTAGTAGCCAAAATTTTCCTTTACCTTTTTTCATTTTGTGTTACCTCTCTTATTTATTTATCATAGCGCAAGTAGCGCTCATTTACATATTTGCAATGTCTAATAGATTTGTTTTATAAAACGGATTTGCCTAATCAAACCAAACGGGAAAGCAATCATTGCGTAAAACCAAGTTACAAAAAATCCTACAAAGAACAGTAGTACCGATATAATAGCGCTAAGTACTGCTCCCAGTAGTTTTACTACAATTAAAAATATCAATCCGTCGATACTTAACGCAAATATAACACCAGGTAGTTTGAAGGAACGCAAAAAGAAAGTAAACACTCTCCAAACGCTGTTGCCCCAAATGAACTGTGAAATCATTGCGTAGCCACCGTACAAGCCCATTGCCGACATCGCGATAACAGTAGCGAGCGGATCTTCTGCCGATTCCAAGCCTCCGATTAACAACAGACCGCCAAGTACTACAGCGCCTAATATTCCCCACAGCAAACCTTTTTTAAATTTGTCAACTTCATCTTGATGCATTTGCTTGCGTTGTTGCGCCATTTGTTGCTCGTGCATCTGACGCGACAATTCTTCTTTTTGGCGCAGGCAGTCCAAGCAAGTGGTGTGCTGAACGCCGTCTACGATTGTCACCTGATATTCCTTTGGGTTGTAGAGCGGCTTGTCGCATATGTCGCAGTATGCTAGTACTACTGCACTCGTTGCTGTTGGCTCCGTCTTTTCATCGGGCTTGGTTTCAACGCCGAAAAATTCGTCAAATGTTATTTCAAATATTTCGCATAATTTGCGAATAGAGTCCATGTCCGGTTCGGACAATCCGTTTTCCCATTTTGATACCGCTTGGGAAGTTACGTTGAGCATTGCGCCAAGTTCCGCTTGAGTCATCTTCCGAGCAGCGCGACGTTCTGCTATTTTTGCTCCGTAGTCTTTCATAGTTCCTCTCAAGTATAAATTGTCAAAGACGACCTTTGCGTCGGTACTACAATTTTAGCAAAAATCTTTCGGTCTGTGTTAAATTTTTTTGCAACTAAAAGTTGTATTGCTATACTATTAGTTGTATTTGGGCGGTTTTCACCCTAATTTGACCGCCAAAAAACGTTTTTGGCGACTTCTTTACAATTTTTGGTTGAGAATATTCTTGATATATACTTGTTATATTACAACTTATAGTTGCAAAAAGCCGAATAGGCTGGATCGAATAGAATCGTTGTATAACGAAGCGGTTTTTTTGCTATAGCAGATATTCTGCGCACTTGATATACAATTTTGTTTGACGCAAGGTTTAGGTTTTGATACAATTTATTGTATCTTGTTTATAACGGTGGTGGTAATATGAGTAGAGCGGACGAGATATTTATTAAGAACGCGAGAGACATAATCGAGCTCGGCTTTTCCGATGACGGCGTTGCCGTTCGACCCCATTGGAACGATGGTACTCCTGCGCACACCAAGAAACTTTTTTGCGTCGTCAACCGCTACAATTTGCAAGAGGAATTTCCCGTGTTGACTTTACGCCGTACAGCGTTCAAGTCTGCTGTGGACGAATTGCTCTGGATTTGGCAGAAGAAGAGCAACAACGTACACGAACTCAATTCTCATATATGGGACAGTTGGGCGGACGGTACAGGCAGTATAGGCAAGGCGTACGGCTATCAGCTTGGAATAAAACACAGCTACCCTGAGGGAGAATTTGACCAAGTGGATCGCGTGCTGTACGACCTCAAAAACAATCCGTATAGTCGCAGAATAATCACCAACATTTATGTTCACCAAGACCTGCATGAAATGAATCTTTATCCCTGCGCCTACTCCGTCACCTTCAACGTAACGGAAGGCAGACTCAACGCCATTCTCAATCAGCGCTCCAACGACATGGCTGTCGCCAATAACTGGAACGTAGTGCAGTACGCGGTGCTTGTTCACATCTTAGCGCAAGTGAGCGGACTAGAGGTTGGCGAACTGGTACACGTCATTGCCGACGCGCATATTTACGACAGGCACGTGGAACAAGTGGGGCGGATGCTGAAAGGGAAACAACACCCTGCGCCCAAGTTTGTAATCAACAAAAGCGTCACGGATTTTTATAAATTTACGGTGGACGACTTTGCGCTGGAAGACTACGAATACGAGCCGTTTAACGAAAAGTTTGAAGTGGCAATTTAGTGCAACAACCAGTAAAAAATTTTCAAATACATTCAAAAATGCGACATGGGGTGGGAAAAATCCTTATAATAGTGCGAAAAACAGAGGTATTTTTGTGAATTTAATAGTAGTAGTAGATAAAAATTGGGGTATCGGAAAAAACAATAATTTGCTATTTCGTCTCAAAAAAGATATGGCGTTTTTCAAGCAGACGACGACAGGCAAAGTCGTAGTTATGGGTGCAAACACATTCTCGAGCTTTCCCCACGGCGCCTTGCCGAATAGAGTGAATATCGTGTTGGACGACAGCGGAAGAGAACACGACGGCGCGATTACTGTAAGCAACATTACTCAGCTTGACGAGGCGCTGTTGAAGTATGATAGCGAAGATATTTTCGTGATAGGCGGCGCGACCTTTTACGCGCTTATGCTAGACCGTTGTAAGTACGCTTTCGTTACCAAAGTCGGCGCAGACGGCGAGGCGGAAGTCTTTTTTCCAAACCTCGACGAAAAGAAAAATTGGAGACTAATAGAGCAAAGCGACCCTATTCCAGACGGCGAGTATGAAATTAAGTTTTGTAAATATGTAAATATGAACATATAATTGTTCTCCCTAGTCATTTCGTTGTTAAAAACTTAATGATATGATATAATCACAAACGGTTGCTCAATGGCAGCCGTTTATAATGCAGGTGATAGAGTGACAAACAAAAGCAAAGAATATAAAAGAAAAGAAGAAGATTTTGAAATAGATTTGGTGGACGAAATTCAACTAAAATCGGAAGTAAGTGTGGCAGACGAACCTAATCGCCCCATCGGCGAGGTGGTCGAGGCACTGCAATCCGATAGGATGCGCGACACCAAGATTGGCAAACTACTGTTGACTATGAGTCTGCCGGCTATTTTTTCCATGTTGGTGCAGGCATTGTACAATATCGTAGACTCGCTGTTTTTGACTAACATTAGCTACAACGTGGTAGGTTACGTCGGCACAAATATAGGCAAGGATTCCTTCGATGCCGTCAGCATAGTCATGCCTATGACCATGTTAGTTGTGGCGATAGGAATAGGCATAGGCGTCGGCGCAAACGCGTACATTGCGCGAAAGCTCGGCGAGGGCAACCGCGAGGATGCCGACAAGGCGGCAAAGTCGGCGATTGTGATGAGTATAGCCTTTTGGCTGTTGATGTTGGCATTGGCGTTCGTAGTGTCAAAGCCGTTTATGCGCCTATTCGTTGAAGAAAGCAATGTTTCGGACGTCGATTACGTAATAAATCAGGGCGCGCTGTATCTCGAGATTTACATGGCGGGCAGTATTGGCGTAATCGTAGATATTACCTGCGCGAGAATTCTGCAAGCAACCGGCAATATGAAAATCCCCATGATTACGCAGCTCGTGGGCGCGCTGACTAATATAGCGCTGGACGCTTTGTTTATCGTGGCATTCAAGTGGGGCGTTCTCGGCGCAATTCTCGCTACAGTCATAGGTCAATGGGCAGCGGCAATCATTGACGTCACCATGTTTATCGTCAAAAAACAGGACGTTTCCATTTCACTCAAAGGCTACAAACCGCAAAAGCATTATTTCTTTATGATATTGAAAATCGGCGCGCCGGCGTTTATTATGAATGCCATGAGCTCGGTTGTGACTATCATAATGAATACGCTTTTGAAGAGTTATCCCAACGGCATAACGGTACTGTCGGCATATTTCAAAGTGCAGTCATTCATATTCATGCCGATATTCGGACTGATGCAGGGCGCGATGCCGATATTGAGCTACAACTATGGCGCCAATCAAAAAAAGCGCTTCAACGACACTTTCAAACTGGGGCTGCTAATTGCTGTGGGCGTGTTGGCGGCTGGCACATTGCTATTTCAGGTTTTCCCCGAAGCGCTTATGTCGATATTCAAAAGTAACGCCACGGTGGAAGGGCAGGACATTGACGCTATAAACGCTCAGCTGGTAAAGGAGGGCGCTTACGCTTTCCGCGCGATAAGTATAGCGTTCATACCTGCGGCGTTCAGCATACTCATTATCAATATGCTGCAATCTATCAACTGCCCTGTGTCCAGCTTGCTTATGAGCTTGTCGCGTCAACTACTTTTCCTCATTCCGTCGGCAATTCTATTCAATTATCTGTGGCAGCAGTCAGGTATTTGGTTCTGCTACCCTGTAGCGGAAGTGTTATCCGTCGTCGTCTATTTGCCCTTTGCAATTCGCGATTACAGGAAACAGTTCGCATACAAAGCAAGGCAATACAGCGAGCACCTATTGGGTTAAAATTGCCACCTGGGGCAGAAAAAAATACACCTGAGGTGAATAAAATGCGTCCCTATCGTGATACGGTAGGGATTTTTTTATGCCTCTTTCTCACAAAAAATTACGTCAGCAACATTGCGGTGGAACGGTTAGTTATAATGAGCGCAAATCATATCTGCCAATGCTTGTACATATACTTTACAGAATGATTTTGTGGGGTGGCTGACTTGACACAGACAGACAATATTGTAAAAAGGGGGCTGACCGAAGAGGAGGCGGGGAGACGGATTTCCGAATTCGGCGAAAACGTCACCGAGGAAAAGAAAAAACACGGCTTTTTGCGTAAGTTCATCAATCAATTTGGTGATTTGATGATTATTATTTTATTAGTGGCGGCGGCGCTATCTTTCGGTATGGCGCTTTATACCGGCGAAAAAGCCGACTTGCTGGAACCGATAATAATTATCGTAATAGTTCTTGCCAACGCCATTCTCGGCACGGTTCAGGAATATCGCGCGGAGAAATCTCTCGAAGCGTTGAAGCAGCTGACTTCGCCCAAGACTAAAGTGGCGCGCGGCGGGTCTGTTACGCTGATTGACAGTCGTATGCTCGTGCCCGGTGACGTGTGCATTTTCGAAGCGGGCGACGTGGTGACGGCGGATTGCAGGCTGATATTCGCCGAAAGCCTATTCGTCAATCAATCGGCGTTGACAGGCGAGAGCGTACCCATTGAAAAGCAGGCGCTTGCGCTCGGAAAAAAGGAAAGCGACGGCAATAGAATTTTCAGCGGAAGCCTTGTGACCAAGGGGCGGTGCTACGCCGAAGTGTACGCGACAGGCACAAATACCGAGCTGGGCAAAATTGCGGGAATGCTGGCAAATTCAGGCAATTCTTTGACCCCATTGCAGCAAAAACTCAAAAAATTGTCTAAAGTCATAGGCGTGGTGTGCCTTGCCGTGTGTGCGCTCGTGCTAATAATCGGCTTTGTCAAAGGTATCAAGCAAATGTCGGAAGGGGCCACGCTAACGTCGGTATTCATTGATATTTTGTTGACGTCGGTGTCGCTTGCGGTGGCGGCAATTCCCGAGGGGTTACCTGCAGTTGTCACAGTGGTGCTTGCCAAGGGCATAGAACAGATGGCGAGTAAGAATGCCGTTGTGAAACGTCTGACAGCCGTTGAGGCATTGGGTAGCGCTACGGTTATTTGTTCGGACAAAACAGGCACGCTCACGCAAAATAAAATGAGCCTAACGGGAGTATTTGACGGTAAGGCGTACGTTGCGGCGAACAATCTCGATAGACAGCATTATTATTTGCAGGCGTATTGCTGGTGTAGCGACGCCGTGCTAAACGACAAAGGCGAGTGGTTGGGCGACCCTACGGAAATTGCCGTATCGTCAATTACCGACGTTACCAATACGCCTACGCGGCTTTTCGAAATTCCATTTGACAGCGTGCGCAAGATGATGACGGTTGTCGTCAAGGTGGACGGCAAGTACTACGCCGTGACTAAGGGAAGTCTCGAGGCTATGCGCGACGCCGACAACTTCAAGCAGTTTGAAAAGCAATACCGAATATATACGAAAAAGGGTCTACGCGTGCTGGCGTTGGCTGTTCGCGAAATCGGGCACAATTTTCCCCGCTCGCAGGCTCTGGAAAAGCAACTGACAATCTCCGCGCTGTTTACTATTATCGACCCGCCGCGCGACGAGGCAATTACAGCTGTCGCCACATGTAAAAGTGCAGGCATACGCCCCGTGATGATTACAGGCGACAACCTAGATACGGCTTGCGAAATAGCAAGAAATCTCGGCATACTCAGCGGCAACGATATAGCCATCGACGGCGACAAATTATCTGCCTTTTCCGACGAGGAATTAGCGACATGGGTCGAAAAAATCGCTGTTTACGCACGCGTAACGCCCGCCGACAAGCTGAGAATTGTCAACGCTTGGCAAAGTGTAGGCGCGGTGGTGGCTATGACCGGTGACGGCGTAAACGACGCACCCGCCTTGAAGAACGCCGACATAGGTTGCGCAATGGGCAGTGGCACGGAGGTGGCAAAGGACGCGTCGGACATAATCCTGACCGACGACAATTTTGCAACAATCGTGGACGCTGTGTCGCTTGGGCGAAGCGTGTACGAAAATATCAAAAAGTCTGTGACCTATCTACTCACCTGCAACATAGGCGAGGTGCTGTCTGTTTTCGTGGCGTTGCTTATATGGAACGTGTCTCCGCTGACGGCTATGCAGCTGTTGTGGATTAACCTCGTGACCGACGGACTGCCGGGGTTGGCTCTCGGCATTTACAAGCAGGAGGATGACGTTATGCGCCGTCCGCCAAAGGGTAAGAACGAGACCTTTTTCAGCGGCGGCGGTGGCAGGCGCGTGGCTCTCGGCGGCGTATTGTTCGCAACAGCAACCCTCATCGGCTACGCAATAGGCAACACCGTCAGCCCTGCCGCGGCTAGCACAATGGCGTATTTGGTTCTTTCTGTTTCGCAACTGTTTTACGTGCTGGAAATGCGCAACAACAGTGGGCTTTTCAAGGGCGGTATCACCAAATTTATGCTAGTCAGCTTCTTCATTTCCGTTGCAATGGTTGCGGCAGTGGCGTTTATTCCGCCTTTCTCGAGGGTGTTCGGCTTGGAGCAGTTAAAGTGGCATTTTTACTTGATTGCCGTGGCTCTATCGACATTGCCGACTGTCGCTCACGAGCTGTCGCGCATTATTCGCCGCGTCGGCTGGGCTGGAAAAACCCCGCAAAACCCGAAAATTTTGCATAAAATTGAGCAAAAATTACACAAATAGCCCAATTCTGTTGAAAAACTTTGTATTGTTTGGTAGAATATTACTGTATACTCGCTATATAGGTGGAAACAATGCAAACTGAAATGCTACAAGACGTAATTTTGAATGCCAAACTGTACGCAAGGGACAAAAGGCACGCTAAGTTAGAGCCTCATCACGTCCTGTACAGCTTGTCTGTCACAGATAACGACGTCAAGCCTATTTTACACGAATTTGGGCTTACGTCGGACAGGTTGGAAATAACGGAACGCGGCAATAGCGTCTCGCCACTTATGGAATCCAAAGATTACGTCGATATGATGCGTATCGCGCAGTTCATTGCGTCAATAGTAGGTCAGAAAGATATAGGCTGCAGTCATATTCTCATGGCTATTCTATGCCTGAAAGACTGTTACGCCAGTGACAAAATATGGTATTTCCTGAAAAACGAAGATACGGTCAAAAAGCTGTACAAACGCATAGAGAGCACTCTGCCCAACAGCGAACGGCTCACGCAGTATCTCAATCCCAAGAGTGAGAACAAGATTCCGCAACTGGATACACAGCATTTGCCCGAGCTTGAACATACGGCGACCTATACACCTGCAGAAGAAAGCAACTCTATACCTTTCAGTATCGACCTTACCGAGCGCGCGCTTGCCGACGGCTTTGACCCAGTGATAGGCAGAGAATTGGAGACGGAACGTGTTATTCAGACGCTCACTCGCCGCACGAAGAACAATCCCGTACTGGTTGGCGAGGCGGGGGTAGGCAAGACGGCGGTAGTAGAAGGGCTTGCTATGGCAATAGCGGGCGGTCGCGTACCTGCCGCGCTGCAGGGCAAGAGACTTGTCGAGCTTGATATGGCTGCGATGGTTGCGGGTACGCGTTTCAGAGGCGATTTTGAGGAGCGTCTGACTAATGTTATCTCGCAGGTCGTTGCAGAAGGCGACGTAATTTTGTTTATCGACGAGATTCACAATATGGTGGGTGCGGGCGGTACGTCCGACGGAGCAATGGATGCGGCAGAAATTTTGAAACCTGCGCTTGCTCGCGGACAGTTGCAGGTCATTGGCGCAACTACCACGCGCGAGTACCGCTTATACATTGAGAAGGACCCCGCATTGGAGCGTCGTTTCCAACCTATAACTGTAGACGAGCCTAGCCCCGAGCTTGCGGTAAAAATCGTACATGGGGTTAAAAATAAGTACGAAAAGCACCACGGTGTGGATATTACCGACGAGGCAATCGAGACGGCAGTGCAGCTTTCCGTGAGATACGTTACCGATAGATTTTTGCCCGATAAGGCATTTGATATTATTGACGAGGCGTGTAGTAAACTCAAAAATTCATCTTATCAGGCGTCGCCAAGACTAGTGGAGATTGCCGCCCAACTTAAACAGATAAAGCGCAAGCTGGACGTAGCGAAATCCTCTCGCGACGGTCAGATGGTTACAGCTTTCGAGCATGAATACAATCTTCTACATTTAGAATACGAGCAAGAACAGAAAAATGCTCAACAAGCGCTTGCCGAACGCAAATGCAGATTAACAGCCAACGACGTGCGACTCGTCGTTTCGCAAATGACCGGCGTGCCTGTTGCCGAGCTTTCCCGAGAGGAAAAGGACAAGCTGGTTCACCTTGAAGAGGAGATTTCACGGCGTATAATCGGACAGAGCGAAGCGGTCAAGGTCGTCTCTCGCGCCGTTCGCCGTCAACGCGCAGGGCTGAAAGACCCCAACAGACCAATAGGCAGTTTCATATTCGTAGGACCGACAGGCGTCGGTAAAACCGAGCTTGCCAAGGCGTTGTCCGATTGTCTTTTCGGCGGAAGCGAGGTTATTCGCATAGATATGTCGGAGTACATGGAGAAAGCCTCCGTCGCCAAGCTTATCGGCGCGCCTCCGGGATACGTTGGCTACGACGAAAGCGGTTATCTTACTGAGAAGGTACTGCGTAAGCCGTATAGCGTCGTTCTGTTTGATGAGATAGAGAAGGCTCACCCCGACGTATTCAATCTGTTACTGCAAATTCTTGATGAGGGCAGACTGACCGACTCACACGGCAAAACGGTAGATTTCCGCAATACCGTAATAATTCTTACAAGTAATATTGGAATTTCCGAAATGGGAACGCCTTCAATAGGCTTCGGTCAACAGAACGACTACGCGTCCATGCGTGACAGTATCGAAAGGGCGCTTCGCAAATTCTTCCGCCCCGAATTCCTCAACAGACTTGACGAGGTGGTGGTATTCAACTACCTCACCCAATCGGAAATGGAGCACATTGCCGAATTGCTGTGCTACTCGCTGGTAGTGCGTCTGCGCGGGACGTTGAATCTGCAATTTACCGATAGGTCGATCAAAGCGCTTGCACGAAACGGCTACGACAAAAATTTTGGCGCAAGACCTTTGAAACGTACCATTCAGCGCGAAGTTGAGGACGCTTTGGCAGAAAAGCTATTGGCAGGCGAAGTCAACAAAGGCGACAAGGTGCTCGTCGACTCCATTGACGGACGAATTACATTTAGAAAAATATAATGAAAATGGCTTGTCGCTAGGGCAAGCCATTTTTGTGTATACTATACGCGATTTTCGCAAAAAATACACAAAACGATATTGAATTCGTCATTGCGAATGTGCTATAATACACGTAGAGAAAATTTTAGGAGGTGTCAACATGAAACTTGACATTGTAGCAAAAAATTATCGCGTAACGGACAAACTCGAGCAAATCCTTACAGCCAAGACCAAGCGTCTTGACAAATACTTTCCCGATGCGAACACTCCGTGCAAAATTCTCTTGACCGATCTTGGCAGACAGTGCAAGATGGAAGTTTCCATCAATTTCCACGGCACATACATTCGCAGCGAGGTTGTGGGCGACACGATGTACTACAACATTGACGCTTGCCTGCCAAAGCTGGAACGTCAGATCGTCAAGCACCGCGAAAAGCTTTCCAAGTCGCACAAGCTTCCCGACCGTGTGGGCGATTACGAATTTGTGTCTGACGTTGAGGTGACTCCCCTTGAAATTGCCAAAACCAAACGTTTTGAATGCGCGCGCATGTCGGCAGTTGAGGCGGCAGAGAACCTGGAATTGGTTGACCACGACTTTTACCTGTTCGTAAACGTAGAAACAGGCAACGTTGAGGCAGTATATCGGCGCAAAGACGGAACAATCGGTCTGCTTCAACCGTATATAGAATAAAAAGGAGAAAAATTTTGACTATACTTAATTTACTCGCAAGCGCCGCATCGGATAGCTTCGTGCGGTTGTTTACAGAAATGAATGCCTGGACGATAGGCTTGTTCGTACTGGGAATCATATTCTGCGCGATAGAAATGTTCGTCCCCGGCTTCGGCTTTTTCGGCATAAGCGGCACGGTGATGATAATCGTGGGCATAATAGTCCGCATGATTTGCGGCGGAGACTTGTATATGCTGTTGTATATGATACTCATTTCGCTGGTGTTATTCATTCTGGCGTTCTGGGTAATAAGCCAAGTTATCACCAAAGGGCGACTTAGCAAAACCGCACTATTCCACGTGGATTCGGCAGTTCCCGTCGGCAACACCGAGGGCACGAGAGACTTTTCCTATCTCGTCGGAAAAAGCGGCGTAGCATTGACGCCGTTGAGACCTGTGGGAAGGGCAAAATTTGAAGAGGAAACCATAGACGTAATTGCGCGCGACGGCTTTATTGCCTCCAATGCCAAATTGACGGTAGTAGAAACCGAAGGTTCGCGTGTTGTAGTTATTGAAATTAAGGAGGATTAAAAATGTTGTCACTTTTAGCAGCAGGAATACCCGGTTGGGGTATTGCCTTACTCGTAGTAGCGGTACTTGTGATAGTTTTGCTACTGTTCTTGCCCATCGGCACATGGTTTATCGCGGCGGTAAGTAACGCACACGTTTCCATGACGCGTCTAGTCGGTATGAAGATGCGCCGTATCAAATACAGAATGCTCGTTGACGTCTACATTCGCGCAAAGAAGGCAGGTCTGGATATTGATATTGCAGAACTGGAATCGCACGTAATGGCAGGCGGCAATATCAGCAATGTCGTAAACGCTCTCATTTCTGCTCACAGCGCAAATATCGATTTGTCATTGCAATCGGCAAAGGCTATTGACCTTGCAGGCCGCGACGTGTTGAACGCAGTCAAGGTATCTGTAAATCCCAAGGTTATCGAAACTCCCGTAATTTCGGCAATTGCAAAGAACGGTATCGAATTGCGCGTAAAAGCCCGTGTAACCGTTCGCGCCAACATTTCCCGCCTAATCGGTGGCGCAGGAGAAGAGACCATTATTGCGCGTGTCGGCGAAGGTATCGTCACAACCGTTGGTTCGTCGGAATTCCACAAAGAAGTTCTTGAAAACCCCGACCTCATCTCAAAAACAGTATTGAAGAAGGGGCTTGACGCAGGTACGGCGTATGAAATTCTGTCTATCGACATTGCAGACGTTGACGTCGGCAGAAATATCGGCGCGCAACTGCAAATGGACCAGGCAGAGGCAGACAAGCGTATAGCGCAAGCAAATGCGGAGGAACGTCGCGCAATGGCAATCGCTACCGAGCAGGAAATGAAGGCTCACACGCAAGAAATGCGTGCAAAGGTAGTGGAAGCGGAGGCGGAAGTTCCCAAGGCTATGGCAGAGGCATTCCGCAACGGTCGTCTTGGCATCATGGACTACTATCAAATGCAGAATATTCAAGCTGACACGGCAATGCGCAATGCAATTTCCGGCGGTCCGGAAAATAACGGCGCAAGCGGTGGCAAAGGCAACAAAAAATAATAGGTGACACAATGGATGAAGCATTAGCTACCGTTCTTGGTTTGGCGTTTACCTTTTTCGTCTTCGCTGTGTTCGCGGTAGTTTTTATCAAACTTGCCAAGGCAAAAAAGACACAAGAGCGCATGGAGGAATACAAGCGCAAGAAAGCGGCAGAAGAGGCGTCGAGTGAGAGCGCCGAAGAAAGACGTCTCCGCCGTGAAGCGGAATTAAAGCGTAAGACTGCTAAAAAATACGAATCTTACGGTTATGATGAACGCTCTCCGTTTGGCGACGCGGCTAGCAAGCACGCCTTGCATGAGGCGGACGCGCACGAACACGGACATACCGGTGAAGAAGAACACTACGATGAAATTGTAGGTTCTCTCGGCGAAGTAAATGACGAGGGTTGCGCAGCTTTGAGCGGAGTACGCTTTATAGCAAATGACATAGCTTATGAGATTCAGACAAAAGAAGCCGTCGACTACGACCGCATAGCGCAAGCATTGGTGCTGGGTGAGATTGTCAACGCACCACGTTTCAAGTCGCCCCATTCGCGTAAAAAATAGGCTGAATATTTAAGAACTTTTCTTAACAAAACAAAACCGCATCGTAATGATGCGGTTTTTGCTTTGCATTTCATCGGTTAAAATCCCAAATATTTATTAATCAACTTGATATATTCCTGCTCCGTTATTACTTTTGCCTCGTACAGAGCGCGAACCTTATTGATTCTTTGTAGGGTCGCTGAGGACAACGAGTCGCCTTCTTTGCCGTAGGTCTCTTCTACTACGTCGCGAATAGTTACGCTCTCGTGCGGCACGTATTTTGTTGCAGGAGTGCTTTCGTCAGTATCGCTGACTTTCGCTGTTTCGACTGCCATTTCGCGTACTCTTTCCGCAATGGTAAGCTCGCTATTCAGCTCTTTTATGTCTTCGTCAACTTCTTCGTGCTCGGTAGGCTCAATTTCCTCCCTTTCCTCTTCGCTGACGGCGGTTATCTCTTCAATGCTTTCTATTGCAACTTCTTCCGCAGTCTCTTCTACTACTGCGTGGTTTTCGGGCGTTTCGTCAAATTCGGCAATGGGCGCTTTCTTGGGTCTTACACCCAGCGCGCAACCAACAAAAATAACGAACAGAGCCAGCGATCCGCCGCTTGCTCCCCAAACGGGGTACAGGTAGCTTTGCGCGAATAAATCCTCTGCGAATAGAATCAGGAACGCCGTAAGGATCAGCACGCCAATGAGTGAGAATATGCAGCCTACTATATTTTTGCCGTCCTTACCTCTGTTCTTTGCCAATATCAATATTAACGCAAGCAACAACAGTAGAGCAGGTAAGCCGAATGCAACACCGGGTACGACTACGCTTTCCAATCCATAAGAATTGGAAATGGCGTTCAACCCTGACGTAAAGTTTTCCGTCAAGTCGCGAACCTCATTCGGTAAAAAGTCAACGTGGTTGGCAGCGAGTATAAACGCTGCGGACAGCAACATGCACACCAATACCGCGAGAGATAGCACGGCTACGATAACTTGTAACACTCTGCGAGATTTCATAATAACTCCTTGTCCCGCCAAAACTTGTAAAGCGGTAGCAACATAGTAAAAAATATTATACTACGCCATTCTGCTTTTTGCAATGCCTCGCGCAAATTTTGTGTTAATTCGCGCCCTGAGCCACAGGGTCACGCTGTGTTAGACGTTGCATAAGGGTGCTATTGATATTGCCCGAACCTGTTTCGATTCTGCCAATGCGGTAGTTGTCCTTGTCCGCGCCTACAAGCGACACTCTGCTGACGTTGAAATTCTGTTCGCCAACGCTTGCGTCCTCGAAGCTGACGCTGATATTGCCAATCGCCACGCTGTCCCCTTCGCAGACACCCTTGATTGTACCCATTGTGTCAATGGTTGCCCTTGTGGTGCCGTCGTAAATCTTGTCTTTAACGGTTAAGCCGACAATATCTATGCATTTGGGCATAATTTTGCCGTGAGCGTAGCTGTTAAGCACGTAGTTACATGCGTCTGCGCCAATCAACTCGACGTTAGCTAGCATAATTTGTCTTTCGCCTGCGTTTTTGCTGTCGAAGTAGAGCGTGTCGCATTGCGCGTTCACGTCGTCCCCCTCTTTTACTCCTACAAGATTGATTTCAGGGTTGCAGATAGTGTTGGTTCCGTCGTAGACCTTATCAAATTGTTCCACAACGTTGAGGGTGCGTGGCAAAACCGTAAGCGTTCCCGTGACGTATTCCGTCTCGTAGTCCATATAACTGCATTCCTTGCAAAATTCCACCGTGTATACGCCTACGTTCAGTTTTTCGGCATCGATTTTGCACATATTAGTGCAGTCAATTTCTCCCTCTTCGCCTTCTACAAAGCCCTCTACAACGCAGTTGATTTCAGGCATTTGGTCGCCGTAAGTCACTGTGATGTTGGGAGCAGTCACCGTCAAACGCGGCGACTTGACTTCAAGCATGGTCATCTGCGAATATTTACCTACGCGCGCCTTTACGGCAATGGTGCCGACATATTCGGGCGTGTAGTTGAAGGTTACAGGCTCGCCTTTGGTATAGGTGCTCTCGCCCACCTTTTTGCCGTTTACAGTCCATTCCACTTTTGTGCCGTCTTTTATGTCGGCTTTGTCAATGGTATAGCAGAGAGTCTGTTCGCTGCCGCGTCTCAGCTCCTGCTCAGAGGCGATTGCGCCGGCGGTATTACGCGAATTGTTGCCTATGCTTATCAGCATCCACAAAAATAACGATAAAAAAATGGCTATGGTGATAATGCCTACAATCAAATCGACGCGTTCTTCATTGTATTGTCGTTTTTCCATAATGTCCTCCTTGTCGCTAGTATGTAAATTTTTCAAATTTCTATGTTAAAACAGTTTACTTTTTGGTGGAATAGTGTTAAATTAGTGGCGCTTGGGTACAATACCTGTACGAAATTATCTATTTGGTGGATATATGGGAAAATATAAGAAGTGTCCGCGTTGCGATCTCAATTATATATTGCAAGAAGAAGATATGTGCGATATCTGCAAGGCCGAGCTGGGTCTTGACAGTCACATCGTGTTACTTGACGACATTATCGACGACGACGAACCGCTGAAGCTTTGCCCTATGTGCAAGACTAACTACATCACTATGGACGAGGAAATGTGCGAGAGCTGTCTCAGTCGCTACAACCGTTCGGAAAATGCCGACCTCGACGAGGACGACGACGGATGGCGCACCTATCTCGACGACGACGATACCAAGGATGCCGACGAAGAAGGTATCATTCCGCTTGAAGAGCTCGATGAGGAAGAGGACTTTGACGAGGAATTCGAGGAAGAAGAGCGCTTTGAGGACGAAGACGACGACTTTGACGAGCTTGATGACCTTCTCGACGACGTAAGTGACGACGACCTCGACGATGATGACGAGGAAGACGAAGACTTCGACTAAATATGGCTCGGGTATTCGCTTGAAAAAGGCTTCGACGCAAGGGCAGCGTCTGCAGAAAATTTTCAATCGAACACCCTCGCCCGCACAAGAAGTTTTCTCTAATTTTGCTGAATGATATATTGTTACTTGGATTTATAATGCAAGGATGCTGATGCATCCTTTTTTAATTTGACTTTCGCCGGTGAAGTTATAAAAGGTATGATTTGTCTGCGTTTTGTTAATCATATAGTGATATGAAAAAGAATTTTAACGTCGATGACGCAAAAACTATGGTGGAAGGATTGCTCGGTCGTAGCGTGGACGTGCGTCTCAACCGCGGCAGGAACAAAATCAAGCACTACGCGGGCGTAGTGTCCGAGGCTCATTCCAACGTATTCGTAATTGAACTCACCAATGAGATATTTGACCGTATAAGTTGCAGTTACGTGGACGTAGTGTGCGGTGAAATTGCTTTAAAAGAACACGCAACCACATAATTTGACAAAAAACTTCAGTTAACGCTGTCCCAAATAGCGGTTTGATAGGTCTATATGCCATTTCTACCTCGTATATTACAGTGAAAAACATTAAAAAAATCACTGGGGGTAGGTATGTCAAACTTACAATTTCAAAATATGTCACTGCTTGCGCGCCGTTTCGTTGGCAAAACTCAAACCGCCGAGAGTGTCCGCATATCCGTCAAAACGGACATCGCACAGGTGCTGTCTGTAGGGGTGGAAAGCTCTATCAATTCCTACGAGGCTAGCCGCGGCGAGGTATCTTTCTACGGCAAAACCAACATAAAGTTCCTCTATTCCGACGGCACGAGCGTGCTTAGCGCAGGCTATAATGCCGATTTTACCGCTAGTATGGCAAGCGAGCTGTTGGATACCGACAGCAAGCTGACCTTTGACGTGGTAACGGTGGAAACAAAGGTCGATACCAACGCCAACACGGCTACGCTGACAATTTTATTGGAAATCACCGCTTACGCTTACGTCTCGGACAGTACGCCCTATTGCGCCGACGGTGAGGACGTATATATGCGACGCGAGGGAATAGAAGTGTTGGAAGGCGCGGACATTATCAATATTCCTCTCGTAATTGACGAGGAGCTTAACGCCAGTCGCAATATAAATACTGTTTTGCTTGCAGAGAGTAATCTGTGCGTGACCGATTCAACGTTGCTCGACGGTATTTTGCGCCTATCAGGCGACGCTACGGTGCGGCTGACTTATATTTCCGAGGGCAAGATTGTCACCGACACTCTTCCGTTCTCCTTTGAAAGAGAATTGGACGCCGCAGGCATTCCCGAAGGAAGCCAAATTAAGCTCAACCTCACGCCCAAAAATACGAAAGTGCGCCTTGACATCTCGGAAGAGGAAGTTAATACAGCCTTGACGGTGGAGATTACGGCAAACGCGGCAGTTGTGGCGTTGAGTATCGGCGTTATTGATATCGTCACCGACGCGTATGGAGCAGGAAGCGATTTCGAATTTGAGAAGAGGACGATTACCACGACTCTACCTTGTGGCAGCACGGTAGCTAAGAGACGCACCAGCCAAAGCTTGCCTCTGGAAGGCGGCAAGACGGTGGCAACGGCGGTCAATGTCGGCGCAGTGGTTACTAAGTGTGAATCGCTGGAGAGAAGAGCTTTGGTCGAGGGCGTGGTGTATGCAACAGTTTTGTACACGACGGAAACAGGCACGGAGAGTGCGCAGCTGGAGTTGCCCTTCGCCGAAAGTTTTGACGTAGATTATCTCATGCCGCAGTGCCAATGCCACGCAAACGTGGTGGTGACGGACTTCGCCGTGCGCGAACAAGGCGGATTACAGGCAGATGCAGAGCTGTGCGTGACCATCGAGAGCCAACGCGACGTGAGCTATACTGTTATCGTATCTGCCGAGGAACAACCTTTCGACAAGACCCAGCTACCCGCTATAGAGGTATGCCTGGCGCATAAGGGTGAAACCTTGTGGCAGCTCGCTAAGGGACTCCACATGTCGGAAGATGATCTACTCGCCATCAACCCTGAGATAACCAACCCGCTCGAACAAGACGCCAGAATAGTAGTATTCAATAAGATATAGGCTCGGGTATTCGTGTGTGGTCCGAAGGACCTTCGCCAAAGGCGAACGTTTAGA
>JAFLVL010000013.1 GCA_022508325.1 Clostridiales bacterium | reverse complement strand
TTAATAGCCATTTTCGTTATCCTCCGTTATTAGGACAAGCTCTCGAAGAACTCGATTGCCTTGCTGTCGGAAGTCAAGCGAACGGTTGCTTTCTTCCAGTCGGGAGTCTTGCCTTCCGTTCTTCCTTGTCTTCTCGTCTTACCTTGTACGGTAGCTGTGGTTACTTTGTCTACTTTTACGCCGAAGATTTCTTCAACTGCCTTCTTAATCTCTACCTTGTTTGCGCTTCTTGCCACTTCGAAGGTGTAGGTCTTAGAGGGAATTCCGGCGTAGCTTTTTTCCGTCAATACCGGACGTCTGATTATATCGTAGGAATTCATAGTGAATATGCCTCCTCAATCTTTTTGATTGCCTCTTTGGTTGCGATTACGTTGGCGTTTGATACCAATTCGTAAACGTTAGCCAAGCTTGCCTCGGTGATAGTGAGCTTTTCAATGTTGGAGCCTGCTCTTACTACGTCTGCGGAGTCGCCCGCAACGAGCAGAAGAACGCGCTTGTCCAACTTGAAGTTTTTGAGGATTTCCGCAACAAGCTTGGTCTTGGGTTCTGCCAGCTTGATTTCATCCACTACTACCAATTCGTTGTTTGCAACTTTGTAGCTGATTGCGCTTCTGAATGCTTGCGCTCTCATCTTTTTGTTGAGCTTCTTGGAGAAGTCTCTGGGCTTCGGTGCGAACACTACGCCACCCTTAATCCATTGCGGAGCGCGGATGGAGCCTTGACGGGCGCGGCCCGTGCCCTTTTGTCTCCAAGGCTTGATGCCGCCGCCGCGTACTTCCGTGCGTGTCAGAGCGGATTTCGTGCCTTGTCTTTGGTTGCTGAGATATGTAACTACCGCCTGATGAATAAGAGGTTCATTGTACTCACAAGCGAATACGGCGTCGTTAAGTTCCAATGTTCCAACTTCACTTGCCTTAGTATTGAAAACTTTTACTTGCATTGTTCTTTCCTCCTTTCACCTTATTTCTTCACGGCGTTACGCAGATATACGATGCTGTTCTTTGCTCCGGGTACTGCGCCTTTAACAAGGATAACGCCTTTTTCTTTGTCGACTTTTACAACTGACAGATTAAGCACTGTCACTCTCTCTACACCGTAGTGACCGGGCAGGTTCTTGCCGGGCATTACGCGTGAGGGGCTGGAGATGGGACCCATAGAACCAACTTCTCTGTGTACAGGACCCACACCGTGGGTTTCCTTCAGTCTGTGTTGATTCCAACGCTTGATGACGCCTGTGAAGCCGTGACCTTTGGTTACGCCGCTGACGTCTACGAAGTCGCCTGCCGCGAATACGTCGCATTCAACCTTTCCGCCGACTTCGAGCGTGCTGCCTTCAAGTTTGAATTCGTGAAGGTGTCTAACCTTTGCGCCGCTTGCCTTCAAGTGACCAAGCTCGGGCTTGTTGAGTTTTCTGTCGGGCACTTCGTCGAAACCAAGCTGAACTGCTTGGTAGCCGTCGCGCTCTACTGTCTTTACTTGTGTAACGGTGCAGGGACCTGCCTGAATAACCGTCACCGGAACCATCGTTCCGTCTTGCAGGAATACTTGTGTCATTCCCAGCTTCTTACCAATGATTGCTTTATTCATAGATAAAGTTCATCCTCCTATTCAATATTATTAAAGCTTGATTTTGACGTCGATACCCGCGGGCAAATCCAATTTCGTAAGGCTGTCAATGGTCTTTGCATTGGGGCTGTAGATGTCAATCAAACGCTTGTATGTTCTGAGTTCAAACTGCTCGCGCGCATCCTTGTACTTATGCGTAGCGCGCAAAACCGTCACAATTTCCTTCTCCGTAGGAAGAGGGATAGGACCGGATACTTTGCTTCCCATCTTGACTGCCGCTTCAACTATCTTGTCGCAAGCAAGGTCAACGAGATTGTGGTCGTAAGACTTCAATTTGATTCTGATTCTTTGAGTTGCCATTCGTGTTACTCCTTTATAATGTTTTATTCTCCCGAACGCTTGTCCCTATATTATATTGAAGGACGACAACACTTCCGTGTGTTTCATGCTGCGGCTTTTAATAAAGCAAATTGAATTTGCCCCGTGAATATCCTGCGTCAGTATGATTTTCGAGGTCACTTAACGCCTGATACTGCTTAAAAACCTGTTTTTGTCGTTCGGCGCGCCCGCTCTCGTGGACGCTTGGGTCGGCGCAAGTTATCTGTTTTCTCAGTAACCTCGCGCTTCTGCCCCTATTACGCAGCTTGACCATTATATCACGCTCCGTCAAGACCTGTCAAACAAAATTAAACCGCTTTTCAAAAAAAATTTCCAATATTTTGGCAATAAAAAAGCTCCCCTGCACAAGGGAAGCCGAGTACTTTGCGTATTGCAAAATTGTCAAAGCTTATACTAAATTGAAGGCAATCAACAGCACGCCACCTATAAGCACGAACACGCCGCCGACAATTACAAGATACCAAAAGCTGCGTTTCTTCTCTCGCTGTAACTTGCGATACTCACCGTACCCGCCATATTTGCGGTCGAGAGGGTCTTTTTTGAACATTCGAATAATGGACATGAAGCCATAAGCAAATATATCGAACGCACCGCCGTTGCTACACAAAATAAGCAAGCCAAATCCTACCGCGAATATACCCGGAACGAAAAATGCCGTGCTAAGCTCGCCCAACAAGAATTTTTGGTTGGTTATCGAAAACACGCCCAGCCCCAATGCAATCAGCAACGTCATCACACCAAGTACAGCGGTGGTAATAACGTACTTCAGCCACCATCTATTCTTGCTTTTTACGACGTTAGGCGGCAGTTTGTCGGGCTTTGAGTTGCTTTGTTCCTCCGCCAGCTCTTTCTCGTCGGATGCGCCGTCCAAATCTGCGTCTATTGATGTTATTATTTGCTTTTCCTCTAATAATCCTTTCTTCGGCTTCAATTTGTGCACCTTGTTGCGTAATTTTGTCTATATTTTAATATGATTTAGTCCAACCGTCAAGTATCTGGCTTGGTTAGAGATTGTCACAGCACCAAGAATGCATAAAGAAACACTCCACCGATGGCAGAAAATACCGCACCGTCAATGACCATAAACCACGGTGTGGGTTTTGTTTCGTGCAATGCTTTGTTGAACCTTGCGAAATTGCGATATTTGCGGGCGACTCGGTCTTGCTTGAACAGTTGAAAGATCTTTTTGCAAAGATTGACGAGCGGGGAGAACAAAACGCCGCTCTTGATAGCTGCGCTTATACCGACAAAGAACGTAACTATACCGGGAATGAAAAACGCAGTGCTAAGCACACCGAACAATGCGCCCGTATCTTTGATTACAAACGCCCTTTGCCACCAGGCAATCAGCACCGAAAAAAAAGCCATCACTGCCGCCATAACGACGTAGCGCAACCACAGTCTGTCTTTGACTTCTTGTTTTTTGTGTGTTTGTTTCATATAGTTCGAGTCCTTTACGCCGAGTGACTTTATAGTAAAAGGAAGAAACGCTACTGTATCTTCCTTTTACAATTAGTTTTAGTCTTCCTTTTTAGTGGTTTTCTTAGCAGTAGAGGTCGACGTCTTAGTCTTGCTTGCTGTCGAAGTCTTTTTCTCTGCCGTCGTATTAGAAGCTGCCGTTTTCTTTGTAGAGGTCGACGGTTTAGCCTTGGAATCAGTCTCATCCTTAGCCTTAGCCGTCTTTGAACCGCTTGCCTTGGCAGTAGTAGATTTCTTGGCCGTCGTCTTCTTGGCAACAGGCTTCTCTTCTACCGGTGCGGGAGCTTCAACTACAGGCTCTTGCGGTTTGTTCAGCTCTTCAACGTAACGCTCGAATTCCGCTTGGTTGCAGTGGACGAAGTGTCCGGGAGAAACCTCGCGTAAGCTTGGTTTATCCTCTGTATAATCGTGTGCGACAAGCGGGTTGTAGGTTATACGCTTGCGTTGCTTCTCAAAGTGCGGGTCGGGCAAAGGTATTGCCGACAGTAGCGACCTTGTGTATGGGTGCAACGGATGTGCGAACAGCTCGTCACTGGTGGTCAACTCTACAAGATTGCCGAAATACATAACTGCAATTCTGTCGCTGAAATACTTAACTACCGACAAGTCGTGAGCAATGAACAGAATAGTCAATCCCAGTCTTTCTCTCAACTCGTTCAATAGGTTTATTACCTGTGCCTGAATGGATACGTCCAACGCGGAAATGGGCTCGTCGGCGATAATCAGCTCGGGATTCAAGATGATTGCTCTTGCAATACCGATACGCTGACGCTGACCGCCGCTGAATTCGTGAGGGTATCTGCCTGCGTGCTCGGGTACAAGTCCGACCAAGTCGAGAACTTTGTACACCTGCTCGTCGATATACGCCTTGTCACGAATGCCGCGAATAATCAAACCTTCGGCAATGATTTCTCTAACCGTCATACGCGGGTCGAGAGATGCAATAGGATCTTGGAAAATCATCTGCATCTTGTTGGTGATGCGGTCCTTGCCGGCAAGTCTACGCGCGTCCTTATATTCCTTGAGTAACGCCTTCTGTTCTTCGTCACTTGCGGCTATTTGTCCTTCCGCAACAGCCTTTAATTCGGCTTCCTTTGTGGAAAGCATTACCGAATACTTGACGTCAAGCACTTCTTTCTCTTCTTCCGTCAATGCCTTACGCTTGGCGGCGTCTCTCTCGGCGTTTATAGCGGCAAGCTGAATCTCCAACTGTCTCTTGGCGGCCAGGGGAACTCTGTCGGCGTATTTTGCGTCAACAGCTCTCTGTTGCGCCTTGGCGTACTCTCTGTTGCAATACTTGTGGTCAAACTTAGCGCGTTTAACCTCCTCGCTCAGTCTTTCAACCTCTATTTTGCACGCATTTTCCTTTTGCACAATAAGTTCGGCGTACTTTGCGTCAATAGCCGCAACGTCTGCACCAGTGCCTGCGGTCTTTTTTTCTTCGTCGCGTTTGCTATTCAGCTCGCGAACCTCAGCTTTCAGCCCTTCGACAGCGAGTTTAATGCCTTCCTTATAGCGCCTGGTACCTGCGGCGATTCTTTGATCGCGGAAATACACCGATCCGCCGGTAATGTCGTAAAGACGAATTATGCTTCTGCCAGTCGTGGTCTTGCCGCAACCGGATTCGCCGACAAGTCCGAAAACTTCGCCCTTGTAGATATCAAAGGATACGTCGTTTACAGCTTTTAGCTGATGTCTGCCCATCTTGAAAAACTGTTCAAGATGCTGTACTGATAATAATACTTCTCTCTCAGCCATTGGACGCCTCCTTTTTCTTCATTCTTGCAATTCTGTCCGTCACAATCTTCGGCGGCTCTACCTTGGGAGCATTGGGGTGCAACAGCCAGGTTGCTGCAAAGTGTGTTTCGCTCACTTGGAACATTGGCGGTTGCTCTTCAAAGTCAATCTCCATTGCGTACTTATTTCTTGCCGCAAACGCGTCTCCCTTGGGCGGGAAAATCATGTTGGGAGGAGTACCGGGGATTGCCTCGAGCTTCTCCTTAGTGTCAAGGTCGGGCATTGACGACAACAGCGCCCAAGTGTAGGGGTGTCTCGGGTCGTAGAAAATGTCGTCAGCCGTGCCGTATTCCACGATTTTGCCCGCGTACATAACGGCAATTCTATCCGCCATGTTCGCCACAACGCCCAGATTGTGGGTGATGAATATTACAGACAGATTACGCTCTGCCTTAATGCGATTGATAAGCTCAAGTATCTGCGCCTGAATGGTAACGTCCAACGCGGTAGTCGGCTCGTCGCAGATAAGAATGTCGGGGTTTGCCGCAAGCGCAATCGCGATAACGATTCTTTGACGCATACCGCCGCTGAACTCGAACGGATACTGTCTGTATCTGATTGCGGGTTCGGGAATACCGACTTCTTCAAGCAGTTTCAGCGCGCGCGCCTTCGCCATCTTGGGGGTTACCTTGTACACTACTGCCGACGCTTGCTCTTTGAGATAGTCGATAAGCGCAATCATCTTTTCTTCGGCATTGTAGCTTTCTTCTGCCTCGATATCGCGCTTGATACTTGCCTTCAAATTATGCAATACGGCGCGAATGTTTTTCTTGCCGAGCTCAAGGTCGAATAACGCCGCGGGAACAACCTTCCAATCGGGGGTTTTGCCTTTGGCGATCAATGCCTCGCGCTTTGCCGTTTGTTTGGCAAATCTCTTCTCTTCCTTAGGGTTTTTTTCTACGCCTTCGAAATACTTTCTGAGCGCGGAATGAAGACTACTCTTGAAGGTGTACTCGGTACTGTTCTTCACCACTTCCAAGCGGTCAATGCATTCGGCAACTTTTTTGCTCAATGCATTTGCCTTGTCGTTGGCAGTTTTCTTGTCGATATTGTCGCTGCGGAAATAATCCATTGCGGCGTCAATGTCGGCGAGCAAGTCTTTCTTCAGCTCGATACTTCTCTTGTGGCTATGTTGAACACCCTTTGCGCCTTCGGCAATGAAGGACAGCATGAAGTGTTCGTCAAGGAATTTGCGCGTCAATGCGTTCAATTCGTCAACAGGCATAGACTGCATGTCGTCGCTGAGCTTTTTGTTCACAAGATAATAGTAACCAAGTGTGAAGTAATTGGGCTTGGGTCTGTTGGACGCGTTTTCCAACAGCGTCGACAGCTTTTTTAAAACGGCAATAACCGCCTCGCTGTCGTGCGGGTCTACCGAATTCAATTCGGCAACAATACCGTTGGCTTCGTCACGCGTAACGACGTCAACGTCAACAGCGTCGTATACCTTCTTCGCAAAGGTTTTCAGGTGCGCCTTTACGTCCACCTTTTGCTTCTTCTCAATCAGGAATATGAATTCGTCAACGTCCAACTTCAATTCCGACGCCGCGCGCAATTTGTCATTGTACTTGCCTTCCAGCTTGGTGCTTTCGATGCAGAAGGTGTCAAAAGTCTTAATTTTTTCTTTATTTGCACTACTTTGTGCGCCCTCCGACGCTGCGTCCATGCTCTCGTTCAACAGCTTCAGCTTGCTGTTGAAAATCTTTCGAGCGTTTCTTTGGCTGGCTTTGCCTTTCAAAAGCATTGCCTCGGTCATTTGCTTTCCGATACGGACGATTGGGTTCAGGCTGGACAGCGGGTCTTGGAAAATCATCGCCAGCTTGTCGCCGCGCAGCTTGTGAAAATCCTCTTCGGGTATTTGTACCAAATCCTGTCCGTCGTAGATTATCTCACCGCTCTCAATCATACCGTTGCCGGCAAGAATACCCATAACGGCGCGGTTTGTTACCGACTTGCCACTGCCCGATTCGCCGACGATAGCGAGAGTCTCGCCTTTGTGCAGGTCAAAGCTGATATTACGTACAGCCTGCACCTTGCCCGCGTCGGTACGGAAGGATATTACCAAATTTTTAACTTCTAATTTATTTTCCATAATTAACCCTCCGAACCCTTCAACGCCGGGTTGATTGCGTCACGCAGACCGTTGCCGAACAGGTTGAAACTGATCATCAATAGCGTCATTACTATTGACGGAATTGTAATCAAATAAGAGTTACTTTGCAAATATTGTTGGTGATCGGACAAAATTACACCGAACGACGTCGTTCCTTGCAGACCCAAATTGAGGTAAGCAAGCGTAGCTTCACTGTAAATAACGTTTACAATGCCAAACACTGCCGCCGTTATAATCGTACCCAACGAGTTGGGCAAAATGTGCTTGAAAATCAGTCGCCAGTCGCTTGCGCCAAGCGTTCTTGCCGCCAAAACGTGCTCCATGTGCTTGAAGCGGTAGAACTGCGTTCTAGTCAATCCCGCAATTCCCATCCAGCCTGTCATACACAGCGCCAATACGAACGTTCCGAAATTGTTGCCCAAGTGCAAAATGCACAGAGTCATCACAACAATCCAAGGCACACCGCCCAAAATGTCGCAGAAACGTTCCATAGCAAGGTCGATAGTTCCGCCAAAATAACCGGAGATCGAACCCCACACAAGACCGAACATAAAGCAGAATGCAAATGTTGCAACGCCAAGTAACAATGACGTGCGCAGTCCCTTGAACATTCTTGTGAACAGGTCAACGCCGTTGGGGTCAGTACCGAACAAATATTTGGGCATGGAGGTGTAACCCAACGCTACGTAACGGTGACTCAACACCGTCACGTCCAAAAGCTGACCGGTGATGTAGTTGGTATTGACGGACAAAATCTCGTCAAATGGGCAGTTTTCCGACAGCTTTGTGAAGGTAATTTCAGCCGTCGATCTGTCAAAGGAGTACTCACACCAACCGTTTGCAACAAATCTGTCAAGATCCGTCTTGGTGTAGATGACTTCCGTTTCGCCGTAAACTACTTCATAAGGGTCGTAGTCAAAGTCGCAATAATACACTTCGCAAGCGTAAACGCCCTTTCTACCGGTGCACGACCAGTAACCGTCGGGGAATACGCTGCCACCTTCGCCTGCTAACAGTGCCATGTGTGAAGGATTAGTAAAACCTACCGTTTCAAGGCGTTCAAGTATGTCTTCGCCTACGCTTTCATCTGCAGAAAAAACACAGCTTGCAATCAAAAGGTAGGAATATTTGCCCTGTGCCGATTTCAATTCAAACACAATACGCGCGTTTGTAATGACGGCAACGTCAGCCTGTTCCAAAAGGCTACTAATGTTGATATTTACGTTAGAGTAATCACTCGACCAATCTTGAAGAAGAATGTGTTCTTCACCGCCACTGAGATATATGCGGTATTCGCCAAGCTTTCCACCATAGACTTCGTCTATATTTCCGAATTTAATGGATACGGTATAGTTGCCGTTTACCGCAACCCTAAAAGTATCGGAAGACAAAACGTTAGTCGTCGAACTGTTGGAGGATTGGTTCTCGAACATTATGTATCCGCCTGTAGCGAAGGGGGACGCCTGATTTATCAATGTCGGCTCCTCGTCCACAACCAGATTGAGGACGGCTCTTGCCTCTTTGCCGGCAGGCGTTTCGTTTGCCACGTCGTAAATAATACGCGAGAAGCTTGTTGTTCCGTCCCAAAAGCCCGTGCCCGCCTCAAACAGTTTCGGTGGCAAAAAGCCTTCCGTTACGCCAACTCTGTCTACGTCAACGCCTGTTGCCATTGGTACTATAATCGCAAACAAAATGATAATGCCGAGAATTATTGCAGCCACTACCGACGCCTTATTTTTGCAAAAGCGTCTGAAAGAGTCTCTCGCGTAGCTGACCGCCTTAGTATCCAACTTTTTGTCGTGAAGCTTGTCGCCTTGCGATGCAAAGGCAAATTTTTCCGCGGGGATGTTGTTATATTTTTCAAATTGTTGTTCGTTCATAACTATCTCGCCCCCATACGAATTCTCGGGTCAATGATACCGTAGGACATATCCAACAATACGCCAAACAGCAAGCCCAACGTCGTGAATATTGCCATATCTACAAACAGTACGTTGTAGTCCTGCGCGTTCATAGACTTGATAAACAGAGTGCCGATACCGGGGATACCGTACAGTTGTTCCAGTATCATCGAGCCACCGAGTATGCCGATAAATTCCGCAACTATCGACGGAAAAATGGGCACCATTGCGTTCTTCAAAGCGTGGCGAATAATGGACTGTCCGCGAGTAAGACCCTTAGTTCTTGCAAGCAACAGATATTCGCTCTCCATAACCTCGCACAGCTCTGCGCGTACAGAACGGCAGTAGCCGCATATAGAACCGAGCGATAAGCAGAATACAGGCAAAATGTAACCTTTCGCGCGGTATGCCAGCGTATCTGTGGGCGAGGGCCACTGTGGTGGCAACCAACCTGCCTTGTAGGACAAGAGAAGTATCAAGAACGTAATCAATACGAACCCGGGCAATGCAATAAGTACCATAACAGCAGTTGAAATGATATGGTCAGTGAGCTTGTTCTTCTTCAAAGCAGCCCAAATACCCAATGCAATGCCAAGCGGCACGGAGACTATAACCGACAAAATGTTAATCTTCATCGAGGTCAGCAGTCTTGCGCCCATGATTACCGTAACTTCTACGTTAGGCTCGATCTTTTGCGACGTACCCCAGTCCCACTTAGTCAGGATGTTGCCAATCCAAGATATGTACTGTTGCATGACAGGCGTCTTGTAGTAGAAAATCTCCGTCTTATCTTCGTAGATGAGATGGTCTACGTATTCTACGCCTTCAAGCTCTGTCTCGGACGAGTACAAGAAGCCCAAACGCACTTCGTTATTGTAGTAGGCGGTACGTTGCTGGGGAGTTCCGATAAAGCGTTGCGGTGGCAACAGCTTAATCAGAATGAACGTAAGTGACAGAATTATGATTGCTGTCAGCAACGCTAATCCTATTCTTTTAAGTATGTATTTCCACATAAATGTTCTCCCAAGGCTTTTTTTAAATGCAAAACGGTCAAATTTAATCTATTTTTGCAAAAGCCTATATATATGACGATAAGGCTTAATGTGAGTTAAGCCCTTCGTCGCAATACCTTTTTAGATATTACTTCGTTGCTGAACTCGCTTATTTGCGAGCTCAGCAACAAGCAATTTAATGATTAGTCAGCTTGAACGAATACGTGAGCCCAAGTGTCAACATAGATTAGGGAATCACCAAGAAGCAGATAGATATCAATTCCTTGGGATTCAGACAGCTCAACACCTTCGTCTTCGCCGGTGATTACGAAATCGCCGTTCAACTGACCGTAAAGTTCTTCGGAAAGTTTGAATACGAGTGTGACCGTGCCGTTCTTGTTCTGAACAACCTCAATTTCAGCGTCGATAAGCTCAAATACATCTGCAAGTTCTGCGTCATATCCGACAAGAGCCAATGCGAGATCGTCCTTGCTAAGTCCTTCTGCAAGATCTAACGTGACAGATACGATCAAGGTACCCTCTTCGTCTTCCTCATCATCGCTTTCGCTTACGCTAGCGCCAACAAGTTCAACGAGAGCAACGTCCCAACTGTCGGCATACGCCACAGCGTCTCCACCGCCGAGAAGTACGTAGAGGTCAATTCCCGGAAGTTCAAGCAATCCGTCTAATACATCGAGATCAGCTACAACAGTGAGAGTGAGTGTTCCGTTCGCGTTCTCCTTGACATTCGTGATTAGCTCTGTTGCATCAAATTCGCGATAAGCGTAATGGGGAGCCTCGTCTATTCCAAAGTATCCGTTGAAGTAAAGAGCGATATCATTCTTCGTGAGACCGTCGGCAAGAGCTACTGTAAGAGTTGCAGTAACAGTTCCCTTTTCTTGGTCAACTGCGAATGAACTACGACCTGCTTGAGCGAGAACAACGTCCCAAGACTCTAACGTGTCGATCATTTCGGTATCGTTGCCTTTGCCAAGATATACATATACCTCAATCCACGGAGCGTCAAGCAAACCGTCGAATTCGTCAGCATCAATTACAAACTTGTAGGTGAGTGTTCCGTTCTCATTCTCAACAACATCACCGTCGATACAATCGAGAATGCTGGTGTAGCCGTATGCATAGCCTCTAGAGTTGTTAGCCTGGTAGATTCCCCACAGATAGAAGTCAAGCTCATCAGGTGTGAGTCCATCCAACAGTGCAACTGTTACTGTCGCAACAACGTTGCCATCTTTATCAACCTTAAACTCGCTGTCGTCAGCTGCTGCAAGTACTAGATCCCAACCTCCGATGTAACCTTCTTCACTGTCGGGGTTCATTGGCGATGCCTCGATGTCTGCTGAAGGAACAGAGTAGGACAGATACAGGTCAACACCGTAAACGAGATAGAACTTAGCAATCTCAGAAGCGGGAATATCGAACGTGTAGGTTGTCACGCCGTTAGCAACTGTCGGAGTGCCTTCATATTGCTTAATTGACCATTGAGCATATTCAACACCCGTTTGCTCTTCATTGAGTACGTAACCGTAGATTACGAAATCGTGGTCTTCGATTACAGCTGTGGATTCTTGCGCGTAGGACAGTGTTGCCGTAACGTTGCCGCTCTCGGGATTGTATTCGAACTTACCGGAGCCTTGGCTAACAAGACTCAACTGAGCGCCGTTGATAACCTGTGTAGGTTGTTGCGTAGCTTCGAGCAAAGCGTCGAAGGACCAACGCATTCCGTTGTAAACAAGGATGTCAGCATCAGGGCTATTTGTATCAACACCCCAGTTAAGAGTGAAGTTACCGCTGATTGCTTGGTTAGCAGAAAGAACTTCAAAGAAGCTGAGCGGGTCAAGAGTGTTACCGGAAATAGAACCGAAACCGATATCGAATTGACCGACCATCATCTTGTTGTAGTAAACGTCAGACCATTGTGTTCCTACCCAGAACTCAACGTTGAGCTTGTACAGACCGCCTGTTACGGAATCATCGTTGAAGGCGTCTTCCCAATATTGCTTAACTACGTCGTGGTATGCTGATTCGTGAACGGCATACATCCAAGCAATTTGAAGGTTAATAACTCTGGGGTTGTCCTTTGTGCCGGGGGTATATGCTCCGCTAGCTTCGAGCTCTTGCAATGCGATACGGAAGTATTCTCTTGCAAGCTCAAGCGAGAAACCATAGTCGTCAGTACCTTTGTTTACAAGTGTTGCTATAGCGTCCTTATGCTCTTGCGTAGTGTCGTAAGCGATACCGTTCTCGGGGTCGGACATGTAGTTGCTTGACAAGAAGTCAACGGATGCAATGCTACCTCTGCTGTCAGCAAAGTCACCGCGGTTAAGAGCGTAGCTCAATGCTTGACGGAAGTGAGAGTTATTCAAAGCGGGTTCAACTTCCCAATACTCATTTCTCGGAGTTTGAGCAACAGTTCCGTTCACACCGAAGAGTTGTTCCCAAGTCGCAGCGTCAAGAGCGTTTACGTTGAGCTTGAAACAGCTGCTACCGGTCGTTGTACGTGTGCGCGGGTCGTTTTTGTATTGATCGAGCAAGGTGTAAGGAATACCTGCAGAGTCGGTGTTGCCGTTCAGGAAGTACTCGAATGAAGCAGTTGAAGAGTTCTGAGCAGCCTCGAAGATGTGAATGTGAACACCTTCGATAGCGAACTTGCTGTCAGCAAACACGTAGTTGGGGTTCTTCTTGTAAACGATATCTTGGTTGGTCCAAGATTCAAGAGTGTAAGCGCCAAGTGACAAAGAGTTGTCTACCGGAGTGTACGTCTTTGTACCGTTGAAACCAAGGTAGTAGGAGTCACCGTCTTTGCTGAATCCGCACGCATTGATGAAATCTTCGGGAACAGGCATATACAGACTGCTGTCGATGTAGTATCTAGCATAGAATGCGTTTACAGGAGCGCCAAGGGTGTATTCAAACCACCACTTTTCATTCTCTGTACCTTCGTCGGTCTTGTAAACTTTGATGCCGACAGTGTCTTCGAAGTCAACAGTGTTGTTGATACCGAAGTTACCGTTTTTCGTCAGATTCCAGTATTCTTTTGCGCCGACGATCTTGGATGCGCCGGTAGCGGTCGTCATTTCTTCACCGCGAGCAAGACCGTTTGCTCCGTTGAGCAAGTACTTGAACGCTGTCTCGAAGTCTTCGAGTGCAACAGGGCGATTATTGAACTCAGTACGTTTGCCGAGTGTGTTGTACAGGAGTCCTTGACGAACTTCGAATCTCCAAGTCGCAGATTGACCGGCAGCGTTCAAACCTCCAACAGGCTCGGGGTCAGCCATTGCAAGCTCAGGCTCCCAAGTGTAACCGTCTTTGGTGCTGTTCATGAAGTTGGTATAGTATGCGCCTGCAATGTAACTGTAGAAGTCAGAAACTTCACTACCCTTGTCGTTGAGGTAGTTCGCAGTACCGGGATTGCTTGCGCTGATACCGTGCCAGTACAGCTTCCAATCTTCGTTGGTCTCGTTGGCAAGAGGAGCATTGATGCTACCTTCTGCAAGAGTACCAAATCCGTAACCGGGGATGTAAGTTTCCGTACCGAGAGTTACACGGTTGTTGTACATTACGTAACCGCCGTCTTCGAACAACGTGATACCCGTCAAACCTGTGCGGATAGCGTAGCTTTCCAAAATACCGAGAATCTTAGTCTTTTCGGCAGTGGACAAACCTGTGTAGTCGAAAATACCGTTTGCGTAAGGTATGCAGTTAGCCATTGCAGTCTTAGCGGCGCTGAATGCTGATTGAATAGCAGAAACAGAGTTCGCTTGTTCGATAGCCTCAACACCTGCATTGTAAGCCGCAGTAACTTCTGCATCGATTGTGCTGTTTACAGAGCCGATAGCCGTCTTAGCAGTGGTAAGGTCTGCTGTGATGTAGAGACGGTAGTCGTTCAACGAACGGTCTCTGCCGCAAACCGAACACACGTCGCCGTCCCAAATGTGAGCCGCTTGATCGATCGTGTCATTCGGATGTTCGTCGCAAATGGCTTTGTGCCAGTGGTATGTGTCATTGCTCGTCCATTCTGTTGAGAATTCGTGTGTGTGCTTTTCGCAAGCGCTAAGCACCACAGTGAAAACCATCAAAAAGACAATTAGCAATGCAACAGCCATTTTTGCTTTTTTCATGTTTTTTCCTCCATATTTTTAGTTTTGTTTTGTCAATTTATATTGCGCCGAGTTCATGCTCGGGGGCAACCGTATTAAAGGCTCTTACGCCGTCTGAAAATAAAAAATTTCGGACCGCACAAAGGGTCATACACCTTTTTCCTGAAAAAAGTGTAAATCTCGCCCTAGGCATTCCGAAATACAAACAACTCTTATTAAATTTCAAGCTAATCGTACAACCTTGGAGAACCTTCGGAGCCGCTAAACTTAAAAATTTATGGCGAGATAACTATTCTCAGTTGATAATGGAATGATTTTAACACAGCTTTTTGCCATAAGTCAACTATATAACGGCAATTTTTGCGCTTTATTCGCGAAAAATTACGTTTTTATTTTTTTATTGAGCTTATGTATTGACATTTTTCCTATTTTTTGCTTATACGGCGTCAACCGCCGAAAATGCGCCTCTGTGCAAGGGGAGATCCGAGCAAAGTGAGGGTGAGAGACTGTCCATTAAAGGTATATCTACATTATATGCAATTTAATAAAAATAGTACGTAAAAATGTATTCAACCGAGATATAGTGCTTAAACTCCCCGTAAGGTAAGCTGCCGAGAAACGAGTCTGAGGCACTATTGTGTCATTTCATTAGCAGCGCGAGCAATATAATAATGTAAAATTATTGTTTTAAATTATATATATACTAAATATATTTCGCCAACAGTCCCTCCGTCACCTAGTGGTGCCACCTCCACTTGCACAGAGGCGGCTTTTATACGGTCGATTTGTCCCTCACGCATAATGCGCAACTCTCTATCATAAAATTGTAACTGAAAATAAATATTTAGGAGACCGTAATGAAAAAAACTTTGTGCGCTCTGCTTGCCATTATCCTCATCGCGTGCGCTCTATGCGTTACGCTTGCCGCTTGCTCGCGTAGCTTGATGGAGCAAGCTATCAAAAACGGCGACAACTACACTATCGTTGCCGCCTACGACGACGAGAACCATATTCTATCCGCCACGCAGACGGTAGATATGACCAACCGCAGTGAGAACAGCTTTACGGCGGTTAAATTTCACATTTACGCCAATCAATACCGCGAGGACGCTACAAATAGCGTAGTGCCCAACGTATACCGCGCGACGGCATACCCCAACGGAACGAGCTATGGCGACATTACCTTTGACAGTGTCAAAGTCAACGGAACGCCTGTTGCGTACACCATCGAGGGCGAGGACATGGACGTTCTCTCGGTGCCTGTAGACGGCGAATTGTTCCCCGACCAAAAGTTGAATGTGGAGATGACCTATGAGATTCAGCTCGCCAACATTGCCCACCGCTTGGGTTACACCGACCAAACAGTCAACCTCGGCAACTTCTACCCTATTCTTTGCCACGTAGATAACGGCAGCTACACCGCTTCGCCATACTACAACATCGGCGATCCTTTTGTTTCTGACGTTGCCAACTACAACGTCTCGCTGACATTGCCCGAAAATTTCGTCGTGGCTTCCAGCGGCAATCTCAACGAGGCAACCTCACAAGATGGATTAGCGACATATACTTATAGTGCTGACGCAGTCCGCGACTTTGCAATAGTACTGTCCAAAGAGTTCAAAAAGCTTTCCCGCACGGTGGGGGACGTCCAAGTCAACTACTACTATTACAACGACGCCGACGCTGAAGAGAGCCTCAACACGACTTGCGGAATGTTAAGTTTCCTCAACGAACACGTAGGCACATACCCTTACGCGCAATACAGCGTCGTCGAAACGGAATTTTGCTACGGCGGAATGGAATACTCCGGGCTTGCGATGATTACGTCGGGTTCAAGGTCCTACCAAGATGCGGTAGCGCACGAAACGGCGCACCAGTGGTTCTACGGAGTAGTGGGCAATGACCAAATAGCCAACGCCTGGATGGACGAGGGCTTGTCGGAATTCTTGACTTACCTATACATGGACGCAGCAGGTGTAACACCTTTGACGCGCAATATAATGGCAAGCACACAAACCTACACAACCTATGTTGACGTACTTAACCACTACTATACCGACGTAGATACGTCGTTTAGAGCCGTAAACGAGTACAAAAACGACAACGAATACGTTATTTTCACCTACGTAAAAGGTAGCCTGCTGTTCAACACCATGTACGAAACTATGGGCGCGGCAAAGTTCTGGAAAGCGCTCAAAAACTACTTCGAAGAGGCGCAATTCAGCATTGCTACACCGTCGCAAATGTCTGCAAGCTTTGCAGCCGTCGGCGGACAGGAGCTAGCCAATATTTTCAATGCGTTCATTGAAGGAAAGGAAGTAATAGGACAAGTGAAATAGCCGACCAAACGCGCGTGATAAATCAGTCGTACACAACACAGAACCTCTTGACTATTTGGTTAATTGTGTTAGAATAATAAAAGGGTGATTTTATGAGAGTATTTATCGCGCTGGATTTACCGCAAAAAACGAAAGACAACCTGGAACGCTCGGCGAACGAGTTCAAAATGCTGTCAAACGGCGGCAACTTTATACCAAAGGACAACTACCACCTGACTTTGCACTTTCTGGGAGAGGTTGCGCCCAGTGACTTGACTTTTATACAGAGCGCAATGGACGGAGTGAAGGATTTGGTAGCGCCCGAGCTTGCCGTAATGCAATTTACCGTATTGCGCGCGAGTGACGTCGTGTGCGCCAAGTTGAGACAGAGTAAAGACCTCACTACGCTACACGACGAACTTGGAGCAAGATTGGAACAGCACGGCTTTGAAGTGGAACACCGCGCCTACCGTCCGCACGTTACGCTCATACGCAAAAAGAGCTTTACTCTACCCTTCTCGGAAGTGACGAAGAGCGTAAGGGTATACAATATGCCTTTTACTGCCTGCGACCTCACGCTATTCGAAAGCGTATTCACTCCGAACGGCGTGACGTACAGAGAATTGTATAAAGTGGTATTGAAATAACTCTGATTCTATTTGTTTCATAGACAGCAAAAAGGATGCAACACTACTTGCATCCTTATTTTTTTGTACATATTGCAAACTAATTACCTATGCGGACTAATTGGCTCGCCACATATTTACCGCAAAACGGCATCATAACATGCTAAGCAGGCGAGGGTGTTCTGGTGTGGGGCATGGCGTAGCTCTAAGCCCACACACGAATGCCCGAGCCTCGCCCGAGCCGCTTTATTCTATTGTGCTGGGCGCGACCTCGCGAGTGACGTCGACTACGTAGTGTACGTTGTCAATACTCATGAGCATTTCCGAAAGCACCTTTCTGTCGATATTGATGCGTTCTTCGAATAACAGCCACTTACCGTCTTCCGCATCTGCGCTGGGCATACTCAGAACAATACTGACGTACACCGCCGTCTTGACGTTGGCGGGTAGGTCGTCGTATGCTATGCGCTTGCCTTCGAATATTACGCTGACTTGGTAGTCCTCTGCCACAAGTCGATAGCTTGCGTCTGTGAAAGCATACAGGTACTGCGTAGCTAGCGTCAAGAGCGTCTTGACCTTGTCGTTAATCAGCAATGAGATAATCTCGTTCTGATTCAAGGTGTCGCGCATATTCGTAAAGGCTCTCGCCTCTGCTGCGGCGGCAGTCACCCTGACACGCGCGGCGCTTGCGGCGACGTAAACGCTGAATTGATCGTGGCGTTGCTGTTCGAGCTGGAGTTTGCGCTCGTTTAAGTGAGCTATTTCCGCTTCCTTAGCGGCAATTTCTTCGGCGGTCACCGTTTCAACGGGACGGTTCTTCAATATTCCGTAGAGGTTGTCGATTCTCTCGGAAAGTCTTGCGCGAGTGGTATCGTATTCGGTAATGACTCTGCGAATATTATCCAAACTTACGTCAAGGTCCATCGCGGCAATCTTGTCGATGTCCAATCCCTTGAGCTTCAGTTCGAATTGCAAATCCTGATACAATTCGTTGTATTCGCGGTCCTTGGATTCATAGAGCCACTCGGCTTTCTCCAATTCAAGGCGTTTCTTGAATACTTCTTTTTCGGTGATTTGCTTGGACTCGGTGAGCATTTGCAGTTCGCTCTCCACGTCGCCTATCTCGTAGCGGAAATTGGCTACTGCGGCTTCGAGGTCGTCGCTGCCGGCGTAGCGTCTTGCTTTCAGATTAGCCTCGGCAATCTGCGCCTCGTTGACCTTGATGGTCTTACTAATCTCGACGATTTGTCCGCGAACGTCGTCCAACTTGGATTCGATACTTTCAAGCTGTCTTGATACCGACTTGTATTGCTCATATCCTGCCGACAGTCTGTCGCCAATGTCAGTCAGTTCGTCCTTCAGCTTGTCGTTGGTGGAAACCAACGTATCGACGGATGCTTGCGTATCGTCGAGCTGTTGTTGGGTTTCTTTCAGATATCTGAGACGCGACCTGAGAGACGACAGCTTTTGACGCAGGCTTTCCGTAGAACGTTTTAGCTCGTTCAACTCCGCTTCACTGCGTACTGCCTCTTGCTGTACGTCAAGCAAATACTTGGTGCCGTTGTCGCTACTGAGCGCTTTAAGATAGTTAAAGACCGCTTCATTGCTGTTTTGCGCGAGAATCTCGTTATAGCGCTTGTTGATATTGTCCTTCTCGCGTTGTAGCGTTGCCATCTCGGCATTGTTGACTTCTATGTGACGTCTGATTTCCTTGATTGCGCCGTCTAACTGATATGCGCGTTCGAGTAGCAAATCTCTGTCGAGGTTGCGAACCTCGATTTCCTGCTCCAACGACTCGATCTCTTGGTCGTGGAAATTGGCAGTCACGGCAAATACGCTACTGGCATCGTCGCTGTAAACCTTTTGGCTGTTGAGGAATACCTCGCGCTTAAATTCTTCCTGCTTTTTGAGTAACGTTTTGTTAAGCTCGTTTTGCAAGCGACTTCTCGATTGCTCCAACTGCAAAATGCGATACTTATAGTCCTCCGACGCGCGCTGTAAATTGCGTAGTTTTTCCTCGAGAGAGGTATTAATGCTCTCCAGCTTGGAGTACTTGGCGTCAAGCACCTGCAGTATTGTGTCCTTTGCTTTGATGGGCGTAACCTTGACGTCCAGCTCTGCCACCGCGCGGAAACGTTTTACCTGAATGACCAGTGCGCTCTCCTTCTCGGCAATCTGACTCTCCTTGACGGCAATCTCGCTTTGCAGCTTCTCTACCTGCGCTTGAACCTCGTCGATTTTGACGTCGATACGCACGTTTTCCAAAAGCTCACCTACCGAACGCGCGGGAATTTGGAATGCGTCAAGTCCTTCGCGCACTTCGTTTATGGACTTCTCGATATTCTCCAGCTTGTTGGAGTACATTGCTTTCTCGGCGGTCAAGCGTTGTTGCTTGTCGTTGAGCTCGAGTAGTGTCTCGTTGAGCTTTTTATTCTTATCGTAAAGTGATGCGATATAGGACAATTCGTTGTTGATAGCTTCTATGCGGTTGCGCTTGTCCTGCGACTTGGCGTATAGGCGTTGCTTCTCTTCAAGCTGCGCGTTGATGCTGGCAAGCTCATTTTCCTGCCACTCCAGCTCGCTGGTTATTGCGTAACGCTTTTTTTCGTATTCGGCGCGTTGCTCGGCGACGGCGCGAAGGTTCTTAACCTTGGGTATAAGTAGCTCCACATCGTCACGCACCACTACGCGTGCGCGTAACTCCTCTATTTCGTCCTGACGCTCAAGCAGCTTGGTGTATTTCTTCTGCGTATCCTCAAGCTCTCCGGCAATGCCACTGCGCAAATCTTCCACGTTGCGTTTGGCTTTGAGCTCGCCTAGCTGCGCGGTAGCGACGGTGATTTCCTGCGCCACTGCGTCAATCTCGCCATTCACCGCGTCAAGTTCTTCGGGTTTGGCAACTGTTGCAGGCACTGCAGAATATTCTCTTACCCTATTGAGCGCCTGAGCCTTAGCCTCGCGCGCTTGGGCGGACGATACTGCAATGCTATCCTTCACTTCAGACAAAATGCGTATCGCGTCGAACTTCCTCAAATCACCGTGGAAGCCCTCTACTGCGCGGTTGTTTACGTAATCGATATTCAGCATGTCTGTTATCTTGCCATTGAACACTTCTTCGAGATAGGCGAACGCTCTCGTGCGCGCAACGACCTGCCAGTGTCCGTCCACCATCTTTTTCAAAACGCTTCTGACACTGCCGTCAAAGTTGTGAAGTCTCGCCAAAGAAAAATCTTCACCGTCAACACTGAATTCCACTTCAATGTCCCTTGGGCAATCGGTGAGTTCCTCTCTGAAGCAGAACTCAATGTAACTGTTGAGTCTGCCGCCCTTGGTGGTAACTACGCCCAAGCCCTTCTCGGCTGTGCCGAAGGTGAACACGTGTCTTTCGTTGGTTTGAGGGTCAGTTGCCGTGACCTTGCTGATTTTCATACACACCTCTGAAACTAAGTTTTTGAAATCTGTTGATTACGTTGGCTTTTTGTGTTAAAATAAGTAGACAATGCCGCAACCTGTCGAAATACATACCTCGGCATTGTACCTAACAGATAGTATACTACATATTTGAAGAATAATCAATAGCTTTCTCGATAAAAGAGGTAAATATGACGTTTTGCAACAAAGAAAAACAACTTATCGACAGCGGCACAACCGCAGTTGACAATAGTTTTTTGCTAAATTACATGCCCGACGCAGCGGACGTACGCAGCGCAGTGTATCTGCTCGGCTTGGCACTGTCGGACAGTAACGGCACGGACAATTCTTGCGAAACTATTGCAAATAAGCTCGGAATTTCCTGCGACGACGTAATGAGCGCCTTTTTGTACTGGGAAGAATTGGGATTAGTAGTTATTTCCAACGACACACCTCCTACCGTCACCTATCTTTCTACGCGCGGCGGTATGGATAGCCTCAAAAAAATCAAGCCCTCCAAATACGCAAAGTTCTCTAAGGACATTCAGTCGGTCATCGAGGGCAGACTGATAACCGTAAACGAATATAACGAATACTACAACTTCTTGGAAAGCACCACTTTCGAGCCGTCGGCTCTCGTCGCCGTTGCAAAATACTGCGTAGAGCTAAAGGGCGGCAATATAGGCTATCAATATGTGTTGACGGTAGCGCGCAATCAGCTACTACGTGGAGCAACTACGATTGCCACAGTCACCGACAGGCTCAACAGTCAGCAAAAGTATGACGGCGACTTAAAGCTCGTGTTCAAGGCAATGGGAAGCAGTCGCAAATTCGAACACGCCGACCGCGAAGCCTACGAAAAGTGGACGAAGGAATTTGGCTTTACGCTGGATACAGTCGTCGCCGTTGCAAAGGATTGCAAAACAGGCGGCATGACACGCCTTGACAGCAAGCTCACCGAATACTACAAGCGTGGCGCAATGTCAGTAAAGGAAATAGAGGCTTACGAACAGCAAAAGACGCGCCTTTACGACCTCGCTCGCGCAATCAACAAAACCATTGGCGTTTACTATCAAAGCCTCGATGCGATTGTGGACGAATACGTGACCGCTTGGCTTAGACGCGGCTATGACGACGAAACGCTACTCGCCATTGCAAAGTACTGCTTCAAAAGCGGTATTCGCAACCTGAACGGCTTGGCGTCGGTTATTGACAAGCTGTACAAAAACGGCGTAACGAGTCTGTACACTCTGGAAAACTATCTTGCCCGACTTGCCGACACCGACGAGCGTATTCAACGCGTGCTTGTCAAATGCGGCTTAGACAGAAGAACTACCGCAAGCGACCGTCAGCTCTACAAAACCTGGACGGAAAGCTGGGGTATGCCGCACGACGTTATCGAATTCGTAGCAGAGAAAGCCGCAGGCACCAACGCGCCCATGGCTTACGTCAACAGAATTCTATCCGACTACAAGCAACACGGCGTATTCGACCTTGCAAGCGCACAACAGTACAAATCCGATAGCGCAACCAAGGCGTCAACCGCCACCACCGTCTACATAGGCGGAAAAGATATGAAACGCAGAGATTACTCCGACGACGAGATTAACGCGCTGTTTACCGCGCTGGACGAAGAGGATGACTAATGAACAGACAACAGCTTTTAAACGCCGCTAAACGTACGCTTCAGGCGCGTAAGTGTGCAGCAGAAGAGAAATGTGACAGCACACTTGCAGCACTTCGTGAAGACAAAAAGTGGAATGAAATCGAACACAGCCTACGTCAAGCGGAAATAGACTTTGTAATGAGCGACGGAGAAAACAAAAGTCATGCTCAAAAGCAAATTGCAGAGCACAAGGCGAGACGCGACGAGTTTTTGAAAGACCGCGGACTGGCTGCCGACGATTTGCAGCCCCGCTACTCCTGCACAACATGCAATGACAGCGGCTACGTCAACGGCGCTGTTTGCAGTTGCTTAAAGGACGAAATTCGCAAGCTGATAATCGCCGAGAGCAACGTCACCAACGCCGACTACACTTTCGCAAATTCGCGCGAGACCAATTCGCACAACCGCGCCGTATACAAGAAGGCGCAACAAGCATGCGTTGACGGCAGACTGAACATTCTGCTAACGGGCAAGACCGGCTCGGGCAAAACCTATCTGCTCACTGCTTGCGCTAACCTATGCGCCGAGCTTAACAAAAGCGTACTGCTACTGACCGCCTACACCATGAGCGGAATGTTTCTTGATGCGCATCTCAGTGACTTTGCCACACACCAAGCGATAATGGATAGCCTCATCGACGTGGACGTATTGCTAATTGACGACCTCGGCACGGAGAACATTTACAAGAACGTGACTGCGGAATACTTCTTCTCTGTGATAAACGAACGTATCGCGCGCAAAAAACAGACGTTTATCAGCACGAACTTGACGCTGATAGACATTCGCGAGCGGTATGACGAACGTATTTTCTCGAGACTCGTGGACCAGAACTCTACGCTTGTGGCAGAACTAACAGGCGCGGACAAACGCATAAAAAAGGCGTAATTTAACTAATAAAATAATTAAAAAAAGCAATAAAAAAGTGCAAAAAATTAGTTTAGACTATTGAATTTGCACTTTTTTTGTGCTAAAATACTTAATTAGCACACAAGAACTTATTATTTAGGTTTTTGAAGATATATGAGAGGTAAAACAAAATGTCCTTACTGGCAGTAAAAACTTTCTATGAGATTTTCTGCTCGCCCATATCCGACCTTTCGTGGGAGAACGAACTGCTAGCACTCATGCGCGTTGTCATTGCAGGACTGCTCGGTCTCGTGATAGGCTTCGAACGCACTCGCCGTCAAAAAGAGGCAGGACTGGCGACACACTTCATCGTAGCGGCAGCGTCGGCACTGTTCACCTGCATCTCCACGTCGCTCGTGTCAACCGTAGGCGTCGACGGCGAAAGAATTGCCGCGCAAGTGGTCTCCGGTGTAGGCTTCCTCGGCGCAGGAATGATATTCTTCCGCAGAGAAAGCTTGAGAGGATTAACAACAGCGGCGGGAATTTGGGCAACGGCGGCAATCGGAATGGCGGTAGCAGTCGGACAAATTATAGTTGCAATCGGCATAGTCGTCGTTATAGTTGCTTTGCAGGAAATTCTTCACTTGAAACGTGTCAAGAAACGCAACAATGTACACATGATTCTCGTCAAATTCTACTACGACGACGAAATAATGTCTAAGGTATTGGAATACTTCCACTGCGACAGCTTTCACCGTTACAAGATTACCAAGTCGGACAGCGCAATAATTGCCGAAGCGGTAGTATATCCCCAACAAAAGCTTACAGCATACGAATTATCGGAATTCATGTCGGAAAACAGCGACATACTGTCTATTGAACGCTTGGAAGACCTATAAGCAACCTCTCTGTTTTGCAATCTCAAAAGCTCCCTTTACACAAGGGAGCTTTTTTACGCGCGTGGCTTTTTTCAAATGAATTACCGAGCCTATTTAATCTGTTGACAATCCATTAATTTATTAATATAATATTAACACATAAACTCTAAGGAGGTTTATATGACGAAGACGAGAAAACTGGCTATTATTTCTCTGTTGGTATGCTTTGTACTAAGCTCGGCTCTGGCATTCGGAATCACCGCTTCCGGTCCAAAGACGGCAATGGCTGCAGAGCAAACGGAAGTTAGCCACTACTTCTACAATCAGCTTAGCGCAGAGCAAAAGGCGTTTTACGAAGCCATGGAGAAGATGCATACTCAAGGTTTATTCATATCAGGCGAGGACTACGACCTAGTTGCCAACGGCTACGTCACGCAAACGCAACTAGAGGCATTCGCTAACGGCGACCAAACCATCCTAAAGGTGATGGCAGGTGCGCGCGACGCGTTCTACACCGACTACAACGATATTTTCTACGTTGATTTCGGCGCGCTGTCACTGCGCGTAACGCAGTCGAGCGACGGCAAGTACCACGCATGGCTGGGCGCGGGCAGATACGACACCTACTACGTAAAAGGCTTAACCAACGCCACGGAAGTTAGAGCGGCAATCGAAGAATACAAAACCGCTCGCGACGCAGTAGTAGCAAAAGCCCTTGCGGCAAAGCCCACCGACGACCAAATTAAGGCGCTGGGATTAGAGCTTGCCACCACTGTTGAGCAGCTTCGCGTAGCGCACGCGGAAATAGCCCTTTCAAGCGTGTATAGGCTTGAAACAACCTGCACCCCCGGCAACGAGGGTCACATTCGCACACCTTACGGCGTATTCGTCAAGGGTCAGGCGCTTTGCGAAGGCTACAGCCGCGCATTCAAGGCTATCTGCGACGAGCTGGGAGTACCCTGCGTGCTGGTCAACGGCGTATACCGTCACGGCGAGAATCAGCAAGAGATACACATGTGGTGCCACGTTGAGCTTGAAGGAAGTTGGTACGCAGTAGATCAAACCTTCGACGACGTCAACGGCACCAAGCCTTGGCAAGCTGTGCAGACGGGCGAAGAGTACAACTACGAATATACCGAAGACTACTTCTTGAAGGGCGCGTCGTTCATGAACACCAACCACGCGACCAGCCCCTACAAGTCGGAAGCTGAATATCCCTTCTCCTATCCCGAACTGACCGAGAGTAACCTCGGTTCACAATCCAGCGCGCACGGACTATTCTACATCAAACAAGACCCTCACACCACCGATATGAACTCCACTGACATAACCGTCAGCGTATTCCTTGACGGCGAATGGTGCGGATACAGAGACGCGGCAAAGAAAGGCTACTACATCGTTATGCGTCACGAGGGCGATTATCTGCCCGAACTGAGAGCGCGCAGCGGCGATTTGTCTCAATTCGATGACAACGGCGCATATATCGGCAACACCATGTTAACTTGGGGTTACCTCAATCCCGTTGCCGGAATGTACGACGGACTCATTGACGAATTCGACGGTTACACCATCATCAGAAACGAAAGTAAAAGCACCGGCTTTGAATTTGCGGTAACAACCATTCCACCGCGCGAATACATTCCCGACTACAAAGATCAATACACCGCCGAACAAGCCGCCGAGATGTTCACCTATCTTGGCGACCAGACCATGTTCACAGCGCGTTCGGGATTGATTGAAACGCTGTACGGCGACCCGAACTATCAACCCGCTCCGCACATCGTTAGATCCACCCCGACACACCTAACCAAACTGTTGATTCAAAAAGGCCTCACTTACAACGTTACCGTTGAATACGACCAAGTGCTTGAACTCATTCCTAACGAGGACGGTAGCCTTCCCGAACTTCAAGTATCCGTATACGGACTGCGCGCAGATGGCGAAATTCTGAAAGGCACCAACGCCGTTACTATTGACGTAGTAAGCAACATTTCTTGGACATCCGGCGTGCTAAATAGCCAAGAGTTCAAGGGCGGCACGGTTTCCTTCGACTTCACGCCCAGCATCATGTACGCGCACGACAACGTTCTGTACATGTTCGACTTTAATCTGCGTGGCGTCAACTCGAAAAGGCAAATCAATACCATAGAGTACGCGGCAAGTTATCCCTGCGACGCAATGTGCTACAAAGCAAACGGCTTCCACTGGAGCGTATTCGCTCAACCGCAACTTCTCGAAAACGACGACCTCTCTAAGGAAGGCTGGGTTAGCTCTGACGGTACCGACGTAAGTCAAGCTAAAGACAGACTAGCGCTGGTTGTAACCAAACCCTCCGCAAAGCAAGACAACACGATGAACAGTATGCTTGAAGGCGAACTCGGCTTGGACCATCAAAGTGACGGCGAATTGCAAGAAGGCGCGTTTGAAAGCTTTACGTTCAACATTCAGCTAACCATCTGCAAAGGAGTCATTCTCGAAACCGGTCAGGGCATACGTATTGGAGTAGGCTTCCCCGAAGGCTTCACCTACGACGACAGCCTCAACGGCGTAACCTTTACGGCGTACCACTTCATACACGACAAGCAAAACAACATAACGGGCGTTGAGGAAATCGAGTGCACGGTGACTCCGCTTGGATTGATACTTATGGTTCACTCGTTCAGCCCCTTTGCAATCGTTGTAAAACACGGCGAACCTGAAGCAGACCTCGACAAGACGGTCATCCTTTCCGCTTCTCAAGGCGGCACTGCTTACGCAGAGGTTGACGTCAAGAACGAAGACGGCACCACTACCAAGACAAACTCCAATCTGTTTGCCGTTAAACAAGGCGAAAAGCCCACACTGGAAGTAATAGCTAACGAAGGTTACGTTATTGAGTCCGTGAAGGTTGGCGAGAACATTTATCTGTCCAATTCCGCCAACGTAATGACAATCTCTCTCGACTACGACAGTCTTGACGTTCAAACCATCGTTTCTGTAAACTTCGTAGCGGCGACAGTCAAAGCGGCTGAAGAAAAGCGCGGCGAATCAGTTGTTGTTCAAGAGATCGCAGACGCCGTCGTAAAAGAGATTAAGAACGCCACTATCAACCTAGCTACGAAATCGGTATCGGTGGAGGCAGGACAAGAGGTCAAGCTTGAAGCAACCGTAGTAGAGCCGCAAGACGCCGACAGCAACAGCTATCAATGGTACAAGGACGGCAAGGCGATTGCAGGTCAAACGGGCGCAACGCTCACTATTGAAAAGGCTCAAGCATCTGACTCTGGAGAGTACACTTTGCTGGTGACTTCAACCTACGGCGCGTCTAACGCTATCGCAATAAGCGAGACCGTTAACGTAAAGGTGGCGGGAGCTGAAACCGACTCCCCCAAACCTAACCCCGCCCCCGTCGTACCGGGTGACAAAGACCCCGCTAAGACAGGAATGACGACTGTTGAGAAGGCAATGCTGATTATTGCAGGCGGCGTAGGTGTATTGGGCTTAATTATGATAATCGTGCTTATCGCCGTAAAAAGAAAGCGCAATTAAAGACTAACACGATTAAAGCGTCGCAACTGTGACGATTTAGTGCGTAAAAACTACAAATCAATTACAAAAAGAACTCCTACGAAAATTATCGTAGGAGTTCTTTACGCTCGTTTTTTTATTTCTAATCCATGAATATAACGATATCGTTGACGTCTGTCTTCGCCAGTTGCGCGTAGAAAAGCAGGTTTTCGTAGTCAACTACGGTTCTGCCGCTTTCCCAGTTGAAAATTACGCTTTCCGATACGCCAAAGACTTCCGAAAGCTCTTTGCGACTGATATGGTTGTCAATGTCGATTATGCAGTCAGAGCAATTCCCACTGCATTCGCCCTTGTCTCGCCTCAGCGCGCCGCAAACAGCCCTGCGCAACTCGAGATTGTCTTCTCTCAACAGTTGCAAAATCTTTCCCGTCTTCTTCCAATCGATAAATTTTCTCTGTATCGCTCTCATTTGCCACCTCTCAACTCGCAAGTGCTTGCGAGCCACCTTACTTGGTTTTTATTGTAACACAAATCCCACCACCGTGCAACTTTATGACCCATAAAAACGCCAAAAAGCGATAAGTTGGCTTTTCCCAACAAATTGCAAACATATAATTGACAACATTTGCAAAACAATATATAATAGACAAGGTTAAGCTACTATGGCTCAGCAGGTAGAGCACGTCCTTGGTAAGGACGGGGTCACCGGTT
>JAFLVL010000012.1 GCA_022508325.1 Clostridiales bacterium | reverse complement strand
TTCAAGCCCTCAAAAGTCTCAATATGCACGTCAACGACATTTTGCAGGCAATGCGCGCCGCCGAATATTTCTCAATTGAAGAGATAATGTACGGAATAATGGAAACTAACGGTCAGTTGACGGTGGTTGCCAACAAAAATATGGAGGAGAAACAGCAGACACTCCCCGTTCCTGTCATAATGGAAGGCAAATTCAACGAGGACAATATCAAGGGCAACGGTTTTGTCAAGGAGAATTTGCAGAAATTACTGCTTGCCGAGCGTGTTAAGGTCAAAAACGTCATTTTGCTTGCCATTGACGAGAATAACCGCATGACGTTGCAGAAACGCACAGGCCCTATTTACTACAAAAACGTGGAGGTTGAGCGCAGATGACGAAAAATATTTGGGCAGGACTGATAGCGTTGGTGTTGGTCATTACTTGCGGAGTGTTAGAGGTGGTATTGCTGTCTCGCGCCTATGAAAAACTGGCGGCAGATTGCGACGTAATTATTCAGAAATGCGAGGACGAGTCGTTGACGTTGGAGGAATACAATGACTTTCGCGACAAATGGATAGATTTGCGTGAAAAAAGCGAACTGCTGTTGCCGCACATCGACGTCTACGAGATAAATTTGCGTTTTGCCGAGGGACAGGCGTACGCCGAGCAAGAAGATTACGAGCAGCTCAAAGCGCAATTGACGGTAGTTGAGGAGCTACTTGATTACGTCCCGCACCTGATGAAACCCAGCTTAAAGCATATTGTATGACGGCTCGGGTATCGCGCACATAACGGATTCACACACGTTTCCTCTAAATATTAAAAAGCCTCGTGAGAGGCTTTTTTGTGTTTAGTACCGCACAACAAGTTCGTTTTCGGTATTTTTCAAGTTTTGCGGGTAGAAGGGTTGAAAGCATTGCGTACCGTTAAGCGTCATGGACTGTACCGCCGCTTTTGCAAACGTCGTGTCAATTCGCTTTCCGCCAATATTCAACGCAAATTGTTCAAGGACGTTTTCCGCCGTAACCTTTGGGGCGATGTGCAGCTTGCCTGCGGAAATCGTCAGTCCGTAAAGGTTCTCGAGCTGTGACACGTAGTACCAACTTTTGGGGACGTCGTATTGGTTGCATAAGTCTTTTAAGCGCTGTTTTGATGGGTTCGCTAACGGCAACGCGCCTATTGCCTGCGCGTAAGCGTAAAGTTTGGGTTGGGCGCAAATCAGCTTTTTCAGATTGTTGTATTCGATGAGACAGCGCACTCTGTCAAATCCGTTCAGCGTCGCCGCGCGCTTCAATGCCAAAGCCTTCACACATAGCTCTTGATTTGCAAAACTTTCAGAAAACAGTACGCCGTTGGCAGTTTTTTTCATTTCCTCAGGCAGTTCGCCCACTAAATTGAGGTAGTAGATAACGGCTAGCGGAAATGTCAATTTGTCCTCGAAATTTTTCAATTTGCCTGTTACGTCATAGTAGAGGGAATTCTTTTGCGGAAGTTTTTCAAATGTTTCGTCGAGATATTTTCTCACAAACGTCGGGTTGGTGTAGCAAATTGCGGCAACCGTCAAGCAGTCCGGACGTTTGAGGTAATTGCTAAGACAAAAGACGTTTTTGTCGTTGACGTAGTTGAGGTACGTTGAGACAAGGCTCTCGCGTATAATGGGAGTCGACATTGGTGTCGCAACCGTTGGTGAAATTCTAACCTTGACTTCCGGACCGGTTGCAAAGCAAATAGCCAGACAGCTTCCTTCGTCTAGATTTCCCGAGAGTTTATATCGAGGCTTTTCTTCACTGCATTCCAGCGCGTTGGTAGTGTAGCTTTCAATTTCGCCAAAGCAGGTGATGGTGTACCTTCTGCGTTTATCTTCTACCGTAAACACGCCGTCGCTGTATACAACCTTAGATTTGTATTCTAACGGAAAGTAAAATAGAGTTTTACACGGCTTTTTATATTCTATATCGTAGCATTTCTCTTTGTTGTGATAAATTGCGCACGTTGCGTTTCCTCGAGAGTAGCACAGTCTGTCTACGTCAATGTGGAAGTTATCTCCGTTAATCTTACTCATCGCGCCGTTGGTTATGGCATATATGCTTTCGCCGCCAATTCCGAAAGCAAAGCCTTTGATGAGAGTCGTGGAGTTTCCGCCGTTGTCAATAAAGGTCGCTATGTCGTTATCTCCCAGCTGATAGCTATAGTTGAGCTGTTTTGACAGTTTTTTGTTCGGTCTCTTCATAACGTAGCCACTTGGCGTCAGTTTCAACTCGATTTTGCTTTGCGTAACGTTGTCGCTTGCGCTATCAATCAGGTATGGCGCGCGTGTATTGCCAAAACGTTGAAGATCCTCTACGGCATCGGCTAGCGTAGGTGTATCAAAGGCGTATTCGGTGACTAAATCAAAGGTGTAAGTGGTGTTTTTGTCAAGCTTTACGGAATGGCAAAGGGTGCTATCTTCCGTCGCGTCAACGATTTCGCCGTCATGAACGATAGTCGTGCCACAGAAAAAGTTATCGCCTGCAATCGCCAAACAAAGGGTGTTTTCCATTTTGATATACGTTGCTTTATGCTCGTCCCCGATATATTTAACGGGAATTTCAACCGTAAAAGTTCTTGCGCATTTGCCCTTATTTGTCAGCGTAACTTTTCGTACTTCGCGCTGTTTTTCCACGAAGTATTGCATAGCGACAGCAACAGTTCTCGTTTCCGATGCAAATTCCGCTACGTTATTGCCAAACCTGCTTGCGCAAAAGGTATCGAACACGTTGCGTCCGTTTGCGTAGACGAATATCTTTGTATCGATATGTGTAGGGATATTTTTCAAACGCGTTGCCGACTGTCCCATGCAGTCTATTACAGCGTCAATTTTGTTTGTGCGATAAGCTGCCTGCCAGTATTTTGTATTGTCTGTATAGTCTTGCTTTAGTAGACGCGGTTGCAGAAATTTAGCTAATTTTCTCACCCCATGTTGCTTTTTTTGTAAAATTGCAAGTGTTGCCGAGCAGTAATATTTTGTTTTGTATAGTTCCATTGCGTCGTGAAGATACCTTTCTTCGCGCTCGGACAAATCGCAAATTTCCGCAGCTCTCATACACATGCGCGCAAGCGTGGTAGAGGTTGTTGCGAATTGGCTACATTTTGCAATCAGCTCGGCAATTAGTTCCAGACGCGTGCCGTTGGCGTTGGAGGGGAAAGTCATATACTTTTTGCCAAACAAATTTTTGAGGCGAACAAAGTTTGACCAATATTGCGGGAAGTAACTTAACGCCAGTTTTTCTTCCGCAGTTTTGCCCTTCGACAGAGCAATTTTGTTCAAGCAAAATTCTACGTTGAGTATCTCAACGTGTTTTCGTTCGGGAAAGTAGCTATTAGCCAATTTTTCCAGTTGGTCGTAAAACTGTCGTTCGGTGGTAGGCTCCGCGAGCAAATTCTCAAACGGATTTTTATTGAATTCCCAGCACAAGTTCTTGTACAAATAGTTCGTAATCATATCTATTTACCTCACGGTAATTATTGACAGATTCCGAGCGCTTTACACATTGATACTTTAGTTTTTGCCGGTATTCAAAATTACTTGGACAATACGCGTAATTTGTGCTAAAATTGTGCTACAACAAATAAAATTTTTGGAAAAAGACTATGCAACAAATATCAGTCAAAGAATTGTCTGCGCTTGACGCCGATCAGCTTGTGCTAGTGGATGTGCGCGACGAAAATTCCTATTCCTACGGACATATCCCCGGCGCCCTCAGCGTAACTGCGGATAAAATCGCCAATTATGACCTTCCGCATGGCAAAAAGATGATAGTTTATTGCCGCACAGGGCAGATTAGCGGTGAAATTGTGGAGCAACTGCGCGAAAAAGGCTATGACGCCTACGAATTAAAGGGCGGATACGTCGGTTGGTTGAAGCTACATGTAGCCGATTTGGCGCAAGACACGGCGCAACAAGTCGAGGAAGGCTTGCGAAAGAAATTTCATAAGAAATTATTCACCAAATTCGCCAAAGCTATCAACGAGTACCATCTGTTGGAGCCGAACGACAAAGTAGCGGTGTGCATATCAGGCGGCAAAGACTCCATGCTTATGGCAAAGCTTTTCCAAGAGTTGAAGCGTCACAACAAATTCCCATTTGAGCTGGTATTTCTCGTTATGGACCCCGGTTACAGCAGAGAAAACCGCGAAATTATCGAGCGCAACGCCAAGGTTCTGAACGTCCCAATAACGGTATTTGAGACGGACATTTTCGAAAACGTTTTCAATATCGAGAAATCTCCCTGTTATATATGCGCGCGTATGAGGAGAGGTCATCTGTACGCCAAAGCCAAAGAACTTGGTTGCAACAAAATCGCCCTCGGTCATCACTACGACGACGTGATAGAGACGACTCTCATGGGTATGCTTTACGGCGGACAAATGCAGACCATGATGCCCCGCGTCAACAGCGAAAACTTCGAAGGTATTCGTTTGATTAGACCAATGTATCTGATACGCGAGGAGGACATAAAGGCTTGGCGTGACTGCTACAATTTGCAATTCATTCAATGCGCGTGCAAGTTTACCGATACCTGTACCTCTGAGACTTGCAACTCCCAAAGCAACGCCGCATCCAAGCGTCAAAAGGTCAAAAAATTGATATGGGGTCTGAAAAATGAAGATCCGGAGATAGAACAGAACATTTTTAAGAGTACGGAGAACGTCAATCTTTCAACAATCCTTGCATACAAAGATAAAGATGGAATAAAGCATTACTTCTGGGAAGATGATGACGAATAAGGAGAAAAATGATAAACTATAAATTACTCTGTAATCAACTGAAATCGTTAACGGAGACCGTCCCACACCCCATTGCAAATATGGCTAACGCGTCAGCTTTGCTGTGGCAGACCTTGCCCAATCTCAACTGGGCAGGGTTCTATATTCTCGAAGGCGACAAGCTCGTACTTGGACCTTTCCAAGGCAAGCCAGCTTGTATAGAGATTCCTCTCGGCAAGGGTGTATGCGGAACGGCTGCGGCAAGCGGCAAAACGGTGGTGGTTAGTGACGTTCATCAATTCGACGGACATATCGCGTGTGATTCGGCATCCAATTCCGAGATAGTCATTCCGCTGTTTGTCAACGGCGCGCTGTACGGAGTGCTAGACGTAGACAGTCCGCTATTCAACCGCTTTATCGAAGAGGACAAGCTCGGTCTCGAGCGCTTCGCCGCAATCTTGCAAGAAAATTTATAAGAAAAAGACCACCGTGATAGTTGTCTTTTTTATTGTGATTCAACTTGCTCTTTGGTGCGAGATGTGGGACTTGTCCGAGCGCAGCGAGGTAAGCGGAGTGTAACGGAGCGCTACGTTATTTCATACTCCACAATCTCGCAGTCTGAGCGGACAAGCAATTAATGAGCATAAGAAAAAGGGAACACCGTCCTTGTGTTCCCTTTCTTATGCGACTACCAAGCGTAGTCCGCGACGATGGTGCGAGATGTGGGACTTGAACCCCGTGGTCTCCCACGCGCCCGCGTCGAAGCGCACTGTGTTGAGCAACTGTTAGCATTGCCAACAGTTTGCGTTAGGTAGTGCGCTTCTCCTTTCCCAAGCTTGTGACTACAAACTTGGGGTCCCTTTATGCGCGCGTCTGCCTCTCAGCCGAGCGAAACGCAGTGGAGCGAACGCCACGGAGCGACAGCGGAGTATTCCGCCCAACCTTAGTTGCGAGATTGGCGGATAGGCAAAGACGCAACGTATGAAAAGAGCAAGCTTTTGAAGCTTGCTCTTTGGTGCGAGATGTGGGACTTGAACCCACACGGTCTCCCACGCGCCCCTTAAACGCGCGCGTCTGCCTATTCCGCCAATCTCGCATTTGCTATTCTATATTAGTGTAAAGACGACTTTTTGTCAATCGTTTTTAACTAAAAATTACAATTCTCCACGAAATCGCCCATTTACGTCAGTCAATCAGCGTATCGGAAATCTTGCTATAAATATTGGGCGCTTTTTCCGGCCAGGTGCGTTCAAGGTACTTGGCGATATTGCGCGTCATGACATTAATTTTCACTTCAAGAGTTGTTTTCGTCGGCTCGATAATCTTCAACGTCACGTCGTAGCTGCCATCGGGACATTTTTCGTAGGTGGCTACATAATCTTGGCGCCTGCGGTAGTCGATACGCTTTTTCTTTATGTCGTCGGCAATAATTTGACGAACGCTACTGGGAATTCTCGTATAAAAGTTTTTGAGGCACCATCTGCCTTCAGCCGTCAGGTCGTATAGCTCCTCGCCGCCGCCCATAGGAGTGCTTTTGTAGACAAAACCGTTCTGCACGACGTCAAAAAGCGTCTGTTTGCAGTTGGTGTAATCTATCCAATTGTTTTTGTAACTACACAGATCGAGTATTGTGGCTTCGGTAAGCGCTGCTTCCATTTTGTCGAACACAAACAGCATAATAAGTTTATTCAGGGTGCTGTCTTGTGTAATACCTGCCTGCATAGTTACTTCTCCTTGTATTCTTCCGTTCCGTCTGGTCGAAACTGACAATCATTATACTACAAATTTGCATTATAAACAAGAGATTTGCAATCATTTTAGTAAAAATACTTTCAAAAAGATTGGCTTTATGTTACAATACTGCCATGAAGACGAATGAACTCGCAAATTTTGTCGATAGTGTTAATACACTAATAGAAGGCAAACTGATTTTGGTAGACAAGCATATAGCGTCAGTACTGCAATGTGTGGCAACCTCGCAGATACTCTGCAAAGCGCTGTCCGACACGTTGAAGACAATGACGTACTCGACGGAGTTTTCTCGCGCGCGTGTTGCCTGGACGAGAAGCGACGGCGTAGTAGAAGCCCGCTTGAAGCTGCCGGCAGACAGAAATCGGCTATTCACCTTCGTCGTGTGCCTATTGACAGAGGTTGATAGCGGCAGACGCAATATTTTGGATTTTTTGAAGGAATACTACAACGACGTAAACAATGACGCTAGCTACGCGCGATTCGCGAACGAGGTGTTGAAGCCCTTCAAGAGTGCGGGCGAGCACATTTTGTCATCTATTGACCCCGAAGGTGTCAACGTTCAATACGTGGAGCAGGCTGAGAAATTCTTCAAAGCGGAGAAAATATATATAGATACGCGCGTTTTGAACCAGCTGTTCGGTGAAATGGACGCAATTCGCCGTATTTTGGAAGCGCAAAAGCTGTCGGAGGGCGAGACGTTTGAGGTGTCGGCGGCTACAGAGTACTTTGTAAATGCTCTTTACCTCAAAAATCCCAAAATTCTTGCCGTGTCCTATTTGGCGTACAAAAACGCTGTCGGCAGGTACTCTGCGACCATCGAACACGTGAAGGTTATCGTTCAGTTGCTTTCAAGCATAGCAATGTAATATGAAAAAAGATGTAGGTTTCTTTAAATCAATCAAACAGCGCGACCCCGCGGCGCGAAATTCACTGGAAATTCTGCTATTTTATCCGGGCGTCCACGCGCTTATCAGATACAGAATAGCGCATTTCTTCTACAAATTGCATTTGAGGGGCATTGCGCGGCTAATAACCAACGTAGCCAGGTTTTGGACGGGAATCGAAATCCATCCCGGCGCAAAAATCGGCAAAAACCTGTTCATCGACCACGGAATGGGCGTTGTAATCGGCGAAACGGCAATAATCGGCGACAACTGTACGATATATCAATGCGCGACTTTGGGCGGCACAGGCAAAGAACACAACAAACGCCATCCAACGCTACTCAATAACGTAGTAGTTGGCGCGGGCGCTAAGGTTCTCGGCAATATTACCATAGGCAACAACGTCAAAATAGGCGCAAATTCGGTAGTATTGAAGGATATTCCCGACGATTGCACGGTGGTTGGCGTCGGACGAATAGTAAACGCGCAGTCAGACCAATGTGACAAATGCGCAGGTTGCGAGGGGTGCCAATCTAATTAAAAAATTAATTTGGAGCAAAAACTTATGAAAATCAAAATCAGCGCAGATAGCACTTGCGACCTTTCGCAAGAACTAATAGAGCAGAATAATATTTCCATAATGCCACTTAGCGTATCGCTGGGCGACAAATCCTGTCTTGACGGCGTGACGATAGTCCCGCAAGATATTTACGATTACTACGCTGCTACCAAGAAGCTCCCCAAATCGGGCGCGAGAAGCGTAGAGGAATATTCGGAGTACTTCGACAGCATATTTGCCGAAGGGTACGACGCGGTGGTGCATTTCACAATTTCTGCCGATATGTCGGCGTCCTTCAACAATGCCGACCTTGCCGCAAAAGAGTTGCAAAACGTATTTGTCGTAGACTCTCGTCAGCTTTCCACGGGAATCGGTCTGTTGGTGCTTGACGCGTGTGATATGGCTGCCGATGGAATGAGTGCCGAGAACATAGCTGCGCGCGCAAATAGCAGAACAGCCGCTACGCGTTCGTCGTTTATTATCGATACGTTGGAATTTTTGTATAAGGGCGGCAGATGCTCGGCTTTGGCATTACTGGGGGCAAACCTGTTGCAAATTAAGCCCTGTTTGGAAGTGAAGGGCGGTCTGATTGGCGTTTCTTCCAAACCTATCGGGCGCTATCGCCGTTGCGTTGCCAAATATTGCGAAAATATCAAAAACGGTATCACCAACCCTGACAAAAAACGTTGTTTCGTCACTCACACGCAGATGGACGAAGGCATTACGGAAGAAGTGGTAGCGACGGTGAAATCGTGGGGCATTTTCGACGAAGTGTTGGAAACGACAGCGGGTTGTACCGTGACCACCCATTGCGGCGCAAACACGATAGGTATACTCTACATCAATGACGGCGGATTACCGACCAAACGCGCGTGACAAGCATGCGGTCGGACTAACAAGGAAGGATGCTACCGCATCCTTTTTTTATTTTGACTTTCGCCGGGGTGGCGCATTTCCCGTCACCCCTCCCGCAAGGAGAAAACCTCGGTACACGCTCGAAGTTTTCACATGTTTTCGCTTTTTCCGTTCGCGTCTTGCGTCCGCCCCTCTCGCTCAAATATGTCATGTTTGAAAGTGTAATAAAATCAATAAGCCATTTCATAAGATATTTTTATGAAAGCAACGTTTAAGAATGTAGCGATAGCGCTGGCTATATTGGTAGTCGTGGTGAGCGTGCTTGCAGCAGTAGACGCAAATAGCAACATGGCGGTAGCTGTCGCCAATACGTATATTAAGATAGCTGTGGTGGACCTCGACGGCTCACCCGTGCACAACGCTAAAGTGACGGTAGGCGAAGTCAGTTTTTATACCGACAACAAGGGGTTGTCGCCGTCGATTGAGCTGGCAACTTTGAGCAATAGCTATGACGCTGCGATCACCGAGTGGGGCACGGTTACGGTGGTTGTAGAGAAGGACGGCTACGTTCCCACGTTTGTTTTTAATTGCGTAGTGTACAACGGTCAAACGCGCAAACTCACCGTCAGGACCTACACGCAGGATGGCAGCGAATTGCCTTACGTGAGCTACGTCGAGAGCCCTCCCGACGGTTACGTTCAAGAGCTATTGAGTGCGAATAATTAGAATAAAAAAGTCACAAATGGGGGCTACTATATCAATTTTTACTAAAATACAGAATACTATTTCAGACATAGTATTTGAAAAACGATATAAAAATGAGCGAGTAATGCTACAACTCGCTCATTTTGTTATTTATTCAATTTGTAAACTATTGCCTCGTACGGTCTCAACTTTGTTGCTTGTAGCTCTGAGGGACTGTCCCCGTAGTTAGACGTCACGAGATGGAATTCGCCATTTTTTGCCATAGACTTTGGCGGTGTGAAGTTTGCAGATTTGTTGGCGAAGTTGCACACGACGAACAGTGTTCCGTATTCGCTTTCTCTTTCGTAAACCATCAGTTTTCTACTGTTCTTGTAGTAGTCGCGATACGTTCCGTAAACGAAGGCTTTATCACTCTTGCGCAATGCTATCAGTTTTTTGTAGTAGTGAAGCACGGAATCAGGATCAAGCTCAGCCGCCTCGGCGTTGATTGTCACGTAGTTTGGATTGACTTTCATCCAAGTGGTGTCGCCGTCGGTAAATCCTGCGTTATTCGACGCGTCCCACTGAACAGGCGTTCTTGCATTGTCGCGGGAGCAGTAGCGAATTCTCTTCATCGCGCCATTTTTACCGAATATCTTGCGAAGTGTCGTATAGCTTCTGAACGTTTCAACGTCTTTGTAGTCGTCGAGGTCGGCAAACCGCGCCGACGTCGTTCCGAATTCCTGTCCTTGGTAAATGAACGGAGTTCCCGACAGTGTCATCAGTACGGTGGCAAGCAACTTCGCGCCTTCAACGCGATTTTTCTCTGCCGAGACGTACCTGCCCACGATACGCGCCTGGTCGTGATTTTCCCAAAACAGCGTATTCCAACTTTTGCCGTATAGTCCCTGTTGCCAGACGCGAACACTCTTTTTGAGGTGGCGTAAGCTGAATTTTTTTGACAGCTGTTTGATGCCGAAGAAATTGTCGGCAGCGGTATGGTCGAAGGAAAACACCGTAGTCAGATATTCGTTGCCCTCGATAGTGTAGCGCAAAGCCTTTGGCACGGTGATGAACACGCTTTCGCCCACGGTGAATGCGTCGTATTCGGAAAGAACCTCTTGGAGTTGTCCGAGGTATTCTTCCATTCTGTCACCGTCGATATAGTGCTCACTGCCGACGAGAGCAATTCCCGGGCGGCCGTTGGGCAGTCCTTTTGTCTTGGATAGCAATGTTATGACATCACAGCGGAAGCCGTCCACGCCTTTGTCTAACCAGAACCGTAAGATTTCCTTGATTTCACCCATTACCTTTGGATTGAAATAGTTTAGGTCGGGTTGATTCTTATCAAATAAGTGCAGATACCACTGATTTGTCCTTTCCTCGTATTGCCAAGCCGACCCTAAGAAGAAGCTCGTCCAGTTGTTGGGCGGTTTTATGCCGTCCTTTCCTCTGCCGTCCGCCCAGTAGTAATAGTCGCGGTATGGGTTGTCGCGAGAACTTCTCGCCTGTTCGAACCATTCGTGTCTGTCGCTGGTGTGATTTATGACCAAATCCATTACGACGCGAATTCCCCTTTCATGCAGGAGCTTGACCATTTCGTCAAATTCTTCCATCGTGCCGTATTCGGGGTTGATGGCTTTGTAGTCAGAAATATCGTAGCCGTAGTCTGAGTTGGGGCTGGCGTACAGCGGCGAGAACCAGATTGCGTCAATACCAAGCTCGACCAAGTAGTCGATTTTGGAGATTATTCCCTTAATATCACCAATGCCGTCGCCGTTGCCGTCCTTAAAGCTTCTCGGGTAAATCTGATAAAAAATTGCTTCCTTATACCAACGGTTTTTCATATTTTCTCCCTGTTATCTGGCAATTCGCACAGTTTTTGTCTCTCTGTTTAGCCACAATTGCCCGAACCAATATATTTTAACGCATTTATGTATTAATTTCAATAGATATATAAAAATAACTAAATTTGTTTGTTTTTTACTTTATAAACGCTACACATTCGCGCACAATTATGTTAAAATATACAATGAATTACTATATGTAGAGGTCTGCCTTCAATTACGCGATTTACTAGGCTGGGCATAAGTGGATTAATTGAAATGAACAATGAGGTGTTTGTAAAAACTTTATCGACTGTGGACAAAGCCAAGCTCACACATGGGCGTGGCGCATGGCATACCAATGCCGTCGGGGGTCTTCCTGAAATAATGATGACGGACGGTCCGCACGGACTACGCAAGCAAAGCGAGCAAAACAACGGCATAAACGACAGCAGTCGCGCGACCTGTTTTCCGACGGCTTGCGCGGTTGCGTCCTCTTGGAATAGGGCTAACGCCGCAAAAATCGCCTCCGCAATCGCCGACGAAGCGATAGTCGAAGACGTCGCGGTGGTGCTTGGTCCCGGGGTAAATATAAAACGCAGTCCCCTGTGCGGACGCAATTTCGAGTACTTTTCCGAAGACCCATTGCTTGTCGGTGAGATTGCAAGCTCTTATGTTGCCGCAATGCAATCTAAGGGTGTCGGAAGCTGTTTGAAGCACTTTGCCGTAAACAGCCAGGAAACCCGCCGCATGACGGTTAACGCGATAGTGGACGAGAGGGCTTTGCGTGAGATTTACCTTGCCGCATTCGAAAAGGTTGTCAAGCAGACGCAACCCTATATGATAATGGCGGCTTACAACAAATTGAACGGCGAAAGCTGCGCGCAAAACAGACGGTTACTGACTGATATTTTGCGTGGAGAATGGGGTTTCAATGGCGCGGTGGTGTCCGACTGGGGAGCAAGCTACGTTATGGGCAAAGCGTACTCAGCAGGGCTAGACCTTGAAATGCCCGACGGCGGCGACTATCATGAACAACGCACGTTGAAGGCGTTGTCTTTAGGTGAACTTAAAATTGCCGACCTTGACCGTGCAAGCCGCAAGGTTGTTGAGCTTGTAGATAAATGCAGTAAGCCCAAGGACAAGCAGCCTGTCGACTACGCAAAGCACCACGCACTATGCCGTGAAATTGCCTCAGACAGCGCAGTTCTACTCAAAAACCGAGGTATATTGCCGTTAAACAAAACGGACAAGCTACTCGTTGTCGGCGAGCTTGCCGCAAAGCCCCGTTTTCAGGGCGCGGGTAGCAGTCACGTCAACGCCCATTGCAAATCATTCCTTGACGTCCTTCGAGAGAACGGAGTGGAATTCACCTACGCGAAGGGTTACAGCGTCAGAGGTGACAAGGCGAATGCCGAATTGGAGAGCGAGGCGGCAAAACTCGCCCTGAAACATGATACGGTTCTTTTCTTTGGCGGTCTTACAGACGACTTCGAGGGAGAGGGCTACGACAGAACGAAGCTAGATATTCCCAACTGTCAGCAAAGTCTACTGCAAAAGATTGCAATGAACAATCCCAACGTGGCATTCGTTGCTTTTGGCGGTTCGCCATTCGTAACGCCTTGGATTGGCGACGTAAAGGCGCTATTACTTATGTATCTTGGCGGCGAAGCTGTGACGGAAGCTGTGTACGACCTCGTGTTCGGTAACGTTTGTCCCAGCGGCAGACTTGCCGAAACCTATCCGCTCAGACTCGAAGACACGTCTTGCTACAAGTATTTTGCCCAAGACGGCGATCTTGACGAGCACCGCGAGAGCATTTTCGTCGGATACCGTTACTACAATACGTTCGACGTGCCCGTTCAGTTTCCGTTCGGTTACGGACTGTCCTATTCGTCATTCAATTACAAAGATTTGGCGGTGACAAGGAGTGGCGACGGCTATGACGTGAGCGTGACGGTGGAAAATATAGGTCACTACGACGCTAGCGACGTCATTCAGATTTACGTAGATAATTGCAACTGCGGCTATATGCGCGCAAAGCGTCAGCTTGCAGGCTTTGAAAAGGTATTTGTCAAAAGTGGAGAAGATCAACGTGTCACCGTTCACCTAGACATGCGCGCGTTCAGCATTTTTGCAAACGGCGCTTTCAGAGTCGTGAAAGGTCAGTACAATGTGTCGCTGTGCGCTAACGTCAACGAAGTAATTCTCGCGCAGAAAGTGGACGTAGAAGGAGAGAGTATTTGCGGCAATGACAAGGAGCTGTACCCGGACTATTTCTACAAGCCGAGTGGCGCGGACAACGCAAGACCGAGCTTTACTATTGACGAAGAGCAATTTTATGCATTAGCAAACGTGCCAAAACCCTTACAAACGACCGCAAAACGCGGTCAGTTCACATTGCTCAACACACTCGGAGATATGGTGAGTTCGGTTGGACTTGTACGGCTGACGATGAGATTGGTCAAGCGCATGGCTGTCAACTCCTCACCGACAAAGAGCATAAACGACCCTGTAGCGCAGATGGTGTACAGAGGCGCGAAAGAGACGCCGCTGATTTCCATGATGAGCGTAGGCGGAGTGCCGACAAAGTACGTTTTCTTTATACTGCATCATGCCAACCGCCGTTACGGCAAGGCAATCGCGGCACTGTTTGGCAAGATTAAAGAGTAGCGGTGGCAAACTCATTTAATTTAAAGATAATTGCTCAAACCGTAGCGAAAAATGGTTGGCGGCATTAATCTAAAATAAAAATTCTAAAAAATTTAGAGGTAACAACATGAGTATCAAGGTCAATTACAACAACATGATGTCTACGGTTATCGGAGACAAAGGCATAACCGAGAGCGAGTACGCGTCCTATGCAAAGTTTGCCAAAGCTGCCCACGCAAAGGTGGAAGAGGGCAGAGGCAACGCAATGCAAGGTTGGATGGATAGCCCCTACAATCAATCAGATGTCGTCAAACGTATTAAGGCAACGGCCGCTCGCATACGCAAAAGCTGTGATTATTTCGTAGTTTTGGGTATCGGTGGCTCGGCGCTTGGTCCTATCGCCGTGTTTACTGCATTGAAGCATCTGTATTATAACGACTTGCCCAAACGCGTGAGAAAAGGTCCCAAGTTTTACGTGTTGGATAACGTTGACCCCGAGCGCATGAACGCGCTGTTTGACGTAATTGACGTGGAAAAGACGGTATTTAACGTTATCACCAAGTCGGGCGCAACCGGCGAGACAATGAGTCAATATCTGATTGTCATGGATATGCTGACCAAAAGGCTCGGCGACAAGGCGAAAGACCATATTATCGCCACAACGAGCGAATTTAAGGGCAACCTTATTAAGCTTGCGCAAAAAGAGGGCTTTGAGACCTTCTACATACCCGAAGGTGTTGGCGGACGCTTTTCCGAGCTGTCACCTGTGGGACTTTTGCCCGCGGCAGTGGTTGGTATCAACATATCCGAATTGCTCAAAGGCGCTCGCGACATGGACAAGAAGTGCAAAAAGGGCGATTTATGGCGCAATCCCGCGCTTGCTATAGCGACTTTGCAGTATATATCCATAAAAAGCGGCAAAAATATTGGCGTTATTATGCCTTATGCCGACAGTCTCAAATACATTGCCGACTGGTATGCGCAGTTGTGGGCGGAGTCTCTCGGCAAAGAGGTGGATAACGACGGCAATACCGTAAACGTCGGGCAAACTCCCGTGAAAGCTCTCGGCGTAACCGATCAACACAGTCAAGTTCAGCTCTACAATGAAGGGCCCTACGACAAGGTTATCGCCTTCATTGAGGTGGGCGGCTTCCGTAGCGATGTAACAATCCCCGACGGTTGCAAAGAGTTCCCCGACGTCAATTTCCTCTGCGGACACAGCTTGGGCGAGCTGATGAACAGCGAGCTTTTTGCCACACGCTACACTTTGACGCAATATCACAGAGCCAACTATACAATATACCTTGACACGGTGGACGAATACCACATTGGCGCGCTGTTGTATCTGATGCAACTTCAAACTGCCTATGCAGGCGCAATGTTGAACATTGACGCGTACAACCAACCGGGCGTAGAGGGCGGTAAAAACGCAACCTACGCGCTATTCGGACGCCAAGGCTACGAGGCAAAAGCGGAAGAAATCAGATCGGCTAAACCCGACGACGAGAAATATATCATTTAGGAGAAAATATGTTACCGAAAACACCTGCCAAGGGTATGAGAGATTTTTTACCCAAAGAATTTGCTTTGAGACAGCAAATTTTGGCAACAATACAAAAGACGTATGAAAGCTACGGCTTTACGCGTATCGAAACGCCCGCCGTAGAAAATATAGAACTATTGACCTCCAAACAGGGCGGCGACAATGAAAAGCTGATATTTAAGATTTTGAAGCGTGGCGAAAAGCTGGAAAATGCCGAAAACAGCGGCGAGCTGTGCGACCTTGGACTTCGCTACGACTTGACAGTCCCCCTTGCGCGGTTCTATTCCAACAATATCGGACAGCTGCCGTCGGTTTTCAAAGCAATACAGATGGATAACGTTTGGCGTGCCGACCGTCCTCAACGCGGTAGATTCCGCCAGTTTGTGCAGTGCGACATCGACGTAATAGGCGAGGAAAGCAATCTCGCCGAGATTGAATTGATTTCCGCAACTATGCAGGCGCTGTCTAATCTCGGCTTTAAGGACGTCACCGTTCGCATTTCCGACAGGCGTCTCTTGAACGCATTAGTGGAAAGGTGCGGTTTTAGTGACGTTCAGAAACCGCAGATTTTCATCGCGCTGGACAAGCTGGATAAAATTGGCGTAAACGGCGTGCTGGAAGAAGTAGAAGCGATTGCACCGGGCAAAGCGGTAGAATTTATCAATATGATAAACCGTATCACCAGCTCGGACAACCCATTCAAGAAGTGTGTAGAGGAACTTCGCGAGTATTTACCCATTGAAGTAAAACGCAATATTGAAGAGATTTTGGCTGTTACCAACAGAACGCTGTTAAACGGCAAAGTGGAATTTGACGTGACGCTTGTTCGCGGAATGGGCTATTACACGGGCACTATTTACGAAGTTAGCGTAGACGGACTTGCAAGCTCCGTTGCAGGCGGCGGCAGATACGACAAGATGATAGGTCGTATTACAGGCAATGATGTGCCCGCTTGCGGATTTTCCATCGGCTTTGAACGTATTGCATTACTTATGCAGGAGCGTGGCGTGACATCTACATCTAACAAGGGCGTTGCGGTGCTCGTTGACAAAAATGAGGACAGCAAGGCTCTCGTGGACGTGCTGGAAGTGTGCCGTCAAATGCGGAAAAGTGCCAACGTCACCGTTCTACGCAAAATCAAAAACTTCGGCTACCAGCTAAAACAGCTGCGCGAGCAGGGATATGAGAAAATTTACGAGTACAAAAACGGTGCGTTAAATAAGATTGACTGATATGACTGAAACTGCAACTCACAACGAAAAACGCAAAATTTCTCGTGTAAGGCTTCCCCGCGACTTGTCGGGCGTGAAGCGCTTTTCGCCTACGATTGACAACGGACTTACGCCCGAGCAGGTGGACGAGAGATACGCCCAAGGTCTTGTCAACGTAGACACTACCAAGAAGGGTAAAAGCATCACGGGCATAATATTTTCTAATATTTTCACGTTCTTCAACGTCGTTTATATCATTATCGCGACAATTTTGATAATTTACGGCTTGGCGGGGCAGTGTACCTTTTTGCCTGTCGTGGTTGCCAATACCGCAATCGCAATAGTGCAAGAAATCAAGTCGAAAATCACGCTGGATAAGCTCAATCTTATCACCGAACCGCAAATCAGAGTCAAACGCGGCGGCAAAACGATGGAAATTTCCGTCAAAAATTTGGTAATTGACGACGTCGTGTCCCTCAGCGGCGGTGAGCAAATTTCTGCCGATAGCACTGTCATAGACGGTTACGTCGAAGTCAACGAAGCGATATTGACAGGCGAAAGCGACGCAGTGATAAAGCGTAAGGGCGACACACTGTATGCGGGCAGCTTCGTCGTTTCTGGTAGTTGCACGGCGCAGGTTTCGGCAGTGGGCAAATATAACTATATTGCCAGCCTCACAGGTCGCGCGCGCCAATATCAAAAGCCGCGTTCGCAGATGCTTGCCGCATTGAAGGGTATTTTGGTATTTGTTGCAGTCGTAATAGTTCCAATGACGATTTGTCTATTCATGCTCAACACCGAAGCTGTAAATACGGCAAATGGCGTGGTTACGGATTGGTCGCAGTTCTCACCTTTCAAACGCGACAATGAGACGTTGATTCAAGCGTTAAACTTCACCGCAGGCTCAATAATTTCTATGATTCCAGCGGGACCGTTTCTACTCACGAGTATTGCGCTTGCCGCGTCGTTTTTGCGTCTTGCAAGAAACAAAACAATGGTGCAGGAGCTGTACTGTATCGAAATGCTTGCCCGCGTAGACACCCTGTGTCTAGACAAAACAGGCACGATAACCGATGGCACAATGCGGGTTATCGAAAGTATCGACCTGCGTCCAAACGGCGCGTCGTATACGCTACGTGAGATAATGTCAAGCGTAAATACTGCCCTAAAAGCAGACAATATGACGAGCAAAGCACTCAAAAAGTACTTTGGTTCACCCAAAAAACCGCCTCTTGAAGCCATTGCCACGATACCATTCTCGTCAGAAAGAAAGCTATCGGCTGTGTCCTTCAAAAACAACGGCACGTTTATTCTCGGCGCGCCAGAGTACGTTTTGAAAACTCCCAACGAGCGCGTGACCGACCTCGTGAAGAAGTACGCCGAGCAAGGTTTACGCGTACTGTTGCTTGCGCAGTCGTCGACTACGATTTACAACAGCGACACTTTGCCACAAACGCGCAGACCCATAGCTGTTATCGTCATCGAAGACCACATTCGTTCCGACGCCAAGGAGACGATCGAGTGGTTTAAGAAAAACGACGTAAAAATAAAGGTTATTTCGGGCGACAACCCCGCGGCAGTTTCCAGTATTGCCATGCGCGTAGGCGTGGAGAATGCGGAGAACTATATCAGCCTTGAGGGCATGAGCGAGGACGCAGTGCGCGAAGCCGCCACCAAATACACGGTGTTCGGTAGAGTCTCCCCCGACCAAAAGGCGATACTAGTCAAGGCGTTGAAGGCTAGCGGTGCAACTGTAGCCATGACAGGAGACGGCGTAAACGACATTCTTGCTATGAAGGAGTCGGATTGTTCCATTTCGCTTGCCGGCGGCAGTGATGCGGCAAGACAGGTTTCCCATTTGGTTTTGATGGACGACAGCTTTTCTAACCTTCCCAAGGTTGTGGCAGAGGGCAGACGTGTAGTCAACAACATTCAGTCTGCTACTTCCATGTATTTCATGAAGACGGTGTACGTCATTGTGATAAATATAATTCTCGTGACGTTGCACTTTGCATTCGGTAAAACCATGCAAACGCCACTGACCAACCTTCGCGTGACGCTGATGGACTGGGTAGTGGTGGCGTTACCTACGATGCTACTTGCCCTACAACCCAATGAAAGGCTGATAAAAGGCAACTTTTTCGGCAACGTTTTGAAGAGGTGTTTGCCTGCGTCACTCACGTTCGTAATTACGACGCTCGCCCTATACGTTATGTTTAACGTTGACCAAACACTAGTCCCGGAGGATCAACTCAGTACATTAGTGACGTTGACCTACACCTTTGGCGGACTGTTCGCACTGTTCTACGCTTGCCAACCTTTCAACAAATGGAAGGTGGCGATGTATCTCGGTATTTGGGCGATTATTCTCGTATGCGTGACTGTCCCAACCTTTGCCAATATTTTCCAATACGTCGCGTTGGGCAGAGAACAGCTATTGCTTATGTTGGTGGAAATTCTTGCAACTCCCTTCATTCTGTATGCATTTATGAGAATTTTCCAACAAAGTCGCAAGCCCTTGCACGGAAAACTAAGCAGAAAACACGATATTTAAGTAAAATATGTTATTACAGATTAGGTCGGCGGAATTTAAATACGGCGGCACAACGATATTTGATGGCGTCAACCTTGACGTCAACGAGGGCGATAGCATAGGCATCGTCGGCGCAAATGGAGCGGGCAAAAGCACGCTCCTTAGTTGCATTGCGGGAGAACAACAGCTTTTTCATGGCGAAATCTACCGCAAAAACGGCTTAACGCTTGGCTACCTCAAACAAAATTGCGATTTCGACTCTTCTAACACTCTGTTTGACGAGATGATGTCGGTATTTGCTCCCCAGACGCGTTTAGTTGATGAGATAGGCAGAATTGCCGAACAAATGGCGGCGTGCAGTTTTGAAACAGACGAATACAAAGCTCTTGAGAATAGGTATCATCGCCTAACCGTCGAAGCCGACGTCACCGAGGCGTACCAAAGCGAATTAAAGGTCAAGACAGTATTAAACGGCATGGGCATGAGCCAATTCGGAAACCGCGTCGTTTCCACACTTTCAGGCGGCGAAAAGACCAAAGCGGCTCTTTGCAAACTGCTTTTGCAGCGTCCCGAGCTGATGATTTTGGACGAACCTACCAATCATCTCGATTACAAGACGTTAGATTGGTTGGAGACTTATCTGTCCGACAAAAAGTCGACGCTACTCGTCGTTTCTCACGACAGATATTTTCTTGACAAGCTCTGCACGGAAATTTGGGACGTACAGCACGGCAAAATACATAGTTATAACGGCAACTATACTAAATATAAGCTACTGAAAGCCGAGCGACTGGAGAACGAACGTCGCGCTTATGACAAGCAGCAAAAGGAAATAGAGAAACTAACAGACTATATACAGCGCAATAAAGTTCGCGCATCTACTGCCGACATGGCGAAGTCGAGAGAGAAGGCTCTTGAAAGAATGGAGCGAATTGAAGCTCCCAAAAGCGACGAAAGACCGCCGCGTTTCAAGTTTGAATGTGGAACGTCTCCCTCGGAGTTTCCTTTGACAGTGCAGAAGCTTACTCTCGCCTACGACGGCAAAACTTTGCTTGACAATGCGGAGCTGCAAATTCGGAGAGGTCAGAAAGTGGCGTTGCTTGGACTCAACGGCGCGGGTAAATCTACGTTTATTCGCCGTATCGCTGCAATTAACCCCTACGACGCAGGCAAAATTGTATTCGGCAAAAACGTACGTATGGGTTTTTACGACCAAGAGAACGTCAACTTGAACGGCGAACTTCGCGTAATCGACCAGCTGTGGTTTGACAATACGCGCATGTCCCAGGCCGACGTTCGCAGTTTGCTTGTGCAGGTGACGCTGGGAGCGGACGACGTTTACAAGCTTGTCAAGGAGCTGTCGGGCGGTGAACGCGCAAAATTGGGGCTTGCTATGATTATGGCAAAGGACAACAACCTGTTGCTGCTCGACGAACCCACCAACCACCTTGATTTGCCCAGTCGCGAAGCGTTAGAGGATGCGTTGAAGGCGTATGGGGGCACTGTGCTGTTCGTGTCGCACGACAGATATTTTGTCAACAGTGTATCGAACAGAATCGCCGAATTGCAAGATAAGCAGTTGCTTGTTCACGAGGGCAATTACGACGACTTTATCAACAGAAAGCAACCTCAGCCAATAGCCGAGGCAAAGACGGCGCCCACAGCAAAAAATGGAGGTACCTACCGTAATGCTAAGCAACGCGCCGAGGAGACTAACCGAGCCCGACGCGTAAAGGAATTGGAGAGTACCATTTCCCGCCTTGAGGAGGAAGTGGAGCGGTTAAATGCGCAAATGGCAACTCCCGAAGTCGCCGCCGACTACTCCAAATTATCGCAAGTAATGGAGCGTCTTTCCGCAGTCAACTCCGAACTGGAGAGGGCGCTATCTGAGTGGGAGAAACTCGCTTAAAAATTTTAAATAATTCCGACAATTACCTATTTGTAGAATACTATTTCACACATAGTATTCTGAAAATAGGTATTTTTATTGTTTTGTAGAGTATCAAATTGTTTATTTAACGAAAAAAGCTCCCTCTGTTTAATGGAGCTGGCGCCGTTAGGCGTCTGAGGACTGTCCTTTTAAATGATGTATTGCAAAATATAACGCATTGTGTTAAAATTTACTTTATGAGAATAGCCTTAGTAACAGGCGGGTCGCGCGGAATAGGCGCGGCAACCGTCAGGAAGTTTGCTAAAGAGGGATACTCGGTAATCCTCAATTATAATAAGAGCGCAGAGCAAGCCGAACAGCTTAAATCTTGTTTGGTCGAAGATGGTTGTGACGTGCATTGTTATCAAGCAGACATATCCGATCCAACGCAGGTAGCGGCAATGTTCAGCTGGATTGCCACTTATTTCAGAAGACTCGATGTTCTCGTCAATAACGCAGGAATTTCCCTCACAAAACAACTGCAAGACGTGACGGTACGCGATTACGACGCGGTAATGAACACCAACGCAAAAGCTGCATTTTTTTGCTGCCAACAGGCGTTGCCCCTTTTGAGAAAAAGTGACAGTGGCGCAATAGTCAACGTTTCTTCGATATGGGGCGTTATGGGCGCAAGCTGTGAGAGCGTATACAGTATGAGCAAATTTGCATTGGTGGGCTTGACTAAGAGCCTTTGCAAAGAATTAAAACCGCTGGGCATACGCGTAAATTGTGTTTGTCCGCCTATCGTTTCTACGGATATGTCATGTCACCTGTCAGGTGGTGACATAGCCGCTTTTTGTAGTGCGCATAAGACGCGGCTCTATACCCCCGAAGATGTCGCAGACGACATTTTCAACCTTGCGACAAAAAATATTACAGGAAAAATATTAATAGAGAGGTAACAACTATGGAATGGTACTTTATTTTGTTGATTGTACTCGGTGGCTTGGCAGTATTGTATTTGCTGTTTTGCATAGTGATTGCAAGTGTTTTACTTAAAGCTGCAACTACTCCCGTGGCGCATACGATTGACGACGCGCGCGAATATCAGGCAAAGTACGAAGGGATGCAATTCGACGATTACGACGAGAAATGGAGTAAGCAAGCCTTCGAACTGGACGGCGTTTCGGGCAAAATTCGTGGCGAAATTATCTTCAATCCTGCGATGTCTCCCCGCAACAAGGTTGCAATCATCTGCCACGGACATACTTGGAACAGAATCAACTCCTTGAAGTATGCATATCTATTTTACAACAAGGGCTACAACGTAATCATCTACGACCACGCCTATTTTGGCTTGTCTGACGGAGAGTTTACGACGTTGGGACTGAATGAAAAGTTGGATTTGAGCGCAGTGATAGACCTTGCCCGCGAAACCTTTGGAAAGGACGCAATAGTAGCCCTTCACGGCGAAAGTATGGGTGCGGCGACGGTACTGTGCGAATTGGGAATTCGCTCCGACATTGATTTTGTTGTTGCAGATTGCCCATTTTCCAACACGATGAAGTACTACCGTGAGTTGTGCACGCACTTGACGCACTTACCGGGATTTCCCATTGTTGACTTTGCCAACCTTATGTCTAAACGTAAGTTAGGCTACGATTTCACAAAGGTCAATCCAATAGAGGGCGTAAGGGCAAGCAACGCGCCTATATGTTTCATTCACGGCAAGGCTGATACCTACATTCGTCCGTCACACAGTGAGGCAATGTCTCAGGCAAGCTCAAACCCGCTCACCGAATTGCATTTATTTGAGGGCGCGGAACATGCTTGCAGCCATTGCACTGACAAAGAGTTGTATACCAAGGTTGTAAGCGCATTTATCGACAAGGTTGAGTCCTCGCTGAATTAAAATCAGGTGATACAAATGAGAAAAATAATGTTAGTTATATTTGCGGTTGTGCTGGTGGTAGCGTCATTGCTGGCGCTTCCCGCGTGTACGTTAGATTGTGAGGTATTCGGTCACGATTGGGGCGAGCCAACTGTTGATAGCGCTGCTACCTGCGCTGAAGACGGCAAATACGTACTGACTTGTCGGCGTTGCGGCGAAGTCAAAGATGGAGAAACCATAACCGCAAGCGGCGTACATAATTTTGACGAGCTTCACAACAGAGTTGAACCGAAATGCAACGAGGCAGGTAGTGTAGCTTACAAGCAATGTCTTGATTGCCGAAAACTCTTTACTGACGCAGGCGAGCTTATTGGCGACAGCGCAGACGACGTTATTATTCCTGCGACAGGCGAACACAGTTGGGAAGAAGGCGAAGTGACGAAAGCTGCCACTTGCCTTGAAATGGGTACGCAAACATATGAGTGCTCGGTTTGTCACGAGCAAAAGACGGTCGAACTTGGCATTGCAGACCATATTTACGGCGACTTACATAAAGAAATTGAGCCCACCTGCGTTGATGACGGTCACGTCGCCTATTATCAATGCTCAACGTGCTTACAATATTTCGATGAAGAACACGAGCCTATTGGCGACAGCGCAGACGACGTTATTATTAATGCGACAGGCGAACACAGTTGGGAAGCGGGCGAAATCACCAAAGTCGCCACATGCCTTGAAACGGGCGCTCAAATATACAAATGTTCTGTCTGTAAGAAACAGGAGACAAGAGTTATAGACCTGGCAAACCATAAATATGGCGACCTGCACCACGAGATTACCGCTACTTGTCTGGTTGAGGGGCGTTTGGCTTACTATCAATGCTCTGTATGCGAACAGTATTTTGGCGAAAATTTCGTATTTATTGGTGACAGCGAGGAGGATCTCGTAATCTCTACAGCAGGCAAACACAGTTGGAAGGCAGGGGATGTAACTGTACCGGCTACTTGTACCGAAAAGGGCAGTCAAACCTATACGTGTAGTGTCTGCAACGAGCAAGAAAGTCGCGAATTAGAGATGATTGCTCATGCATTTGGCGATTTTCATAACGAAGTCCCTCCGACTTGTATTGACAAAGGCGTGAAGGCGTATAGGCAATGTTTATCTTGCGAACAGTATTTCACCGAACTGGGCGAGATTATTGGTAGCGCAAGCGACCTCGAAATTCCCGCAACGGACGACCACAGCTTTGTAGCAGGTGAAGTAACCGAACAGCCCACTTGCTTTAAAACAGGCAAGCAAACTTTTGAATGTAGCGTTTGCCGCAAGCAAGAGAGTCGAGAGCTTGGCATAGTTGACCACAAATACGGCGATTTACACCAAGAAATTGCGCCAACTTGCGTAAATGAAGGTTTGAAAGCTTACAAGCAGTGCGAATATTGCGAAAAATATTTCACTCAACAGGGCGAGATTATAGGAGCAAGCGAGGAGGACCTCGCAATTTCCCCGACAGGCGTACACGACTTTAGAGCGGGCGAAGTGACAAAACGTCCCACTTGTCTGGAAGTGGGCGCGCAGGCCTACGAATGTTCTATGTGCCACGAGCAAAAGAACGTTAAACTTGACATTATCGACCATAATTATGGCGATTTGCATATTGCAGTAGAACCCACGTGCGGTTCAGACGGCAACGTGGCGTATTATCAATGCTCTATGTGCAGTAAATATTTCGATAGCGACAGAGCGCCACTTGAAAGTATTGTTCGGAACGCAACAGGCGAGCACTCGTGGGGCATAGTGGAAAATGACGGTTGGATTTGGGCTGAAACCTACGAAGAATTGCTTGAATTCGGCGTACAAGCTAATATTATATGTTCTGTATGCAATGCAACCGAACAACACGAAGCAATTTATATCGCAGACGAGGAGAATAGCCGTGACCCCACCTTTGAAGAAGATGGCAGGTATGTTTTTACTGCGAAATTGTCTGTTCATAACGTGACGTTAGTAGATACTGTTGGCAAAACGTACATTATTCCGAAGATTCCTGACGGCAATCCCGGTTGGAATAGTGTACTTGTCGGAAATTTTGACGGCGGTAGTTGGGATGACGGTTCCCTTTCGATGACGTGGAACCCTTATGAGCAAGTTTACGAAATCAGACAAACGTTTATTGCGGGGCAATCCTGGAAAATCAAAGCGGTCGCAATCGGCAACATTTACGACGGCAATGACATTGTTTCGCTGGCGTATGCTGATGGTCTGACTCAACTGTCGACAGATCTGTATTCGGTTTTGATTGGTGACGACGCTGGCAAAATCCAGTTGCTATACGATTGCGCGCTGTATATCACGATTAATGAAGATGGCGAAGTCAACATTTTAGTCGAAGAAGTGGATCCTAGCTCAAAACTAAAAGAGTGTTATTTCTCCCACTACGGCGACAGTGCGTCGACGAATGACCCTAACTATAGATTCACAAAGCAAGCCGACGGAACCTATACGTTATCTAACGTAACGATTAACGCTGACGTAGGATTCTATATTTACATTTTCTTTGGCGGGGAAGCGATAGATTACACCAGTTTAACTTTAGATGCCCAGTCTAGTGAGAATATTCTGTTCCTAACAGACCGTGGCAATGGCAACGTAATGGCATTTGGAAGGGCGGAGTCTTGCACACTCAATCTCACGTATGATCCCGAATCTAACACACTAACGATTGTAGTCGTAGAATGTTAAATCATTGTTTTACTGAAATTATAGACTGAGAGGCAAATTCTTGCCTCTCTTTTTGTTAAATGTTTGCTAAATATAGATGATAGTGATAAAATATACCTATCTCAGCAAAAGGAGCTACACGCATGGTAAAAATTTCAGAAATTGTCTACACTCGTCCCAATAAAGACGAGGTTTTATCCAAGCTTGCCGATTTCAAACGCCGTTTTGAGGCTGCTAAGACCGTCAGGGAGTTCTACAAAATTCACGACGAGTACAAAGCATACGACGAGCAGATGGGCACAAATATAAGAATTGCCTTTATTCGCTTTACGCAAGATACGCGCGACGAATTTTACGCGGCAGAGCAGGATTATCTCGACGAAATCGGACCGGAAATCTCCGTCGCCAACGCAGAGATTGCCAATTGCTACCTCAACTCGCCTTTTCGCAAGGAGCTTGAAAAGCGTTTTCCCAAGGTGATGTTCATCAACCTGCAAATGGCGGTGGATGCAAGCGATCCGAGAATTGTCGCCGACAGAGTAGAGCAGAACAAGCTGACCACGGCTTACACTAAGCTGATGAGTAGCATAGTGATAGACTTTAACGGTGAGAAGCTGCCTATGTCGGGTATCAGCAAGTATTTCGCTGTGGACGACCGCGAAGTTCGTAAAGCAGCATATATGGCGTTCGGTCAGGCAATTGAGGACAACAAGCAACAGCTTGACGAATTGTACGACAAACTTGTAAAAATTCGTACTCAGATGGGCAAAAAGCTCGGTTATGAGAACTTTTCGCCGCTTGGGTATCTGCAAATGCAGCGCAACTGCTACACAAAAGAAGATATTTCCAAGTTCCGCGAGAACGTCTTGAAATATCTTGTGCCGCTTGCGTCGAAAATCCGCGCCAAAGTGGGCAAGGACCTCGGCATTGACAAACAGTATATCTATGATAACAACGTATTCACAACGGTTGAACCCAAACCTATCGGCACTCCGAACGAAATCTTTGCCAACGCTTCCAAAATGTACAACCAAATGTCTCCCGAGACCGGCAAACTCTTCGACACGATGGTTTCGAGCGGTTGCTTTGACGTAATGTCGCGCGAGGGCAAGTGGGGCGGCGGCTACTGCGAGGGATTGCCTGCTTACAAATTACCGTTCATACTCTCCAACTGGAATGGCTCGGCAGGTGACATTGACGTGCTGACCCACGAATTCGGTCACGCCTTGGAATTCTACAAGTCTTTCTTTATCGAGAGCGAATTTTTGAGCAGTATTTCCATGGAGACGGCAGAAGTGCACTCAATGTCGATGGAATTTTTGGCATATCCTTGGATTGACCTTTTCTTCGGCGACAAGACGGAGCAGTACAAGTTCGGACATATCGGTGGCGCGGTGACCTTCATACCTTACGGCACGATAGTAGACTACTTCCAACAGACATGCTACGACAATCCTGACATGACACCCGCAGAGCGCAACGCGTTTTACAACAAGATAGAGAAGCAATTCTTACCGCACATGACCACGGAGGGAATCCCCGCATTGCAGGACGGACGCCGTTGGCAACGTCAGGCGCACATTTTTGAGAGTCCGTTCTATTATATCGACTATTGCCTTGCGCAATTCACGGCTTTGCAATTCTTGGCGCTGTCACAAGAGGACTACGAAGCAACCTTCAAGAAGTACATTAAATTCTTGGATTTCGGCGGCACGAAAACGTTCGTTGAATTGCTTAAAGAGTGCGGTTTGAAATCTCCCTTTGAAGAAGAGAGTTTCAAGCTCGTCGTCGCTTCATGCGAGAAGATATTAAATATATAATGCTATTCTAATCGGTTTACTTATTCGCGCCTGTGTCAGGCGCAACCTTGGAAGTCCGACCGAGGTGTGATTGGATTTTCAGAACGGAGGAGCTGACGACGGAGTGGAAAAAATCCCACCTCGCGTGTGGTCTGAATGCGACATGGGGTGAGAAAAATCAATAAATAAGAAGAAAAAGCGTACTGAAATAGTACGCTTTTTTAGTGAGACTTTTTACTGTTCCGCGCCCGCTCTTTTGGGGAATACGAACTTGTGATCAGGCTTGTGTCTAAACATTTCTCTGTCAAGTAATTTCTTGATTGCCTCTTCGCGTTCGGATTCCGAAATGTCTGCAAGTTTCGTTATTTGAACCATAACCTTAGGATTGCGAGTAACAAAGACGTGGTCAACCTCGCAGTCGGCTTTAATCTTTTCCGTTAGCTCCTCAACAAATTTGTCGTATTCGTTTTTCGACGTGAACTTTTGCGTTTTGATTGCCACGATGCAGCAACGCTCGTAAATTGCGCACCGCGCCTCAGTCACCTTTTCATTTTCCGTTGCCAGTTTGCAAATTTTTTCTTCACAGGTCTCTGCAAAGGCTGTCTGTCCTATAGTCAATGCCAGTACGATTGTCAGTAATGTCAAAAGCAGTAGTTTTTTCATAATGCCTCCTTATGAAGATAGTATCAGCTTTCTTCAAATTTTTATGCAAAGCGGTAAAATTAACATTTTTTCGTCAGCGTGTTCAAATTATACTGAATGGGAGGTGCGTTATGGACAAAGTTTTGCCAATCATTATCGTGTGTGGCGTGGGGATTGCCTTATGTGTGGCGTATATCGTTTTTCTGTTTGTTAAAGCCGTCCGCGCAAACCCTCCTATGAGGCGTAAGCACGAATTCGAGATAGAAGAGGACGTTTTGACTGTTTCGCTGGACAGAAGAAAAAAGAAAAAATAATGCAAACCCTATTGAATTGCGTCGTAGATTGTGGTAGAATGAATTGTCGAAATATCGACTTTTGGAGGATATTATGGAAAGAAAAGAAATCGCAAAAATCATTGACCACACTTTGTTGAAGCCCGCAACCACAGCGCAAATCGTTACTTTGTGCGCAGAAGCTAAGGAACACGGTTTCGCGTCGGTTTGCGTCAATCCTTGCCACGTCAAGCTTGCCGCAAAAGAGCTCGCAGGCTCCGGCGTAAAAGTTTGTACCGTTATCGGCTTCCCTTTGGGCGAGAACACCACAAAGGTGAAGGTTTTCGAAACTAAGGACGCAATCAAGAACGGAGCAACGGAAATCGATATGGTTATCAACCAATCTCTTGCTAAGTCCAATGCTTGGAAGAAGGTTGAAAAGGAAGTTGCTGCTGTCAAAAAGGCTTGCGGAGACGTATTGCTGAAGGTAATCCTTGAGACCTGTAACCTCTCGCAGAAACAGCTTATTGCCGCTTGTAATGCATGTGTTGCTGCCGGTGCTCAATATGTCAAGACCAGCACAGGCTTTGGCGCAGGTGGAGCAACGGTGGAAGCAGTCAGCCTCATGGCAGATATCGTTCACCCCCACGGCTTGAAAGTTAAGGCTAGCGGTGGCATTCACAATTATGAAGAAGCTGACGCAATGGTTAAGAATGGTGCAGACCGCATCGGCGCAAGCTGTGGCGTAGCCATCTGCAAAGAGTAACACCTCGCGTATTCGTGTGGTGACTTGGATTTTCGATAGGCGTTCCACCCGAACACGCCCGTAGCCGTAGAGAGTGTCTCTAATATCGTTGGTAACGATTAGGGTGCAACTCGAAAGATTAGTAAAATGAAAAAGAGGACACTTGCCGTGTCCTCTTACTTTTTGTGGTGCTGGTGGTGGGACATGAACTTAAAGATAGTTGTTTCTTCTTCGTCGAAACAACGTCTGCCCTCTGCCGAGCAACGGAGTTGCGAACGCCACAGAGCGAAAGCGAAGTATTCCACCACATCGGCACGAATAAAAAAAGCAAGCTGTTAAGTAAGCTTGCTTTACTGTGGTGCTGGTGGTGGGACTTGAACCCACACGTTGTCACCAACATCGGATTTTGAGTCCGACGCGTCTGCCATTCCACCACACCAGCAC
>JAFLVL010000011.1 GCA_022508325.1 Clostridiales bacterium | reverse complement strand
GCCGAGGCGAATGGACACGGGATTTCTCCCACATTTCCGTCGGATATTTCGTTTTACACTAATATTATATGTCATTTTTGTCAAAATGTCAAACCATAAATTCAAAAATTTTTCGTTGCACCAATCAACCGCCATTATTTTGTTGTATATACTTCAACCAAATTGTATAAAAAATAACAACATTGTGCTAATTAAGTTGTTTTCAAATAATTGCATTTATAGAGTATCAATGATAAAATGTATCTGTATGAGTATGTACAGTGCTCGGTCATTATCTACTTTGTAGATAAAAAACCACTTCGTAGATAAAAATACAATATTGAGGCATATTTATGAGATCAAGTGGCATTTTGTTGCACATCACGTCCCTACCGTCCTCTTTGGGGGTGGGCACACTTGCCGAAGCGGACAGATTTATTGATTTTCTGCACGCCGCCAAGCAGCAGTATTGGCAAATTCTTCCCATCACACCGACAGATTTCGTCAATTCACCCTACGCGTCTCCGTCGGCATTTGCCGGCAATACGCTTGTCATTGACGCAGACGAGTTAGCGGACGAAGGGCTTGTTTCCGAAGATACGTTGCTTTCCTGCAAGCACGCGCGAGGCAATGACTACGGCTACGCGATTAAAAATAAGGAAATTATTTTACGCGAGGCGTTTGCAGAGTTCGTTAGGCACAATCCGCCTGTCGATTACGACGATTTTTGCGATGCGAATAGGTATTGGTTGGACGATTACGCGCTGTTTTGCGCCTTGAAGAAGCATTTTGGCGGCGAATCCTGGTTAGAGTGGGAGGATGAGGACGTCCGTATGCGCAAAAGGGAGACTCTGGCGCGATACGCAGACATGCTCTCGGATGAAATTGATTACGTGGTATTCTGCCAATACATTTTCGACAGGCAGTGGAAGAAATTCCGCGCTAAGCTTGCCGCAAAGGGCATCAAGCTCATCGGCGACATTCCCATCTACGTAGCGTACGACTCGGCAGATGTGTGGGCGCACTCGGAGCTTTTCGACTTGACGCCCGACCGCCGTCCAAGCTGGGTCGCAGGGGTACCGCCCGACTACTTTTCGGCAGACGGACAGTTGTGGGGCAATCCGCTGTATAATTGGAACGCCTTGAAAAAGGAGGGCTACAAATGGTGGCTTAAGCGCGTCGAGAAATGCGGTGAGCTATTCGACGTGCTGCGAATCGACCACTTCCGCGCCTTTGACAGCTACTACGCGATACATTACGGCGAGACTACCGCTCGCAACGGACATTGGAGAAAGGGCGTCGGATACGAATTTTTGAAGCTCGTTCAAGACAGCTTTCCCGATTTGACGATAATCGCTGAGGACTTGGGCGACATACCCGCAAGCGTCCTTCAGCTTCGAGATAAGTGCGGACTTGCCGGCATGAAGGTGGTACAGTTTGCTTACGACGGCAATCCGTCCAACCCATTTCTTCCCCAAAACTTCGAAGAGCATTGCGTTGCCTACCTCGGCACCCACGACAACGACACTACGGTCGGTTGGTGGAATAGCTTGAAGGATCGGGAAAAGGAAACGGTGCTACACACAACCGGACTGAATAACGGCGACCACATAGCGCTTGAGCTTATCGAAATACTTGCAAAAAGCCGCGCGGAGCTGGTAATTTACAGCTTGTTCGACATTACCGAGAACGACACAACCAGCCGAATGAACATTCCGGGTACTCTCGGCTGTTGGAAATATATGGCAAAACGCGGAGATCTTTCTTCTGCCAAAGCTAAGTGGCTCGCCAAACTCACAGAAGAGTGCGGACGCGAATGATACGTGGCTAAATTAACGGAGAACATTATGTCAAATAGATTTAGTGAATTTTACAAAGGGCAAAGTGTGAACGCCTACGAGCTTTTGGGGTGTCACAGGGTTGGCGAGAATCTTTATCACTTTGCCGTATGGGCGCCAAACGCCAAAGATGTGTGCGTTGTCGGCGACTTCAACAATTGGCTATTCAACCACAATAAATTACAGCTTGAAGACGGTATTTGGCAAATAACCGTCGAGGCTCGCGAGGGCGACTGCTACAAGTTTGCGATAACCACGCAGACAGGAGCAGTGCTTTACAAGGCCGACCCCTACGCGCGTTACTCTGAGCTTCGCCCCAAGACTGCAAGCATAATTTACGACCCACAAGAAGCCTTTGAATGGACGGACGAGAAGTGGATTGAGCACCAAAAGAAAAAGGATATTTACAAAAGTCCTGTCAATATCTACGAGGTACACGCAGGTTCTTGGAGAAAACATTTCGATGGGCGATTATACAGCTATCGCGATTTGGCAAAATACCTCGTGCCATACGTAAAGAAGATGGGTTACACGCACGTTGAATTTATGCCATTGATGGAACATCCCTTTGACGGTTCTTGGGGCTATCAGGTGACGGGTTATTACGCGCCTACGAGCCGCTACGGCACGCCCGACGATTTACGCTATCTCGTCAACGCCTTCCATAAGGCAGGTATCGGCGTAATTTTAGACTGGGTTCCCGCGCATTTCTGCAAGGACGCGCACGGACTAATGGAGTTTGACGGTACGTGTTGCTACGAGTCGGCGGACGAGTTCAAGAAAGAACACAAAAGCTGGGGCACGCGTATATTTGACTATTCGCGCTACGAAGTTCAGAGCTTCCTCATCTCCAACGCGCTGTACTGGCTGAAAGAATTTCACTTCGACGGACTGCGTGTTGACGCGGTGGCGAGCATGCTGTATCTCGACTACGACCGCAAGGACGGCGAATGGAGACCCAACAAGTGGGGCGGCAAGGAGAATCTTGAAGCAATCGAGTTTTTCCGCAATCTCTCCTGCAAGGTATTCGAGACTTGTCCTTACGCGCTGTTCGTGGCAGAGGAATCCACGGCGTTCCCAAAGGTAACTCACCCAACCTATGTTGGCGGTTTGGGCTTCAATTACAAGTGGAACATGGGCTGGATGAACGACGTTTTATCCTATATGAAGACGGACACGCTGTGGCGCAACGACAATCACAACAAGCTGACGTTCAGTATGTGCTACGCGTATAGCGAGAATTATGTTTTGCCGCTGTCGCACGACGAGGTTGTGCACATGAAGGGCAGCCTCATCAACAAAATGTTCGGCGACTACGACACCAAGTTTGCCCAACTCAAAACATTACTAGGTTTTCAGTACGCTCACCCCGGCAAAAAGCTCAACTTTATGGGTGTGGAACTGGCGCAATGGAACGAATGGGGTGAAGAAAAAGAGCTGGACTGGATACTTTTGACCTATCCCAAGCACGACAGTCACAAGCGTTTTGTAACTGAGTTGAACAAGGCGTATAAAAAATACCGTCCTCTGTATCAAAACGACGGTTCTTGGGAAGGTTTCAAATGGCTCTTGGCAGACGAATCGCACAGTAGCGTTCTGGCATTCGAGCGTCTTGATAACAAGGGCGACACGGTGCTGGTAGTGCTCAATTTCAGCGTCACCGATTATCAAAACTACGGTTTCAAGATGGATGCGGGTCAGTACCAACTGATAATAAACAGCGACGACTTCAAATGCGGTGGCAGAGGCGTGGTAGTTAGTCAAACGGTTACTACGAACGAAGACGGTTACGCCGAGCTGACGATACCCGCTTCATCCGTACAATATTATTACAAGAAAGCGCAAAAAGAAACTAAAAGCAGGGAGAAAAAATAGATGGCGGCATCAGTAAACCTCACGAAATCTAAGTTAAAGGATATGATCGAGAGCGCTTCAAATAAGGCTTACGGCGTATCGGCAAGCGAAATAACCAACGTACAACTATATAAATGCGTAGCAAGCGTAGTGCGCGATATGCTACTCGAGAAGCGCATGGCCTTCAACAAACAGCACAAGGCGCGTGACAGAAAGAGAGTTCACTACCTATCAATGGAATTTTTGATGGGCAGAAGTCTCAAAAACAACCTTTTTAATATGGAAATGGACGGTCTTTTTGCAGAAACGCTCAAAAAGTACTATTACGTCGACATTGAGGAGCTATACGATTGCGAGCCTGACGCAGGTCTCGGCAACGGTGGTTTGGGCAGACTTGCCGCGTGCTACCTTGACTGCCTGGCGAAGGAGAATTATCCCGTCATGGGTCACTCGCTCCGTTTCGAGTACGGATTTTTCCAACAAAAGATTGTAGACGGTTGGCAGACGGAATTGCCCGAGAACTGGTTGCCCGGAGGTGAAGTGTGGTTGAAGGAGCGTTCCGACAAGGTTCAGATTGTACGCTTCGGCGGCGAAGTAAAGGAAACTTGGACGGATAACGGACCTGTTTACGAACAGGTGAACTGTCAAGAGGTCAAGGCATTCCCATACGACATGGTAGTAGAGGGCTATGATGCGACAGCTGTAGGCGTATTGCGTCTGTGGGCGGCTCGCAACAACAAGCCTTTCGACTTCACGACCTTCGGTCAGGGCGGCTATCTGAGAGCTCTTGAAGAGCAATCGCAAGCCGAGATGATAACTAAGGTTCTGTACCCCAACGACGACCACGAGGAAGGCAAGATTCTGCGTCTTAAGCAGGAGTATTTCCTTGTGTCTGCCGCTATGCAGAATATAGTTTCCGACCACTACAAGCGTTACGGCAATTTCGACAAGTTCACCGAACTTGTTGCCGTGCATATCAACGATACGCACCCTGCGCTTTGCGGTCCCGAGCTTATGCGTATATTCATTGACGAATATCACTTCGATTGGGATAGAGCATGGAATATCGTCAAGAGCGTAACAGCCTACACCAACCATACGGTAATGGCAGAAGCGTTAGAGTGCTGGCCGGAATACATTTTCCAAAGACTGCTGCCCAGAATTCACCAAATAATCGTGGAAATCAACGAGCGCGCTTGCAAGGAATTTTTTGATAGGACGCAGGATTTCAAGAAGGTTTCCGACCTTGCAATCATCGCCTACGACCAAGTGCGTATGGCAAACCTGTCGATAATCTCTTCGCACAATGTCAACGGAGTATCGGCATTGCATAGCGACATTTTGAAAAAAGACCTCTTCCACGAGTTCTACGTGTTAGAGCCTACCAAGTTCACCAACGTCACCAACGGCATTGCCCACCGCAGATGGCTGTGCCAATCCAATCCCGGTTTGACGTCTCTAATCAAGGAGCTTATCGGCGACAAATTTGTGAGTGATGCCAGCGAACTCAAGAAGCTCAACGCATTCCTTGACGACAGCTCCGTTCACCAAAAAATGGCAGAGATTAAGCTCGCCAACAAACAACGATTTGCAAACACCTCTTTCAAGAAATTGGGCGTAAAAATCGACCCCATGTCGCGTTTTGACGTTCAAGTGAAGCGTTTGCACGAATATAAACGCCAGCTTTTGAACGTGTTGAAAATCATTTCTCTCTATCACGATTTGAAGCAAAATCCCGACCTTGATGTCACACCGCAGACCTTCATTTTCGGCGCTAAGGCTGCCCCCAGTTACTACGCAGCAAAGGAGGTTATCAAGTTGATATGCTGTATTCAAAAGGAGTTGGAATCCAACCCCAAAATCCGCGAAAAGCTCAACGTCGTATTTATGGAAAACTATTGCGTGACCATGGCAGAAGAGCTTATTCCCGCGGCGGAAATTTCCGAACAGATTTCTCTTGCGGGCAAAGAGGCTAGTGGCACCTCCAATATGAAGTTTATGATTAACGGCGCAGTGACTATCGGTACGCTGGACGGCGCAAACGTCGAGATGAGCGAAGCGGTTGGCAGCGACAACATCTTCATATTCGGTATGAACGCGCGCGAGGTTTCCGATTTGTGGCAGACTGGCTACAACTCAACCTCATACTACTTCAAGCTACCCAAACTCCGCGTGATAGTCGAGGAGCTGAACAACGGCTTTGCGGGAGAAACCTTTGAGAATATTTCCAACTATTTGTTAAGCAACTATCCCATCGCCGACCCATATATGTGCTTTGCCGATTTCTCCGACTATGTTGCTGCGTGCGAAAGAGCAGACGAGGCGTACAAAGACATCGATTTGTGGAACAGAATGTCGCTGAAAAACATCGCCGAGGCGGGAAGATTTTCCGCAGACCGCGCTGTTCGCGAATACGCACAGAAGATTTGGAGAATGTAATGGACTACGTCAGATACAATCCAACGGATGAATTTCACAAAACTATCGTTGGCGCCGTAGCTGAGGACGTTCGCTTCGGCATACGGTTGCAAATTCATCAAGTCGTCAGCCCCTCGCGCGTAACATTGCACATTTACAGCGACGACGGAAAGTTCTCTCAAGATTACGCAATGTACGTCGACGTGAGCGGTGACGGCTACGACAACTATTTATGCGAAGTCAAGCTTAAGAAAGGTCTGTACTTTTATTTTTTCAAGATGGAAGGCGTGACCTATGAACAGTTCATCGGCATTGGCGTCAACCAGCGCGCAAGCCTGTACTACGACAACGTAAGGCCTTGGCAGCTGTCCGTGTACAAAAAGCAACACGAGACGCCCACTTGGCTGAATAAGGGCGTAATGTATCAAATAATGGTGGATAGATTTTGCGCGACGGGCGAAACCAAGCCTACCGAGGACAAAATCATGCGCCACTGGGGAGAACAGCCCTTCTTCCGCGAAGAAGACGGCATGGTGCGCAACCGCGATTTCTTCGGCGGCAATTTGAACGGCGTTATCAGCAAACTGCCCTATCTTAAATCGCTCAACGTAAAGACGCTGTACCTGAACCCGATTTTTGCGGCGTACAGCAACCACAAGTACGACACCGAGAATTACGAAATTATTGACCCAATGTTCGGAAATTCGGAGGATTTTGAACGTTTGGTTGCCGAGGCGGACGCGCTGGGCATCAGAGTTATACTTGACGGCGTGTTCAATCACGTTGGCAGTAGCTCGAAATATTTCCGCGAGGCAATAGCAGACGAGACTTCGCCTTATCGCGACTGGTTCAACATTTATCCCGACGGTAGCTACGAATGTTGGTGGAACTTCCAAACTTTGCCACGTATCAACGCGACAAGTCTCGGCGCGCAGAAATATTTCACCGGCAAGAACGGCATCGTGCGTCGCTGGTTAAAGACGGGAGCTTCCGGTTGGCGTCTGGACGTAGTGGACGAGATTGCCGACTGTATGCTAGACAAAATCGTGTCCGCCGCCAAGAAGGAAAAACCCGACGCAGTGATTGTCGGCGAAGTGTGGGAGGATGCCTCCAACAAGGTCGACTATGGTGTACGTCGTCATTATCTTGACGGTAGCCAACTTGACAGCGTGATGAATTACCCCTTAATGGAGGGCATAATTCAGTTCGTTCGCAACGGCAACGAGCAAGCTCTGTCGAACGTCGTATTTGATATTATAAACAATTATCCGCTGTTCATCAGAAATAACCTAATGAACATTCTCGGCACTCACGACACGGTGCGAATTCTTACAAACCTTGCAGGTAACCGTCTAGACAACGCGCCCAAGGAATCTATGGCGAGACAAAAGCTCTCCGACGAGCAATATAAAGCAGGTTGCAAGCTACTGAAAATTGCCGCCGTGCTTCAATATACGATGTTCGGTTTCCCATGCGTTTACTACGGCGACGAAGTGGCAATGGAGGGTTACAAAGACCCATTTTGCCGTTGTTGCTACCCTTGGGGACAGGAGAATAAGCTCATGTTGGATTTCTACCGCAGACTTGGCGAGCTAAGAAAGCTGTCGGTATTCTCCGACGGAGATTTCCACCAACTTGTGGCAGAGAAGGGCGTGTACGCGTTCGAACGCCAGTGCCCCGAGACCGAGAGTAAAGCAATTGTCGCTGTCAATCGCGGCGAAGGAAACTACAAGCTGTACCTCGGCGACGTCTACGAGGACGCACTAACAGGCAGAAAGTACAGCGAGAGCTGCAATTTGTTGCCAAACGGCTATTTGATACTGGTTAAAACACAAAAGAAATGAAACGCCTCACTAAAACATCATTTTTAACGCTCGCAAAAGAGTACCTAATCGTAACTTTTGCGGGCATTCTCAACGCGCTATCGCTCTATTCATTCGTCAATCCGTCCAAGCTGATTGCCGGCGGATTCAGCGGTCTGTCGTCGGTATTGACCTACGTTTTTGACCCTCTGATAACTTTTATCGAGTTCGATGAGCTGATGTCCGTCATATATTTCGTTTTGAGCGCGCCGCTTTTGGTGTGTTCGCTCATCTTGTTGCGCGGCGATTTCACTTTTAAAACTATTTGGTCGACGGTAGTGTGTACTGCTGCGTTGGCGTTTTTCCCGCTGGTGAATTTCCCGAAATTCGAAGACTCCCACGCGCGACTTATCGCCATTGCCTTTGGCGGTATCCTAATCGGCGTTTCAATGTATATCGCCTCGGAAAACAACGGCAGTAACGGCGGCACGGAAGTCATTGCAAGAATCGTGGCTAAATATCATCCCGAAATTGACCTTTCCAAAGTTATTTATTTTGCCAATATAATCGTTATGGTTTGCGGTAGCATTGTCGTTATGATTTATACCGACGAACGGGTGTCAGTCGTCATTTATTCATATCTGTACATCGTAATGGGCACGACGGTATTTGGCATGTTCAAGCGCGGCTTCAATCATCCGCAAAAGTTTTTGATTGTCACTTCCGAATACGACAAGATTTCGCAGGCGATTACCGCCCGCTTCAAGCGCGGTTGCAGTTTTATGGATACGCGAGTCTCCTCGCCCGACGGACCTTCGCGCAAAATCGTTATGGTGGTCGTGCAACACAGACAAGCACCGGCATTAAAGCAAATTATACGCGCCGTTGACCCCGAAGCATTCACAATAGTCAAGGACGTTTACGACGTATTTTCCCGTCCCACCTTCAACAGGAGCTACAAGACGAAATGAAACAGACCTTTATTCACAATCTCAAACAAGCGTTGATTATATTTTGCGCAAGCCTTGCTACTGCATTCGCAGTAGAGGTTTTTTTGCTTCCCGCCAACACTCTCGTCGGCGGCGTTACAGGTCTGTCGTCCTTTTTGGATATTATTTTGACAGATTTGGACAGCTCGAAATGGTACCTTTCCGTCGGACTTTGGCAGTTCGTCATCAATATTCCAATCGCAATCTACTGCTTTGTACAATTCCGCAGACGCTTTGCGGTAAAAACGGCAATTTATGTAGCAATGCTCGCCGTTGAGCTTGTCATTTTACGAATTTGCAAGCTCGGCGAAATCTTCAAATCTGTTATGAACAACGACCCAAGCAATTATGACGTGGTTATTTACGTGCTTTTGGGTGGCGCTTTACACGGACTGTCGCTACCGATGATGCTCTCCGTCAATGCATCTACCTGCGGCAGCGATATAGTGGGTCTGATAGTGCAGAAGCACTCTAAGCGTGGCAGTAGTTCTGCAATGCGCGTCATGTTTGCGGTCAATATTACCGTCGTCGCAATAGCTTCTGCCGTATACTACCTCGTGAGGAACGACGGCGCGGCGGCCGTAAACATGTTTATCTATTCCGTAGCCGCAATGTTCATTGCAGAAATCGTTCAAGAGGCTATTTTCAAAGGATTTAGCTCGGCAATCGAACTGGAAATCACCACCGACAAACCCGAAGAGATGGCAGAAGCGTTGAAAGAGGGGTTGAAGCACGGTATCACTGAAGTGAAGGTCACAGGCGGCTACACCCATCAGGAAAAGACCCTGATTTTGTGCGTCATCTCCAAATCGCAGCTTGTCAAAGCGCGCCGAATCATCAATAGGGTAGACAGCAACGCCTTCGCCTACGTGGAGAACGTCAAAGAGGTGCTCGGCAAGGGCTTCGCCAACAAGGAAAGCGAGCTGGAAGACAACAATAAGTAGCGGCTCGGGTATTCGGCTTGGAGCCTAGTGGTTCCCAATGTCTCCAAGCCGAACACCCTCACCTTTTTCAATCGTTTACTCTAACATACTCGATAAAAAGGCTCCTCTGTGTAAGGGAAGCTCCCGAGCTTGCGAGGGTGAGGGACTGTAAATCAAAATGCTACCACAAGCGTGGTAGCATTTTTTGTCATTCGTTATGTACAGGAAGAGAAAACCGTTACTTATTTGCACTCTGAGCCAAGTCTAATTCCGCCGCCACAGAACAGCAACGCAATTAAGAGAATCAAGCAGCAGGGATTTACGCAGAGACTGAAACTCTTCATCTTGCCACCGCAGCAGCAAAGGAACAAGATAATCAGCAAAATCCAAGTGCAGTTGCAGCCGCCCATAAGTCCGCCGCCGCAGCCACCGTTGCCGTGACCGTAGTTGCCGTCATTGCCACCACAGTTGCCTTCATTAAACATTCCGTTGAACATATTTACCTCCATTTCGCCGAGGCCATCGGCTTTAGTATTCGACCAATCAGTCTTTTTCTTAATCAGTCTACTTCACAATATGGTTTTATTCAAAAAAGTGTTACGGTTTGACCCGACCACACGCGAGACGGAACTTGTCACGCAGTCGCTGACGCTTTGTGCTAACAAGTTTTAATCCGTCTCGGTCGGACTTGGGAGTTGCGCAGGACACCTGCGCGAATTATTGAAAGCTTTCGCCGGGGTGACGCATTCCCCGGCACCTGCCCCACGCAAGGTCGCAAAGGTTCGGTACATGCCAGAACTTTGCGGGATTTAATTTTTATTTACAATTGAAAAAATAATAGGCTTCTCTTGATGCAACCAAGTGGAACTGGCGCCGTTAGGTGTCTGAGAGGATTAACACAATGCGGTTTACTTTAATTGACATTTAAAATATATTAGAGTAATATGTCTAAGACATGGCAATTCAGTTATCCGACCACTTCACGTACAAACGGTTGCTAAGATTCGTTATGGCGCCCATTTTTATGATGATTTTTACGTCCATCTATTCGGTAGTGGACGGTTTTTTCGTGTCGAATTTTGCCGGTCACGACGCTTTCGTTGCAATCAATTTGATTTTCCCTGTAATTATGATTTTGGGTTGCGTCGGATTCATGTTCGGCGCGGGTGGTACGGCAATAGTGTCAAAAACTCTCGGCGAAGGGGACAAAAAACGCGCTAACGAGTACTTTACACTGGTTGTAGCGGTAACATTCGTTATCGGCGTAGTATTTGGCGTAGCCGTTTACTTCGTTTTGCCGCCGATAGTATCTCTCATAGGCGGCACAGGGGCGGTAGGGGAAGATGCCGTCAAGTATTCGCGTATTTTGATGGCTTCATTGCCATTTTTCATGTTGCAAAATCTATTCCAAAGCTTTTTTATCACGGCGGAGAAGCCCAAGCTAGGCTTTGTCTTTACGGTGTGCAGTGGCGTGGCGAATATGGTTCTCGACGCGTTGTTTATCGCTGTATTTAATTGGGGCATCGCTGGCGCTGCGGTGGCTACTGCTATCGCGCAAGCGGTGGGAGGCATTGCTCCTGTTATTTACTTTGCCTGCAAAAACAACAGTCTTTTGCGATTTGTCAGGACAAAGTGGTATCCTCGCGCGCTTCTTTTGGCATGCTTCAACGGTTCGTCCGAGCTTCTGGGCAACATCGCGATGTCGCTCGTATCTATTATCTACAATTTGCAACTGTTCAAGATCGCCGGCGAAGATGGCGACGGCGTTGCGGCGTTTGGCGTAATCATGTACGTCCAATTCGTGTTCATTGCCATATTTATCGGATATTGCTTGGGCGTTGCGCCAATAGTAGGCTACAACTTCGGCGCAAACAATCGCAAAGAACTGCAAAATATTTTCAAAAAGTCACTTATTATCATCGCCATTACAAGCGTGGTAATGACGGCGCTAGCGGTGTCGCTGGCGGATGTTATCGCTTGGGTGTATATGTTTAACGATACGCCCGAGCTGATACCAATGACCGCGCGAGGAATGCGTCTGTATTCGATTTGCTTTTTGTTCAGCGGCTTTTGTATGTTCTGCTCGTCTTTTTTTACCGCGCTCAACAATGGTCTGATTTCAGCAATAGTGTCTTTCGGCAGAACCCTCGTTTTCCAAATTGTGTGTATTTACGTTTTGCCCATTTTCTTCGGCTTGGACGGAATATGGCTGGCAACTCCAGTTGCGGAATTCCTGTCAGTGGTGCTGTGCCTTGTGATGTTTGTAGTCAACAACAAACGCTATGGCTATGTGTGAGGTTCGCGCATATTGGGCGCAAAACGGCTTCACTTCGCAAAGGGCGAGAGGCGCTCGTTGCAGATTGTTTTGACTGCCCAACATACTCCCCCTCAAATAATTGACATTAAAAAGATTATTGCTAATTGATTTGTTTTATTGTATAATTAATGCATGGAAAAGCTACGCGGATTCGAGCCGATTTTTGACGAGAATAGCAGAGTGCTCGTTCTGGGAAGTTTTCCGAGCGTCAAGTCACGTCAAGCAGAGTTCTATTACGGCAATAGACAAAATAGGTTTTGGAAAGTGCTTAGCGAAGCGTTTTGCGAGATTGAGCCGTTGACGGTTGAGGACAAAATTCGTCTGTGTCTACAGCATAACGTTGCGATATGGGACATTGTCGCGAGTTGCCGTATCACGGGCTCGATGGACGCAGACATTAAGGATTACGAACTCGTCGATTTACAACAGGTGTTAAAAAAAGCCAAAATTCAGAAAATCTTGTGCAATGGGGCAATGTCATACAAGCTTACGCTGACTGTGTACGACGGCGATTTGCCTATATATAAGTTGCCGTCCACAAGCCCCGCAAACGTTCGCTTTGACAAATCCGTTTGGTTTGCTCACTTGCGCTAAAATCTTCGGTTTTTCCACCCCATGTTACGGCTCGGGTATTCATGTGCGATCCGTAGGACCTTCGCCAAAGGCGAACGTTTAGAGCTCACGCACTTTCTTCGAAAGGCGCTGGGGGCGGGCTACGCCCTCGCCGCGCTATGCGCCACACCCGAACATCCTCGCCTGCCTAAAATATTACCCATTATAAATTAAGCACAAGGAGACAATTATGTCCGATATCAATCTCGCTAAAGCGGAGTTCATTGACATCTTCACCAAGCACGTTACGCGCGCGGGCGCCGACAAGCTTTTGGAATATTTGACGGGTAGCGACTTTTTCACCGCGCCTGCATCGGGACGTTTTCATTTGGCGGAGCGCGGCGGACTGTGCCAGCACTCTCTAAACGTTTACAAACGCCTTCTGAAAATCGTAGAAGAGGAATACGGTACGAATTATCAAGAGACCGTTTCCGACGAAACTATAGCTATTTGTGGGCTTCTACATGACGTTTGCAAGGTGAATTATTACGTTTCGGACTACCGCAACGTCAAAGAAGACAACGTATGGGTCAAAAAGCCTTACTTTAGGGTAGAAGAAAAATTTCCTTACGGTCACGGCGAGAAATCCGTTTTCATCGTGTCGCAATATATCAAGCTCACCGCAGAAGAAGCTATGGCAATCAACTGGCACATGGGCGGATTTGACGACCGCGTCAAGGGCGGCAGTTTTTCACTAAGCGACGCCTACGCCAAATACAAGCTTGCGCTATTTATGCACGTAGCCGACCTGACTGCGACCTATATCGACGAAGACCGCGGCTTTAACCCGTAGCTGACTATACGCGAGACGGCATTCGTACGCAGGTTCGCCAAGGACAGGCGAAGGTTTAGAAACGCGGCGCAGGTCCGAACTTTGCGGAATTTAATTCAATATTTAAAAAGGTAATATTATGAAAAAATTACTTGAAAAATTTATAAAATATGTGAAAATTGACACCGAGTCGATGCCGGAGGTCGAGCAGTATCCCAGCACGGAGAAACAAAAGGATTTGCTCAGACTGCTCCATCAAGAACTGACCGACTTGGGCGTAAAAGCTCGTATGGACGCTAAGTACGGCTACGTTTATGCAACTATTCCCGCCAACTGCAAGGGCAACTACAAACTGGGCTTCATTGCGCACGTTGATACGTCCTCTGCCGTATCGGGGCATGACGTCAAGCCAATTATTACGAAAAAATACGACGGCGGCGACATTACTCTTGCCGAAGGGCGGGTGCTTTCGCCAAAAGAATTTCCAGAGTTGACCTCTCACGTCGGCAAGACGGTAATCTCTTCCGACGGAACGACGCTTCTCGGCGCAGACGACAAAGCGGGAGTTGCCGTCATTATGCAGCTTGCCGAAACGCTTGTCACTCACCCCGAAATCAAGCACGGAACCGTTCAAATTGCCTTTACTCCCGACGAGGAAGTGGGGCGCGGCACGGACTTTTTCGACGTCAAAGGCTTCGAGGCTGACGGCGCGTACACCGTGGACGGCGGCGGACTGGGTGAGTTGGAATACGAGAACTTCAATGCCGCGGCGGTGAAGGTAACAGTCACAGGCAAGTCCGTACACCCCGGTTCTGCCAAAAACGTTATGATAAACGCCAATCTGTTGCTTATGGAACTGCACGCGTTGCTTCCTGTCGAGCAAAACCCCCGCTTTACGGAGGGATACGAGGGCTTTTTCCACCTCGACAACATGGAGGGTACGTGCGACAAGGCGACGGCATACTATATTATTCGCGACCACGATAGGGCAAAATTCGAACAGAAAAAACAGCTTTTTGCTGAGGCTGTCAAGTTTATCAATGCGAAATACGGCAGTGAATGTGTTGTTGCGGAGATTACCGACAGCTACTACAACATGAAAGAAAAGATTTTGCCGCATATTCACCTCGTAGATAACGCGCGTCTTGCAATGAGTAGAGCAGGCGTCACGCCCAAGGTTTGCCCCATACGCGGTGGTACAGACGGCGCGCGTCTGAGTTACGAAGGTCTGCCTTGCCCCAATCTATTCACAGGCGGCTACAACTTCCACGGCAGATACGAGTACATACCACTAGAAGATATGTATAAGTCCTACGAAGTTTTGCTTAATCTAGTTGATATTTACAAAGACAGATAATTCACTTGACAGAGTTAATAACTTAAAGTAAACTTAAATAAAATAAATCAAAGGAGAAAGTCTATATGAAATATTGCTCGCATTGCGGAAAAGAAATAGTGGACGAAGCGGTAGTTTGTCCGGGTTGCGGTTGTAGAGTAGACTCAACTGCATCCAACGGCGTAATAGAAGAAGAGGACAAGAAGGTTTTCAAACTGATAATCAAAATTTTCATGATTATCGGTTGCATAGCCACAGGTTGGTCGCTCATTCCTCTGCTTTGGACTATTCCCATGACAGTGCACGTGTTCAAAAAGTTTGAGAGAAACGAGCCTATTGGCGTCGGTTTCAAAATCTGCACGTTGCTGTTCGTCAGCCTCGTTGCAGGTATTATGCTACTTTGCTTGGATTTAGACAAGGATTTATAACCGCCCAAACGCGAGTGTGGCTTGGTTGACTGCGGCGTTACGCCTTGCAACCTTGCGGCTACGCCGTGCTAACGCACCCACTCGGTCGGACTAACAAGAAAGGGATGCTACCGCATCCTTTTTTATTTTGACTTTCGCCGGGGTGGCGCATTCCCCGGCAACCCCTGCAAGGAGAAAACTTCGGTACACGCCCGAGGTTTTCACATATTTTCGCTTTTCCCGTTCGCGCATTAACTCCGCATGCGCTCGCTTGCTCAAATATGTTCGCTAGTTTGACTATTTATTGATATAAAAAATCACCCCATATTGCAAAAAATGCGAAATGGGGTGAGAAAAATTGATTTTTACGCTTTATTTGCGCTTCCCAATACGTTCACTATCTTGTGCTTTACCATTTCTTTCATCATGGCGCGAGCGTCGCCAAGGTATTGTCTCGGGTCGAAGTGATCGGGGTGTTCTGCAAAGTGCTTGCGTACTGCCGCAGTGAATGCTACGCGCAAATCGCTGTCAATATTGATTTTGCAAACTGCCATCTTTGCTGCCTTTCTCAGTTCGCTTTCGGGGATACCTATTGCGTCGGGCATAGAGCCTCCGAATTGATTGACGAGAGCAATCTTGTCTTGAGGAACGCTGCTTGCGCCGTGAAGAACAATAGGGAAGTTAGGCAGACGCTTGCCAATCTCTTCCAGAATGTCAAGGCGAAGCTTGGGGTCTTGACCGGGCTTGAACTTGTATGCGCCGTGGCTGGTGCCGATAGCGATAGCAAGGCTGTCGATACCTGTCTTTGCGGTGAATTCTTCCACCTCGTCGGGGCTGGTGAACATCGCGTCTTTCGAGTCGACTTTTACGTCGTCCTCAACGCCTGCCAACTTGCCCAGCTCGGCTTCTACCACAACGCCGCGCGCGTGCGCGTATTCAACAACGCTCTTGGTTACAGCAATATTCTCATCCCAAGGTTTGGACGAAGCGTCAATCATAACCGAGGTGAAACCGCCGTCGATACTTGCTTTACAAATATCGAAATCTGCGCCGTGGTCGAGGTGTAGCGCGATAGGAATATCGGTGGTTTCTACGGCAGCTGCCACGAGGTGCTTCAAGTACACAGGGTTAGCGTACTTTCTTGCGCCGGCAGATACCTGCAAGATAACGGGTGACTTCGTTTCGTTGGCTGCTTCGACGATAGCTTGAACCATCTCCATATCGTTGACGTTAAACGCGCCGATAGCGTAGCCGCCCTTGTAGGCTTTTTTGAACATTTCCGTTGTGGTTACGAGTGGCATTTTAGTTCCTCCGATGAATAAATAAATTTTATACAAGGCAAAATCGAATTTTATAGGCAAAATTTATTTTGTACTGTTGTCAAACGGTTTGCCCTGTGGTATAATATCCATTGGTATTGTACCACAACGCAAACTTTAAGTAAAGTATTGCAAAACCAAACAGGAAAAAATTTTTTGGAGGTAAACTCACAATGGCACAAAAAAAAGTTAGAGTTGCAATCAACGGTTTTGGACGTATCGGTCGTCTTGCTTTCCGTCAAATGTTCGGAGCAAAAGGCTATGAAATCGTAGCAATCAACGACCTCACCAGCCCCAAGATGCTGGCGCACCTTTTGAAATACGACACCGCTCAAGGCAACTATGCAGCAATGGGTCACGTAATCACCAGTACCGAACCTGAGCTTTCCGAAGACGGCAAGAAGGTTTTGAAGCCCGGCACAATCACCGTTGACGGCAAGCAAATCATTATCTACGCTGAACCCAAGGCAGAGAAGCTCCCCTGGAGAAAGCACCGTGTAGACGTAGTGTTGGAATGCACAGGCTTCTATTGCTCTAAGGAAAAGAGCCAAGCTCACATCAACGCAGGCGCAAAGAAAGTTATTATTTCCGCTCCCGCAGGTAAGGACCTCCCGACCGTCGTATTCGGCGTAAACGAAGGCATCTTGAAGGCTGACGATACAATCATCTCCGCTGCAAGCTGCACAACCAACTGCCTTGCTCCCATGGCTAAGGCTTTGAACGACTACGCTCCCATCTTGTCCGGTATCATGACGACTGTTCACGCATACACAGGCGATCAAATGGTTCTTGACGGACCTCACCGCAAGGGTGACCTTCGCCGCGCTCGCGCAGCCGCACAAAATATCGTTCCCAACTCCACAGGCGCAGCAAAAGCTATCGGTCTTGTAATCCCCGAGCTTGACAAGAAACTCATCGGTTCCGCGCAACGCGTTCCCACCTGCACAGGCAGCACGACAATCCTTGTCGCAGTAGTAAAGGGCGCAGACGTAACGGTTGACGGCATCAACGCTTACATGAAGAGTGTTGCTAACGAATCCTACGGCTACAACGAAGACCCCATCGTTTCTTCCGACATCATCGGTATGCGCTATGGCAGTCTGTTTGACGCAACTCAAACTATGGTTACCAAGGTCGGCGACGATTTGTGGCAAGTTCAAGTAGTCGCTTGGTATGACAACGAGAACAGCTACACGACGCAAATGGTACGCACAATTAAGTACTTTGCCGAACTCGACGCTGAATAATCGACAACAATTAAATTCAAAGCCCAACGCGCAATGCGTTGGGTTTTTGCTTTTGGCGCAAAAAATTGTAATTGAATATTGACAAGTCAAGAGAATATATAATATAATTAAAACATAATACGTCATTTTTTTGCTTTTTTGCAGGCAAAATAATGATGAAACTAACAATAGGAGAAAATTATGTCAAATTATTTGATTTTGGCGATATTGGTGTTGACTGTTGCGCCCATCGTATTTGGCGTACTGTTGGGACTTCTTCGCGGTTCGCGCAGAGCCTTGCTCAGGCTTATTCTAATAATTCTTTCCGCAGTTGCGGCGTTCGTGCTATGCGGAATGGTGACTAACGCCGTGGTTGAGGTGGATATATCGCAATACAATGGCGCAAGCGAGCCTATGACGATTGTCGACATGCTGACGCAGACTCTGGGTGAAGATCTTGCAGATCTAGGCGATATTATCGTGCCAATTGCTCAAAGCCTCATCAAGGTTATAATGTTTTTGTTCTTGTTTGGGCTGTTTTGGTTTGTTACTTGGCTCATTGTCTACCCGATTTGCAAGCTGTTTGTCAAGCCAAAGAAGGTTACGGACAGTGAAGGTCGCACGAGAAAGAAGAAGCACCGCTTGCTAGGTTCCGCATTTGGACTGGTTCAGGGCATAGTAGTGGCATTGTGCGTATGCATAGTTTTCAATGGCTTTTTCTCCATTGCGGGCGAACTGGTGGAAATTTCCGAAGGAATTAACGAAGTCTCTCAAAGTATGTCCGAAGGCGAGCCTGCCGCACTTGCAGAAGACGGTAGCTCTGACGACCTATTGAGCGATTTGGACTTGAAGGCTCTGTTTGAAGAATACCAAGGGTCTGCGCTCGGTCAGCTTTACGGTAAGATCGGTTCCAAGCCCTTTGCGCTTCTCACACAGATAAAGACGGATGACGGCAAAACCATAACCTTGTCCGGGCAGATAGAAGCTCTTCACGGCATCGTGGATATTGCCAAGGAATTTGTGAAAATTACAGAGTTGGATTTTGACAATCTGTACACCGACGGCAACATAAAGACCTTGACGGACATTCTCAACAATATTCAAGCTACCAAGGACAATTTGTCGGAGGAGGCAAACGGAACTGTCGAGAAGATACTTGACGTATTGGGCAACTCATTCGGCGTTGATATTAAGAAGTTCTACAGTCTCAACTTCAGTAACGAAGCAGAGGCGTTCAACAAATTGAGCCAATACAAGGACACAGACTTCTCTGCATTGACCCCAGATGAAATGATGGCTGCCGCAAAAGATATAGTAAACGCCGTCGGCAAGAGCGAGCTGTTGTTGGAGGTTTTGGCAGACCAAGACATAGACATCGGATACGGACTTGACGAAGCGCAGATAGATGAAATCAACAGCGCGCTGGATGAGATGGTTGCAAACGACGAGCTTGACGCAGAGACGGTAGACAAATTGCGTGAAATCTTTGGATTGAACTATCAACAAGGTGAGAACTGATATGACAATTATCGATATTATTGAGAAGAAAAAGAATAAAGCAGAACTTACGACTGACGAAATCAATTTTTTCGTCAACGGCTTCACCGACGGTAGTATTCCAGACTATCAAATGTCGGCGCTGCTTATGGCGATACTACTGAACGGCATGACCGACCGCGAGACCTTTGACATGACCAACGCTATGCTTCACAGCGGCGACGTGGTGGATATGTCAGCTCTCGGCGGAGTAGTGGTCGACAAGCATTCCACAGGCGGCATAGGCGACAGCACGACGCTCGCCCTTGCCCCGATACTTGCTTGCTGTGACGTTTTCGTTGCCAAGATGAGCGGTCGCGGACTGGGATTTACAGGCGGCACTATTGACAAGCTGGAGAGTATTCCTCATTTCGATACGGCTCTGTCCGACAAGGAATTTTTCGACGTTGTCAAGCGCGTCGGTTGCGCTGTAATAGGGCAGACGGCAAACCTCGCCCCCGCCGACAAGAAGCTATACGCTTTGCGCGACGTAACGGGCACGGTAAATTCCATTCCTCTTATTTGCGCCAGCATTATGAGTAAAAAGCTGGCGTCGGGAGCAGATACCATTCTACTCGACGTCAAATACGGCAGTGGCGCGTTCATGCCCACGCCAGAGTTGGCATTGGAGCTAGCGACAAAAATGGTGGCGATTGGCACACTCGCAGGCAAGAACATCGGCGCGTTGATTACCGATATGCAACAGCCCCTGTCCGACCACGTCGGCAACAGCTTGGAAATTATAGGTATCGTAGACGTATTGCGTGGAAAGAAAAACCGCCTGTATTACGAAATTCGCGAGGTGGCGTTGCGCTTACTTGCGTTGACAGGCAAATACACGTTGGAAACGGCAGAAATTGCCTTCCAAGACGCTATCGACAGCGGCAGCGCATTGAATAAATTCGCCGAAATGGTCAAGGCACAACACGGCGACGAAAGCTACATATTGCACCCTGAGAAATTCGAAATCGGTCGTCGGGACGTCGTAGTAGCCGAGCAGAGCGGATACGTCAGCGGCATGGTTGCGGCAGACATCGGCAGAGCGGTGACGCACCTTGGCGGTGGCAGAATGCAAAAGACCGACGCAATCGACTTCTCCGTGGGCGTAATTATGAAGGTGGCGATTGGCTCCAAGGTCAAGGCAGGCGATCCAATTTGTGAAGTGTACCACAACGGCAAAGGGCTTGACGAGGCGAAACGTCTCATCAGTAACGCCGTGACAATCAGCAAGAACAAACCCGCCGAGCACAAGATTGCTTACGCGTTCGTTTCTCGCGACGGCGTGGAAATGTACTGATATGGTCAACGTATTACTCAATTACTACAATTTTGACGGCGATTGGGCGCGTCCACATTTGGAAAAGTACGTAAAAGGCAAAAAGGTACTCATTTTGCCTCTGGCTTATCGCGAATTTCAAGCATGGGATAACGACAGCTTTCTCGCTATCTACGGCAAAGGCGGCGAAAAGTACCCTGCCATTACGCGACCGTTTCTGGAATACGGCTTTAAAGCGGACGACCTCGATTGGCTCAATCCATACGACGGCAGAGACCACGTGGAGCAGATAAAAAACGCCGATTTGCTGTTTTTCACAGGCGGAATGCCTGAAAAAGCCATCAAAAGAATGGAAGAACTGGGCATCGTGGACGCGGTGACACATTTTAACGGCGTCGTTATGGGCGCGTCGGCCGGCGCAATGTTACAGCTCGACACCTACCACATTACCCCCGACGAGGACTACGCCGAATACGGAATATGGCGCGGTCTCGGACTTGTCAAAGGCATTGACCTAGAGGTTCACTATCTTGCAACGCCCATTCAACTCGAATGTAGCGACAGGGCGGCGAAAGAACTCGGTCTGCCTGTGTACAAAATGTGGCACGAGGGTGGATTGCTCGTTGACGGTGACAAAATTACCGTTATGGGCGCAGTAGAGTTGCTCGGGCATTCGTCTTGACGCCTAGCGATTCCCGATACCGTCAATCCGAACATCTTCGCCTATATATAAGCATTTACAGATATTCACTAAAATCCCGGTTGCGAGCGTAATTGGGATTTTTTTTGGTATTTTTTCTTTTTTAATTTTAAGTATTCTAGAATATAGACACCGACGTTTTTTTTTGCTATAATCTTAAAATGCTGAACTAGGCGTTGTTTTCAAATGCAGACATAGAATTTTCTGTCGAATAACGGCGCAAAATGACTGTTTAATTCAAATTTTTATAAGGACGTATTTTATGGCAGACAAATTTGCAAACGTACTTAGATTTTGCACCCCTGCCAAGTGGTGGGGCGAAAAATGGCGCGAGGGATTATATCTCGGCAACGGAAAAATCGGAGCCAACGTTTACGGTGGGGCATCGGAAGAGAAGATACTTTTAAACGACGCAACGCTAAACTGGTTGGGTCGTACTACCGTCGTGCCCGACGTATCGGTTAAGATTAAAGACGTCCGCAAAAAGATTGACAGTGGTGAGTTCGTTCAAGCGCAGGGAATACTCCCCAAGGCTCTCGAACAGAAGAACTTCCGCCCGCAGTCAGAGTACCCATTGCCAATGTGCGAGCTATCGCTAAGCTTTGCACAGAGCGACATTACGACGGAATACATGCGCGCCCTCGACATGGAGAAGGGTGAAGTGACGGTTAGCTACGCTGTTGCAGGCACAAAGTATAAACGCAACTGTTTCGTGTCGCGCGTCGACAACGTGGTGGCGTACCGAGTGACCAAGCAGGGCGCGGGAGCAATCAACGTCACGCTGAATTTCGCTCTCATGCACCGAGTCAACGCTCGCACCTACGAAGGCACTTGCAATATGCCCGAAGGCGTATCGACGAAGTATGACAAACAGTTCCTGACATTTGCCGCGCGTAACGACGACAACGGCACAGATTACGGCGCGGTGGCGAAGCTGACCGTGCTTGGCGGCAGTGTTCGCGCAGACGACGACGGCGTGGAAATCACCAACGCGCAGTCTGTATTTATCTTGATTAAGACCTTCAACGGCGGTTCGCGTGAGAAAGAATTCGACGCATTGAAGAAGCAGCTTACGGCAATCAAGGATACGTACGACAAGCTTTTGAAACCGCACGTGTCAATGCACAGCAAGCTGTATTCGTCGTGCGACGTAAGCTTATCTAAGGATGAGGACAAGCTGGTAGAGGACCTTTTGTTGGAGACTGAGGCGGGCAATTTGTCGCCACAGCTCGCCGAAAAACTTTACAAATTTTCGCGGTATCTGACCGTCGCAGGCAATGCTGAAGACGGACTAGCCTTTGGACCCTGCGGACTGTGGAACGGCTCTTACAAGCCTTACAGAGCCTTTATAAGCGCAAGTGGCGAGCTTGAAATGACGTATTTGCACACTTTGCAGGGCAATCTGGCGTTCAATTTGGAGAAATCATTCGAGTATTACGAACGCAATATGGACGACTATCGTAACAACGCGCAACGCCTTTTCGGTTGCAGAGGTATAGTGGTTCCCGCAGTTGCCGCCCCCAATACGGGCAGACTGGGCAGTAACGACGTTTTCGCTATTCACTTCACAGGTTGCGCCGCGTGGATTGCAGGGTTATATTACAAGTTCGCTAAGTATACGCAGAATGCGAAATTCCTCAAATCCAAGCTCATTCCCTTCATGAAGGAGATTGCGGCGTTTTACGAGGACTTCCTGATTCAATCGGATGACGGCGTGGAGATTAACCCCTCGGCTCTGCCTATGCGCGTAGACGACAGTATCAAGGTGACCGACCGTCCCGTGATTGCCAAGAACAGCTCGCTTGATTTTTCACTTGCGAAAGACTTATTGAATAACTTGGCTGCGGCGTGCGAAGAATGTAACGTCAAAGGCGACGTCAAGGCTTGGAGAAAACTGGCTGAGCTCATTCCGGCTAAACAGCTCGCTAGCGACGGCACATTTAAGGAATTTGTCAACTCAATCATTTCCGTCGACTACACAGGCGTATCCAACGGTACTCTCTACGACGCATACTTTGGCGACGGTGTGAGCTTGCTGTCTGATGAAGAAACTGTGATGCAATATATGGCAACTGCCGACAAGAAGCGTAGTGAGCCGACGTTGCAAAACAGCTTCAACATCACCGTTCTGGGCGCAGTGTACGCTCGACTGGGCGACGGTTTCAAGGCTAAACAATGTCTGACCAACGCCGTACGCGGTTGCGCGTTGAACAATTTGGTGTTTGCCGATAAGGATTGGCGCGGCATGGGTATATGCGGCAGCGGTGTATGGACGCCCATTCAGCTCAACGCCAATATGGTGTTCGCGCACGACGTTCAACAGATGCTCATGTATTCACATGGCGTTGTAATAAAGATTTTCCCCGCTTTGCCTTCCGACTGGACTAACGTAAGCTTCAACGGAATGGTGGCGGAGAACGGCGTATCCGTCAGCGCGTCACTCGATGCCGACAAGGGCGTATTCAATGTAAGCCTTGACGCAAAGAAGGAGACTCTAGTGAAACTGTTGATACCCGATTGCGCCAAAAAACTCGTCAAAACCAATCTCCCGCAAAAACCTACCGGCAAGAGCATAGCGATAAGCGTGCCTGCAGGCAAGACGATAGAATTACAATACAAGATAAAATTATGAAATGCATGTACTGTGGCTGTGAAGACAGCAAAGTAATCGACTCCCGTTCTACCGACGACGGCAAGAGCATACGCAGAAGGCGCGAGTGTACAGCTTGCGGCAAACGCTTTACCACCTTCGAGACAATAGAGACGGTGTCCTTTCTAGTAGTCAAACGCGACGGCACCCGCCAAGGCTACGACCGAACCAAATTGAAAAACGGCATTTTGCGCGCTTGCGAAAAGCGTCCTATCTCCATGGCTCAAATCGACGCCATCGTGGCGTCTATTGAGAAGAGCCTCTACAACAGTCTTGACGAGGAAATCACGTCGCAAAAAATCGGCGACCTTGTGATGGAGCAACTGAAGGAGCTGGATGAGGTAGCGTATATTCGTTTCGCCGCTGTGTATCGCCAATTTAAGGACAGCGCGACCTTTTTTGAGGAAATGAGCAAGATTTTCAACACAGGTTCCAAGGGCAAGAAAAAGAGCTGATGAAAAACATCGAACAAGAACTGAAAATGGCTCTTAATGAGCGAGAATACAACATTTTGTTGGACGTGGGGCAGGTAGAGCCACAGTTGCAGACAAATTACTACTTTCGCTACAAAGCAATGCCAAATGACATGATGATTCGCTTGCGCAGAAAGGGTGACCAATACCTGCTGTGTTACAAACAGCGGCTGTCACATCAAAACGGCGTCGCCGTATCCGACGAGCGCGAGTGTGAAGTGTCCAAAGACTTTGCTCACAGCCTGTGTAATCGCGGCATCACGCAGGAAGAGGCGAAGGATCTCTTGGGCGTTGACGTGCCGAGCGATCTACAGCTTGTCGGCAGTATGGATACCTATCGCGCCAAGTTCCAAATTGAACAATGGACGTTAGAATTGGACAAAAACGAGTACGCAGGCATAGTAGACTACGAGTTGGAATGTGAGAACTTGTACGTCGAACAGCTGGAAAAGCTCAAAAATTACCTTTTCTATGCTTACGGCATTATTTTTCGCCACTCCAAACCCAAAATCCAGAGATTTTTGCTAGCGCTAAAGCAAATTTCATCAATATAAACAGATATGAAACTCTCAAAAAACTATAAATATATCATATTTGACTTTGACGGCACGGTAAACAACACGTCGCCGGGCATATACGACACTTTCACAAAGGTTCTCACCCATTTCGGCGTGGACGCGAGTAAAATTGACCTTTCTCGCCATATAGGGCCGCCACTTGCCGACAGCTACACTCATCTTGTGGGTAGCGAGCGGTGTGATGAGGCGATTAAACTTCACAAGCAGGTGTATGCCGACAACAACGCCCTCTACAACAGCTTTCTTTACGATGGAATAATGGACGTGCTTGAACAGTTGCACAAATGCGGCAAATATACTCTCGCCATTGCGTCAAGCAAATTCGAGCCGCACGCGGTAGAGTCGCTTTCTTACCACAAAATCGGCAAATATTTCCGCTACGTCTACGGTCAGACGGACAAGCGCGGTTTCAAAGAGGACGTACTTAGGCAGTTGATTGACGACAACGGCTTTGAGCGTGACAAGTGCCTCATGATCGGCGACACTTTGCACGACGTGGACGGCGCTCATGCCAACGGAATAGACGTGGTGGCGGTGACCTACGGCTTTGGCAAGCGCGACGAGCTTGTCAACGCCCACCCCATAGCTATTTGCAATAAACCAAAAGACATTATTAAACTATTATTGTAAATTAAACTACGCAAAGTTCGGGCGTGTACCGAATCTTTGCGACCTTGCGGGGGATGCTGGGGTATGCGCTCGCTTGAAAACCTTCACCGCAGGTGAAACTCCCCGGCGAAAGTCAAAATAGATAAGGACGCGCGTCGCGTCCTTCCTGAGTAGTCCGACCGCGTGGGAGCGTCAGCTCGCTTAGCGCAAGGTTGCGTAAGTCAACCTAGCCCACGCGCGTTTGGTCGGAGGTGTTATGAAAAGAAAGGATTACAAAAGCTATTTTAAAAACGTTATAGTGCCTGTTTTCGTTTACGGCGCATTCACAGGACTGCTCGTCGGCACAATCGTCTACTTTTTTAAGTGGGTTGCCGAGTTTTTGACGGAAAAATCAGGCGAAATTTATCACTACGCGCAACAAAACCCATGGATTGCCGTGGCAGTCGTTGCAGGCGCGGCAGCTTTGGCGTTCGTCGCGTACTTTTTGCAAAAGTGGGCGCCCGAGACTATGGGCGGCGGTATTCCTCGCGCAGAGGGCGTACTTCGCGGTTTGTTGACATTCCGTTGGCTACGTTCGGCAATTGCGGTGGTGGTCAACAGCTGGATTAGCTTTTTCGTAGGCTTGCCTCTCGGTAGCGAAGGTCCCAGCGTTCTACTCGGTACGGCTATCGGCGGCGGTACGTGCAGATTGCCTTTGTCGCACGACAGCTGGAACCGTTACATAATGACAGGCGGCGCAAGCGCGGGCTTTGCGGTGGCTACAGGCGCGCCCGTGACGGGTATCTTGTTCGCTTTGGAGGAGACGCACAAGCGTTTCACCCCGATGATTTTTTTGATGGCAATGTCGTCGGTGCTGTTCGGTGTTACGGCGTCCAACCTTTGGACAATGGCGATAGGACACTCTCCCGAACCGCTATTCAAAGTCGGCGCGCTGATGGGTCAGTTCGCCATGAAAGACATCTGGGTACCTCTCATTCTCGGAGTGGTTATCGCCCTGTTTGCTTGTGGCTACAATCTGTTTGTATTTTTCATCGGTAAGGTTTACGATACCAAGCTCAAACGCATTCCGCAATGGGCAAAGCTTTTGGTAGTATTTGTATTGACGGCTATTATCGGTCTAATTGCTTTTTGCGAATTTGACGGTACCAACGCGCTATTCGGCGGAGGCGGACTTATTACAAAGCTCGCAGGCGGTAGCTTCACTTGGAAGATAATTTTTGCTTTGCTGGTAATTCGTTTCCTGACTATCGCATTCTCGACAGGCTCGGGCGCAACAGGCGGCGTATTTATTCCCATGCTGTCTATCGGCGCGCTTTTGGGCGCGTTGCTCGGCAATCTGTTCATTGCAATGGGCATAGACGAAGGCTTGTTTGCAACCGTCGTAATGCTGTCCATGTCGGCGTTTATGGGCGCAACTACGAGAGCGCCATTGACGGCTCTCGTGTTTATGGTGGAGTGCACTTGGAGTTTCAGTAACCTATTTTACGTGGCAATCACGGTCTTTTTGTCCTATTTCCTCTGCGAGATAGTCAACGTAGAACCTCTATACGACGTATTGCTGGAACGCATGATTCACAAGCAAAATGCGGGCAAAGAACACCGAATCGTACGCTTTACTTACGTCGTACAAGACGGCGCGTTTGCAGTCGGCAAGGCGGTACGCGACATTCTGTGGCCGTCCAATACCAAGGTTAGCGAAATCGTTGCCGCAGACAACGTCAAGCGCATGGACGACGACGGCGAGAAGAAGATTCACGCAGGCGACACATTGACCATTATCACGCAGACATTCGACGAAGAGGTCACCAAGTCGGAGCTGGACGAAATATTAGGTATCCAACACGAATAATAATTTTTCACGAGGTACATTTTGATAAATATTCAAAACGTAACTAAACAATTCAAAACAGGGCGCGAGACATTCTGCGCCCTTAATGACATCAGCTTGAACATTGCCGACGCGGAATTCGTGGCAGTAACGGGCAGGTCTGGCAGTGGCAAATCCACCCTGCTCAACATTATCGGCACGCTTGACAGGGCAACAGACGGCAAAGTCATCATAGACGGTTGCGATGTTACGACGCTATCGCCCCGCAAAATGGCGCACTTTCGCAACGCCCAGATGGGGTTTATTTTCCAAAGTTTCTATCTCGAACCGGGTTACACCGTCTACGACAACGTGGAATTACCTCTAATCATCGGCGGTAGTTACAGCCGCGCGCACAATCGCCCACTCGTAGAAGAGGCATTGAAATTGGTCGGACTTAGCGACAAAGCCAAAAACAAGGCAAACACTTTGTCGGGTGGAGAACAGCAACGCGTTGCCATTGCCCGCGCGATAATCAACAATCCCAAATATCTTTTTGCCGACGAGCCGTGCGGAAATCTCGATACGGCAAATAGCCGCAATGTAATGGAGCTGCTTCACAAGCTTCACTGTGACGGGCACACAATAATTATGGTCACACACGACGAGGAAGACGCCAAACAGGCAGACAGAATCGTCACGCTTTTGGACGGTAGGATAAAGAGCGATGAGAAGCGCGCTTAGGTTTCTATTTCTGGAGATGAATTTTTTACGCCGCACGATCATTATCATTGGTTTGATTTTGACCGTTTTTTGCGGCGCTTTTTTGAGCGTGGTATCGGTTAGAAACGATTTGCCTGTCGGCATTATGAATATGCTTGACGGCAGGTGGCTCGATATGACGTGCATAGTCGAGGATATTCCTCTCGCTTACGCCAAGAGTTTGGGCGCAACGACGGTATTTGGCAGAATAAAGGGTGTTACCGTTGACACGGTTTTGAGAACGGAGTACGGTCAGCTTGACACAATTCAGGACTCGCAAGGCATTGAAGAGTTGGAATATTCCTACAAAGGCTATTTCGTAGATTATCAAGAATCGGCGAAAATGTTTGCCGCATACGACGATACTCCGCGCAAAGGCAAGTGGATTGACGGACCGAACCAGATTTGTCTGTCACAAACAATTGCCAATCACAAAGCGTTTACCCAAAAGTTGACGGTTGGCGATTCTGTTACCGTCGGAGACAGAGAATTTGAAGTGGTGGGCATTTTTTACCTGACGGATATGCTGGATACGCACAACTCGCTACTCAATTACGCGCACTTTTATCTTTCACTTGACGACGGTGCGGACGTGACGTTGAACGAGGCGTACCTCACTTGCGCCAACGCTCAGACATTGCTTTCAATATATGAACAAACTTCTCGCGCTCGGTACAATGCGCGTTCTGCCGCAAGAATCTCCGAGAAAGAGATAAACAGGTATCAGTACGATATTATAGACGACATTGAATTGGTCAAGGCGTTCTTTTTGGCTGTTGAACTGCTACTTGGAATGATAATATTTTTCATACTGTTCTCGTTGATGTCTATATTTTACCGTCAACGAAAGGTCAATATTTGCCGCATGAAACTGCTCGGCGCGCGCAACAGTACGATAACGTTTATTTACACCTTCATTACTGTGCTGATGATACTGTGCGCTGTCATGGTGGGCGCGGCTCTGTCGCTTTTGTTTAACAAATGGTACATGGGCTTGTGCGCTGACGTATTTGGATGCGATTTCAGTTCCACCTTCAACGTCATTGCTCCTATTATTCTGTTTTTTGCGCTTACGGCAGTCACTATTCTGATTTTTCTCCGTTTCCATCGTAAGATTCGCAACACGACGGTTGCTCGGGAGGTGCGCGTTGAGTAATTTCTTTTCTATATTAAGGCTGGCTTGGAAGAACTTTCGTTCCCGCAGTTGGATGAATTTCAAGATGTGCCTTGCTTTTGCCGCGCTGGCGTTTCTCGTGTGTCTGTTCTCTGTGTACAATCAGTCGTTAGACGACAAACGGACTACAATATTGGAGGAGAACATTGCCTCCAACTATATGTGGGCGTTCACCGAGGCAAGTGAAGCCCTCGAAGATTTCGGCGTGACCGAATACGATTTGTTGCGCTACAACGTCGCCACGTTGACTGCGCGTATGCAGCACGTTTACGGCACGAGCCAATCGTCCGATTGCACAACCAAAAACGTCGTGTTAAGCTTTGACGGACAACAGAAAAGCAAATTGCCCGAGATTGAGGCAATGAAAATCCAGCTGTTTGCCAACGACTTTGAGAATAACGGTGACGGCAATCCATTTTTCTCACCTCACGACGAGGAGGAATTTGTCTATCGCTTTGGCAGTAATGCGCGAGCCTATTGGGGTAGCTTTCCGCAAAACGGCGGTGAAGTGATGGTTGCTGCCAAATTCCTTGCTAACTTCGGCATAGAGTCGCGCGAAGATGCGATAGGCAAACACATTGTAATAACTATCGACACTGATACTGTACCCCTCGTTGATGCGACGGTTTGCGGCGTGCTCACCGACGAATATTACGAGCTTTCCAGTAGAGTCGAGAATCTATTATGCCCCTACGTCGTCACTCACGTTGACAATCCTATTTTTCAACAAAATGACGTGAATTTGGAAGCGCGCTACATGTACCATTTGCATGATTGGCTCGATTCGTCGTTGGAGTCGGATTTGACCGAATTCGTTTATGAAACGAGTGTTCAATACGGCGCCGGCGCAATGCTCATACGCGTAGAGAAGCTCAATCAAATAATGGAAGTTGCCAACGCCTTGTATTTCGTCATTGGCGCGGCGCTCATTATCGGTTTGGTGCTGACGGTTTATCTTATGATTGACAAGTACGTCAAGGCGTTCTGCCGAACGAGCGGCGTTTGCGCAACCCTCGGTATAACGCGGCGTGACACCTATTTGTTGCTTGCGCTACAAATTCTGCTGATAGCTCTGCTCGCTATTCCGCTGGCGATTGTTATGACAACGCTTGGCTATATGCTTATCACAAAGCTCGTGCTGTTGGTTACCAACATAGAGCTGTCTGCGACGGTCGCGCAAATTGTCGTAATGCTGGCTGTGGGCATCGGAGTAGTGCTAGCTGTTGCGGCAGTATTCTCGCTGTACGTAATTAGCAAATTGCACAAGCGAGATATTCGCTCTCTTCTGCACACCGAAGTGAATTAATTTGGGAAATTTCAATCAAAAATTAGCTGAAATTAAAAAACTGTATCAAAAAAATAGACAAAATTTTACATTGTGTGTATAATCAATGTATACTACAAAAAAGGAGTATACTACCATGGCTCACAAAATCAGTAATGAATGTATTGCTTGCGGCGGTTGCCAAAGCGTTTGCCCTTGCGAAGCTATCAGCG
>JAFLVL010000010.1:18573-32624 GCA_022508325.1 Clostridiales bacterium | reverse complement strand
GGGGACTTAGGTGCTACGCAATGCGCCCCAGCCGAACACCCTCGGCTGCATAAGAGATTGCCTCTATAAGGTAGATTGAAATTTTTTATACAAAGTAAGAATGAAAAAGCCCCTTGATATAGGAGCTTTTGATTTAGAAATTAATATTAGTTTTATTCTATTGCTTAGCAGTGGTTTCTGCCAACGAATACACACAACCGCAGTAGTGTTGGCGGTATAGCCCGTATTTTTGCGACAGCTCTATGCTCTGTTTGTAGCCGTCGCGCTTTTTGAAGTCGGCGGGCAACCACTTGACGGCAGTCGTTTGCAACGATAATCCTATTTCGTTGAGTAGTTGACTGTTTTTGTACGGGGAAACGGATAGCGTCGTGCCGAAATAGTCGTAGCCATTGTCTGTGGCAAATTGCAGAGTGTCGCTAAGCCGCAAAACAAAACACTCTTTGCATCTTGCGCCGCCCTCTCTCTCATTTTCCAAACCTTTCGCAACATTGAAGAACCTTGAGTTGTCAAAGTCTTGTGTTGCGAGCTTCAATGGGTGTATAGGTTGTACTACGAATTTGCCGCCGTTTACAATTTCTACTAGCTTGTAAAGTTCGTGAAGTCGCTTAGACCACTCATCGCAGTCGGTGATATTGTCATTGGCATAGTAGAGCGTCACGTCAAAGTGTTGTAACAGTTGTGTCAGACAATATGTCGAACACGGTGCGCAACAGGCGTGTAGCAACAACCGTGGTGGTGAGCTTACGTCAATCTCGCCCTTGACTTTTTCAAATGCCCTGTCGTAATTGAAATTCATATTATAATTATCTTTTTAGAGGTAGTTTTCATGAGAGGTGAGGATGTTCGGATTGGAGACATCGTGTAGCGCAGCGGAGCGCCGGGCTCCAAGACGAATACCCGAGCCTTATTCTTTAATGCGTACCCTCAGCGGTATTCCCATCTTGTCGGCAATCTTTTGACAGGCGTCGACGTCGGCTTGCCCAATACTGTCTACCACCGAGAAAACCACGTTTCCGCCACGCTCTTTGCACAGCTTTGCAAATTCCAACATGGACTCATACGCCTTCTCGCCGTAGATACTCTTGCAGTGCGCCTGATATTTTGTTGCGTTGCACTCGTTAAGCGACACGTTGATTACGTCACAGCTTGTCACGATAATGTCGGTCACGTCTTCGCCATTGATGATATTTGCCTGTCCGTTGGTGTTTATGCGTGTGGTCTTGTCTACGCAGTGCAGGTAGCTTGCCACTTCGTCCAGCGTCTCGAGATTATACGTCGGCTCGCCAAATCCGCAGAAGACAACCTCACTGTCGTAGTCGTCGAGGTTGGCGGGCAATTGCTCGATTACGTCCTCGGCGGTTGGCTCTTCTTCAATCCACAGAGTAGTGTCAGCCATACCCTGCCGTCCCTGTCGTATGCAGAAGTCACACCTGTTACTGCAACGGTTGGTGAGGTTGATGTAAATTTTGTTGTTTAATATATAGACATAGTTATTCATTGTAAACAGTCTCTTTGGCGCCTAGCGATAGCACCTAAGTCCCTAGACGAACACCCTCGGCTATCCCTTTTTTCAGACGAATACCCGAGCCTCACTTTTTAATATATTCCTCAATTTTCGAAAACAGTCGCAGTGTATTCTCGCGTATTTTCTCTTCCATTTCGCCGACAGTCACACCATAGAAGCTTGCCATCTTTTCCACGATTATCGGAATGTTCAACGGCGTGTTGACCGTCCCGCGCAAGGGCACAGGCGACATATACGGACTGTCCGTCTCGCTCAATACGCGATCGATGGGAATTTGGGCGAAAACGTCGGCTTTGTTGGCGTTCTTGAAGGTAATTGCCCCGCCGAAGGCGAAGTAGTGTCCTTCCTTTACTGCTTGCCGCGCAAACTCTGCGCTTCCGCTGTAACAGTGCCACAGCACGCCGTTGTTGAGGTGGCGTTTCTGAGCGCGCAGTATATCCCAAGCATCGCCGTATGCGTCGCGAATATGCAAGGTTACAGGCAAATGCAAGCTGTCTGCAATCTCCAACTGCTCGGCAAAAACGTCGCGTTGAGTTTGGCGGTCGGATAGGTCATAATAGTAGTCCAGTCCAATCTCGCCCACAGCAACTACCTTTTCCTGATTGCTTAATTCCGTCATTTTCTCGACGAAAGCAGTGTTAAAATGCTTGCTTTCGTGCGGGTGTATGCCAATAGTGGCGAAAATCTTCTCATAACGGTTGGCAAGCTCCAAGCCTGCAAGCATGGTCTGCATGTCGCAACTGTTGTTGATAACAAATTCTATTCCGAACTCTTCAAACGCGTTATAGATTTCGTCGACCCTATCTGCGAGTTTCTCATCATCAAGGTGCAAGTGGGTGTCAATCATTATCTTACAACCTTTCCGCTGTCGATATCCTTTTCGGGAGTGACGAAAATGACGTGTTTGTCGTCTGCCGCGCACAAAATCATGCCGTTGCTCTCCACTCCGCGAATTTTTGCCGGCTTGAGGTTGGCAACGAGAACGACGGTTTTGTCGACCATGTATTCGGGCGTGTAATGCTCGGCGATTCCGCTGACGACCTGACGAACCTCGTCGCCTACTTGCAGTTTGAATACGAGCAATTTGTCACTTTTTTCCACTTTTTCGCAACTAAGCACCTTTGCAGTGCGCAGTTGCACCTTTGCAAAGTCCTCAATGGAGATTTGTTCCGATTTAGGCTCTTCCTTTGCGGGTTTGCTCTTTTTAGCCTCCTGTTCGGCAATGGCGTCCAGCTCTTTCAATTCCTTGGCGACGTCCAAACGGTTGAATAGGTTTGCGCCCTTCGTGACCTTTGTTCCGACTTTAAGCTGTCCGAACTTTTTGAGATTGTTGAAGTTTGTAGGCGCCTTTATGCCCAGCTTTTCGAAAATTGTCGCCGCCGTAGTTGGAATAAACGGCGTAAGTAGCGTTGCCGCAAAACGAATACATTCGGCAAGCACGTACATAACAGTAGCCAGCCGTTCCTTGTTGCCCTCTTTGTTGAGCGTCCAAGGCATAGTTTCGTCAATGTACTTGTTAGCGCGTTGAACTATCTTAAATATGTCTGTTAGTGCGTCTGGCGCGGACAGATTGTCAATGTCTGCGCGAACCTTGTCGAGCGTCCCCTCGCAAAGAGTGATTAGCTCGCGGTCAAGCTCCGTGTATGCGTTGGGGGCAGGCACCTTGCCGTCAAAGTATTGCGTAATCATCGCCGTGGTGCGTGATACTAGGTTGCCGAGGTCGTTTACCAAGTCGGCGTTGGTGCGCGTCAAGAGCGCCTCGTTATTGTAATTACCGTCGCTACCGAATGGAATCTCGCGGAGCAAGAAGTAGCGTATCACGTCTGCGCCGTAGCGATTGGAAAGAACGATAGGGTCGACGACGTTACCTTTGGATTTGCTCATTTTGTCGTTGCCGAATAGCAACCAACCGTGTCCGTAGACCTTCTTGGGCAGGGGCAAATCGAGAGCCATAAGTATTGCAGGCCAAATAATGGTGTGGAAACGTACGATTTCCTTGCCCACCATGTGTAGGTCCGCCGGCCAGAACTTGTCATAGAGCGTATGGTCGTCTTGCAGGTACCCCAGAGCCGTGATATAGTTGGTCAGCGCGTCAATCCAGACGTAAGCGACGTGTTTTTCGTCGAATGTCAGCTTGACACCCCAGTCGAAGGTCGTGCGCGAAATGCACAAGTCCTTGAGCCCCGGTTTGATGAAGTTGTTTATCATTTCGTTCATGCGCGATTTGGGCGAGATGAACTCGGGGTTTTGTTCGTAGAACTTAATCAAGCGGTCTTGGTACTTGGAGAGGCGGAAGAAATAGCTTTCTTCCTTTTGCAATTTGACCTCGCGTCCGCAGTCGGGGCATTTTCCGTCTACAAGCTGGCTTTCCGTCCAGAATGACTCGCAGGGCGTGCAATACCAACCCTCGTATTGAGACTTATATATGTCGCCGCTGGCAAGGAGCTTCTCGTATACCTTTTGTACCGTAGCCTCGTGGTAATTGTCTGTTGTACGAATAAACTTGTCGTAGCTGATTCCTAAGACCTTCCAAAGCTCCACAATTTGGTCGTACAGCCTATCAACGTAAGCCTTGGGCGTAACTCCCGCCGCCTCTGCCTTTTGCTGTACCTTTTGTCCGTGCTCGTCAGTACCTGTGAGATAGAACACGTCGAAACCGTCCATGCGCTTGAAGCGCGCGATTGCGTCGCATATAACCGTCGTGTAGCAATGTCCAAGGTGGAAGCTACCGCTACTGTAATAAATCGGTGTTGTGATGTAATAGGTTTTTTTAGTCATTTTCTGTACCTCGCAAAAAACAGGGAGAAATTATGAGAAGTGAGTGTGTTGGGCAGTCGAAACAATCTGCAGACGCTGTACTAGCGTTTAAGCGTATTGCGCCCAATATGCGAACCTCATCTTTTTTTGATATTATATATCTTTTGAATATTTTTGTAAACAAGAAAAATACACTACATTATGAATATAGTGTGGACGGTTGTAACTGTAATTGCTTTGTCGGTGTTGACCTTTATGAACCCGCAGAGCGTGCTCAACGTGTGTTTGGACAGTTCGGCACAGGCGTTAAAGACGGCTCTCTCGCTTTGCGGAGTGTATTGCCTGTGGTTAGGAATATTCGAAATTGCAGAAAAGTGTCGGCTTGTCGAGAAGCTGTCGCTATGCTTTGAGCGGCTAAATAAGTTTCTCTACGGCAATGTCGAGAAGGTGGCGTCGGACTACATCTCGTTAAATCTTGCGTCCAATCTGCTCGGCGTAGGCAACGCGGCGACTCCGTCGGCAATTGCGGCAATCAACGTAATGGAAAAAAACGAAAAGCTATCTCGCGCAGGCGCAATGCTTTTCGTCGTCAATGCCACAAGCGTTCAGCTCATTCCGACGACCGTCATAGGACTCCGCGCATCTATGGGTTCCGCCAATCCGTCAGACATTCTGTTGTCCAATCTAATATCGACGGTAATCACCTCAATCGTCGGCGTGGCGTTAGTTTTTGCAGCGTACGGCAAACCGAAGCAGGAGAACGCACCCCAATGAATTACGTCGTTCCGATACTGCTAATTGCTGTGCTTGTGTATGGGCTAATAAAGCGCGTCAACGTCTACGACAGCTTTGTGCTTGGCGCAAAAAAGTCCTTCAATCTGTCGCTGTCGATTTTTCCGTATCTTGCCGCAATCTTTATCATGGTCAACGCTCTTCACGCAAGCGGTGTGGACGTCTACGTCACCAAAATCTTCGCGCCGCCATTTAAGCTCCTCGGCGTGCCGAGCGAGGTGGTTCAGCTTGTTTTGCTCCGCCCATTCTCGGGCAGTGGCAGTCTGGCGATACTCACCGATGTATACAAAACCTACGGCGTAGATAGCTACGTCGGCAGATGCGCGTCGGTTATCATGGGCAGCAGCGAGACGGTATTTTACGTAGCATCGGTGTACTTTGCCGAAACTAAGGTTAAAAGGACGGGTTGGGCAATTCCCATTGCGCTATTCTGCAATTTGCTCGGCTCGGTTGTTGCTTGTTTATTGTGCAAATTCCTGTAGCGGCGATTTGGTATTTGTCTGAATTTACCACACTTATCTTACAGTCATTTATTATGCAGGCGAGGGAGTTCGGCTTGGAGATATCGTGAAGCGCTAGACTCCAAGACGAATGCCTGAGCCGTACCACAAAAACTCGCAATAATCTACATATTGTACCAAAAGAAGCCGTTCTCGCCGTTGTAACATTAATAAAATGACACACTTCGAGGATAGCACAATGAACAAAGGCGCGAAAACCAACAATTTCAAGGCAACTTTAATTAAGACAAAACTGTCGGCGAGGACGGTATTGCTTTACGTCACATACATAGCCCTCGCAGTTCTTTCGGGCGGAGTATTCGACGGCAATATTGCGTTCGGACTGTTCGTAGGTGCAACCTATTCGGCGAATCCGATAATTGTCACTTTTGTTTATCTAGCCTCATCCGTCGTGTACGGATGGGACAGCCTTTTGCAGGCGGGCGTTCGCGCGTCGGTTATAGTTTTGTTTGTTGTCATTCACTATTTTGCAAAACGTAAAATCGGCAAGCTCAATTTGCTTTTGTATCTCATTCTCGCCAACGTCTTTTATTGCGTTTTCCGTTTCACGGATTATTTCAACACCTTCGACAGACTGCTTTATTCGGCGATGGGCATTGCATTCGCATATGTAAGCATATACGTCTTTCGCGCGGTGTTCGTCAGAGGTCTCAGTTACCGCCCCGCGCTCGACGAAACGGTGTGTATAGGTCTGTTCGTTATTGTTGCCTCATTCTGTGTTGCGCAAATCTCCTTTTATGGACTTCAACTCATCTATTTTATCGCGCCGTTTGCGATACTTTTTGCGGTAGTGTGCTTTGGCGATACGACGGCGTTGACAGGTGCGGTTTTGATAGGACTTGGCGACATTTTCGCAAACGGAAACTTCGAGTGTTGCGTGTTCTGTGTGTTGTCAGCCATTTCGGCGGTTACTTTGTGTAAGGTGAATCGCTATCTCGGCGCAGTTTCCGTTCTTATAGTAGACGTTCTAATGTCCTTTTTTCTCGATTTGCACGGTGAATTCTCAACGCTTGTGTTTGCGCCCACCTTTTCGTCGGTGTTTGTGTTCGTGGTGGTGCCGTCGCAAGTGTTCAGATACGTTCGCGACTACTGTTCGGGCAGTGCAGAGCGCTATCTGGGCAAAAGCGTCGCGAAAAAAATCGGCGACAACGTGTCAAGGCGACTTTATCGTTTGTCAGACATATTCCTTTCTATGAAAAATGCCTTTTTCACAATGTCGGCAAGTGGCGTAACTGCCGAGGACGCAGAAAAAGCCATAGTCAAGCAGTGCAGTGAGGCGGTGTGTACCGATTGCGCTCAGAGAACCAAATGTTGGCGTCAGGAACTGCGTCAAACGGAGCAAAGTCTTTTGCAGCTGGGGGTGTGCGCAGTCAAGCGTGGCAAATGCACGATACTGGACGTGCCACAAACGCTGTCCGTCAAGTGCGAAAGGGTCTCGGCGATGCTTTCCGAGATGAACACGCAAGCGCAGAACTATCGCTCGTATAAGGAACGCATAGACGCGGCTGACAACGGCAAGACGCTCCTCGGCGAACAGATGGGCGGTGTGTCGTCGTTACTTATGCAACTGGCAACCGATTGCAAAAACAGCGCAGGCTACGACCGCACCAAGGAACAGGAGCTTGTAGAACGGCTGGTATTTCACAACGTGCTGTGCAGTGGCGCGGTTATCGCCAAGCAGAAGGACGTCGTGACCGTCGTCGTCACCGTGGGCAAAAACGATATTGATAACGCCACAATAGAAAAGGTCGCAAGTTCCGTACTCAAACAAAATATGGTGGTCGAGCGGGTGGAAAACACCGAAAGCGACGCCTGGTTAAACGTACTTTTGACCGTTAAACCGCGCTACTCTGTCACTTTTGGCGTCAGTTCTGTGGCAAAAGACGGCAACGAAATATCCGGTGACACGCATACAGTATTGCAGACGGACAACGGCAAGTGTATAGTTGCTCTCTGCGACGGCATGGGTAGCGGCGAGATGGCAGAGCAGATGTCTGCTACGTCGATAAGCCTGGTCGAGAGCTTTTATCGCGCGGGCTTTGATAACGACGTAATTCTGTCCTGCGTGAATAAGTTACTCGTCGGCAGTGGCAACGAAATATTTTGCGCGGTGGATATTGCCGTGCTGGATCTGTACAACGGTCTTGCAGATTTTATTAAGCTGGGCGCGTGCATCGGTCTCGTCAAAAACGAAGGCAAAGTAGAGATTGTGTCGGGCAGCAGCTTGCCGTTGGGAATTCTTGAGGAAATGAAACCGTCGGTAACCAAAAAAGCATTGATGAGCGGCGACGTGGTGGTGCTAGTATCCGACGGCGTGGCAGATTGCTTCAAAGACCCGACGGCTCTCGCGGCGACATTTGCCGAAGTGTCGCTGAACGTACCGCAGAGCATAGCAGAGGTAATTCTCGCCAAAGCGATGAAGCTGTGCTCCAACAAGCCCGCCGACGATATGACGGTGGTGGTCGCGAAAATAGTGTGAGGCTCGGGTGTTCGTGTGTGGTCCGAAGGATCTTCGCCAAAGGCGAACGTTTAGAGCTACGCTATGCGCCACACCCGAACACTCTCGCCTACGTTAAATGTTGCCTCTAAGAATGTTTTTACAAAAATAAATTTGCACTTATTTACACTTAATCTCATACAATAAGAAAAAGGGCTCTTCTGTGTAAGGGGAGCTGTCTGCGTTAGCAGACTGAGGGACTGTAAATGGATTACGTACTGGAAAGCAGTGTTACAGTGGGCGACAACGTCACGATTGAATCGTTTGCGGTGGTGAAGGGCAACAGCGTCCTTGCCGACGGCTGTGTCATTGGGAGTTTTTCCTATATTGAGAATTCTACGATAGGAAAAAATACAGTAGTGAAGTCATCGCGTATCTGCGACAGCGTCGTCGGGGCAAATTGCACGGTGGGACCCAATGCGCATCTTCGCGATAGCGCGGTAGTCAAGGATAACTGTCGCGTGGGCAACTTCGTGGAAATAAAAAAGAGTACGCTTGAGGACGGCGTAAAGGCAAGCCACCTCAGCTACATAGGCGACGCTACGGTAGGGGCGAACACTAATATCGGTTGCGGCGTGATTTTTGTCAATTACGACGGCAAGACCAAGCACCAAACGCAGGTTGGGCGAGATTGCTTTATTGGGTGTAACTCCAACTTGGTTGCGCCGTTGACAATAGGCGAAGGGTGCTTTGTAGCGTGTGGCACGACGGTAGATAAGGATATGCCCTCCGGCGCCTTCAGCATAGGGCGCAGTTATTTGACGATTAAGGAAGGAAAAGCCAAAAAGTATCTTAGTAAATAAGTATCTCGGCAAAGTTGGGTGGAAACGCTTGACTTTGTTTTGTTTTTGTCGCTACACTTTTATTAATGTTAGATGAATTGCAACAACAGTATAATATAGATAATAAGGTCCACGTCTACGTTGCCGAGTTCGACGATAGCGTAGAGGTGCAGGACGTCAAGCCGCCTATTCGCAACGATGCAATAGCCGCAACCACCGACCCTTTACTCAAACGCCAGCGCTACTGCGTGTGGCGGCTACTTGACTACGCCTTGCGGCAGTTGATTGGCAAGGGCGTAGACGGGTTAAACTTTACACGTGACGCCAACGGTAAGTGGAGTGCAGGCGGCGTATACTTTTCTCTGTCGCACAGCAGACACGCGGTGGCGGTGGCGGTGTGCCTGACGGAGAGCGTCGGCGTAGATATCGAATACGTCGCCCAAGACAGATTTAACGCCCGACTTGCCGAGCGTGTTCTGACCGACGACGAGCAAAGAGCGCGCCGTATATTCAGCGACTTATTCAAAGTGTATCATTTCGTAAGCTGTTGGACGAAGAAGGAGGCGATATTCAAGCGCGACGGCGGTGCGGCGTTTCTTCCGTCTGCTATAAACACTTACAAAGCCCCGATCTACTCGCTACGATTGGAGCTCAACAGCGGCATCTACTGGCTCTCCGCCGCAACGGTCAGCAACCTGCCGACCAAACTCCGCATAATATCTCCGCCGAATTTGTAGTTTAAAGATGTGAACGACAAGACTTTATTTTCATTTTTAATTTGGGGTATTGAAATCTGTCTACAGACATAGTACAATTTGCATGTATGGTTCATGAAAGGGTAAATTGTATGCTTTTGTGAAATATAATGAGATAATTTGGGGTACAACCCTAAAATAAAAAGAATTTTTTAAAAGGAGAAAAACATGAAAAAGACAAGAAAAATCGTTGCTCTTGTTATTGCATTGGTCATGGTGTTCGCGCTTGGCGTAACCATCCTTACTGCTTGCGACAACAGCAACACACTGATTTGGGTCAGCGAAAGCGATGGCGTAGCTGATCTCACACTACAACAAATCGAGAGATTTAACGAGACTTGGGAGGGTGAATTCAAGATCAAGGCTAAGATTCAAGGTGTTTCTGAAGCTGACTCCGCAACTCAAGTTTTGACGGACGTTGAATCCGCTCCCGATATCTACTGCTTCGCTCAGGACCAAACGGCTCGTTTGCAAGAAGCAGCAGCTCTTTCCGCTCCCGGTTCCACGGCTCAAACTAAGATTGAGGCAGAGAACGACGCATCTGCTGTTACAGCAGTTAAAGTCGGCGGCAAAGTTGTTTGCTATCCTTTGACAAGTGACAACGGTTACTTCATGTTCTATGACAAGAGAGTCATCACTGACAGTGTAGACAAGACAGACCTTGCAGCTCTTGTTGCGGCATGCGAAGCTGCGAAAAAGAATTTCTGCATGGAAACTTCCACTTCTGCTTGGTACGTAGCGTCCTTCTTCTTCGGAGCAGGCTGCGTAAGCACTTGGACTACAGATACATCCGGTAAATTCGTGTCTGTTAACGACACTTTCAACAGTGACCTTGGCGTTATCGCTATGAGAGGTATGCAACAACTTGTTAAGTCCTCCTGCCACGTTTCTTCTTCCGACGCAGACCAATTCAGCTCCGGCGCTGCAATCGTTGTAACCGGTACTTGGGGAATCGACGCCGCAGTTAAGGCTATTGGCGCAGAAAACGTTGGTTACGCTGAACTTCCCTCCTACACAGTAGATGGAAAAGCTTATCACATGGGTTCCTTCTCCGGTAACAAATTGATGGGCGTTAAACCTCAAACTGATACTGCTAAAGCTCAAGCTATGCACGCTCTTGCTCAATATCTCACAAGCAAAGAATGCCAACTTGAAAGATTTGAAAAATTCGGTTGGGGTCCCTCCAATCTGGAAGCTCAAGCAGATGACGCTGTTAAGAACGACCCCGCTTTGACAGCTTTGGCAGCTCAAAACGTTCACGCTATTCCTCAAGGTCAAATTCACGGTTCTTGGTGGGATGTTGCTAAGGTTCTTGGTCAAAACGCTTACGATGCAGACAAAGATGACGTTACAGCTTTGCAAGAAGGACTTAAAAAATACGCTGACAAGCTTGACGATATGTTGAAGATGACTCCGGAAGAGATGCGCGCTTGGACTGTTATCGGTTCAATCGGTGGAACAAGCTGGGATACAGACTTAGAAATGATTGAAGGTCCCGACAACGTTTGGACAAGTAAGGACGCCTTCGACATTGACGATAGTACAGCATTTAAGATTCGTCAAGGTAAGGGTTGGGATTGCCAAGTTGGTGCCAACAACGCACTCAACGACGGTGGTTCCGGCGACATCAAACTCGAACAATTTGAGGGTCTTGCTGCCGGCAAGTACTACATCAAGGTTACCTTCACTGTTAACGATGCTGGTAATATTACAGCCGCTAATGTTGAACTTGTAGCTGCATAATTTTGCTTTCATTTAAGACCGAGTTGAGGTCCTGCTTCAACTCGGTCTTTTAAATCTAAACTAATTTAGGAGGAAAGATGAAACAGATATCGACATTGGACTATCTGAAAATGAACGGCTGGAACAAATTCCTCTACAATCTGAAATGTTTCTTTTGCGCTATTCCGCATCACCTTTTGAATCTGGTGAAAAAGATCGGTAACTTCTTCAAAAGGCTTGGACTGGGAATATGGGCAAACCTCAAAGATTTGTGGTTGACGTTCAAAAATGGCAAATGGCAAACGAAGCTGTCATTTTTGATAATGGGATTTGGTAGCATCTGGTACGGACAACCGTTGCGCGGAGTACTGTTCCTGCTGTTTGAGATAGTTTTCGTTTTATACATGGGAATGGCCGGTGCCCACTGGCTAAGCAAATTCGACAACCTGGGAGACGCCGCAGGACACAAGGTAGAGACCGAGTGGGGCGAAGGTTGGGTAAACGGCGACGATTCTTTCAAAATTTTGATGTATGGTCTTCTGACTATAATCTTTATAATCGCACTCGTGTACACTTGGCGTTTGCAAATTAAGCAATGCCGTATAAACGAAGAAATAATGGCGAACGGCAAAAAGGTAAAGAGCGGCAAAGACGACTTGAAGTCTCTGCTTGACGATCAATACCACAAGACGCTACTTGCGTTGCCCTTGACTGGCATTGCTGTGTTTACGGTATTTCCAATCATTTTCATGATTTTGGTGGCATTTACCAACTATGACGCCTCGCACGACGGACACGGAGTGCTGTTTACTTGGCAGGGATTCAAGAATTTCGGCGAGATTATTAACTTTAGCAATGGCGAAAGCGTCGTATCTATGGCGTTTGGTGAAATACTTGTTTGGACTCTGATTTGGGCATTTTTTGCAACGTTCACGAACTATTTCCTTGGTATGTTTGTCGCAATGATGATCAACAAGAAGGGTATTCAATTCAAGAAAGGTTTCCGCACTATACTGGTCATGACGATAGCAATTCCTCAGTTTATTTCGCTGTTGTACATTTCCAATATGTTCTCGGAGACGGGATTTATCAGCAAGCTGTTGCAAGATTTGGGCATTATCAGCGAAAACCTGCACCTATTTGACGACAAAGCTAATCCCCATTTGACCCGAGCCTGGATAATCATCGTCAATATTTGGATAGGTATTCCGTATCTAATGCTGATTGCAACAGGTATCTTGATGAACATTCCCGCAGACCTGTACGAATCTGCAAAGATTGACGGTGCTAGCGGTATTCAACAATTTGGCAAGATTACGCTACCGTATATGCTGTTTGTAACAGGTCCCTACCTTCTTACAAGCTTCACCGGCAACCTCAATAACTTCAACGTAATATACCTACTGACAGGAGGTACGCCCACGAATGCGGAACTATCAGGCGCATCGGGATCGGTTGGTTACACCGACATATTGATAACCTGGTTGTTCAAGATTACGCAAGGCACAGACAGCAAGTACTACTTGGCGTCTGTTGTAGGTATCATGATATTCATCGTTGTATCCGTTCTGTCTTTGATTGTGTACAATGTGATGCCATCTAACAGAAATGAGGGGGACTTCTCATGACAGATACAAAAAAATATTTGATTGAAATAGAAACTCCTGACGGAACACTTGTAACTAGCGAACAGCATGAGCATACAAGCACGCAATATCAGGCAGACGTTGAATTGCCCGAAGGTTACGTTGCAACAGAAAGCGGCGAAGTAGTTGTAGATGGTGACGTAGTAACGGAAAGTCAAGCTACGACCGAGACTGCCGATGACATGCTGTCAAAACAACGCCAACACATGGGTCTCAAGGTAAGCAGAACTATCACCAATACGATAATTCACGTCGTGCTGGTTTTGATGTCCATTATATGGCTTTTCCCCTTCGTGTGTATCGTACTGGAATCTTTCCGTGTCGAAAGCACAGGACAAGTAAATTACATAATTCCTCATCAGTGGGGTTTAGACAACTACGTTAGACTGTTTACAAACACTAAATTCCCACGTTGGTTCCTTAACACATTCGTTTTGGGCTTGTCAGTGGCTGTAATTCAGACACTTATGGTACTGGCAATGAGCTACGTGCTATCTCGAATTCGTTTCAAGGGCAGAAAATCCTTGATGAACCTAATGCTTGTCCTGGGAATGTTCCCCGGCTTCCTCACCTTGATACTGTTGTACAAATTGCTCAGTGGTTGGGGGCTCACAGCAAGCGGCGGGTTGTTTGGCTTGATCCTTGTGTACACCGCAAGCAGCGGTATGGGCTACTACGTAAGCAAAGGTTACTTTGACACAATTCCCAAGTCGCTAGACGAGGCAGCTCGTGTGGACGGCGCAACCAGAGCGCAAGTTATGTTCAAGGTAATTCTGCCTATGGCAAAGCCAATAGTTATCTACACGATATTGATGGGTTTCATGGCTCCTTGGGGCGACTTCGTTCTTGCAAAGTACATTTCTCACTTCGACGAGGCAGGTATGAACGTTGCCGTCGGTTTGCAAAATCTTATAGCGACTAACGCTAACAAATCGGCATATTACACTACGTTCTGCGCAGGCGGCGTTGTGGTTGCAATCCCCATCACGATATTGTTCATGTGCTTGCAGAAGTACTACGTAGAAGGCGTCACCGGCGGCGCAGTCAAAGGTTA
>JAFLVL010000010.1:0-18473 GCA_022508325.1 Clostridiales bacterium | reverse complement strand
TTATGGCTACAGTTAAACTGACCGATGTAAAAAAGATTTACGATAACAAGGTTGTAGCAGTGCACGAATTCAACCTTGATATAGCAGACAAAGAATTCGTCGTTTTCGTAGGACCTTCCGGTTGCGGCAAATCTACGACTCTGCGCATGATTGCAGGTCTCGAAGACATTTCCGAAGGTACGGTAGAAATTGACGGCAAAGTAGTGAATGACTTGCAACCTCGTGACAGAGACATTGCAATGGTATTCCAAAACTATGCATTGTACCCCCACTTGACGGTATTTGAAAACATGGCATTCAGCCTGCGTTTGAAGAAAGTTCCGCAAGAAGAAGTTTACAAACGCGTCACGGAAGCTGCTGAGATTTTGGGCATCACCGAATACCTCACCCGTAAGCCTCGCGCGCTTTCCGGCGGTCAACGCCAGCGTGTTGCTATCGGCCGCGCAATGGTGCGTGATTCCAAAGTATTCCTGATGGACGAACCTCTTTCAAACTTGGACGCAAAGCTACGTAACCAGATGAGAGCAGAGATTATATTGCTCCGTCAAAAGATTGACTCGACGTTCATTTACGTAACTCACGACCAAACGGAAGCAATGACGCTTGGTGACAGAATCGTCATCATGAAGGACGGCTTCATTCAACAAGTCGGCACACCCAACGAAGTATTCGAAATGCCCGACAACCTCTTCGTTGCAGAGTTTATCGGCGCGCCCAAGATGAACATTATTCACACCAAGCTTGTCAACGAGAAGGGCAAGTACAGCGTTGTTCCCTACGGCACCAAGATTGCCGTTGACGGACACAAGGGCGAATTGTTGGCGAACAAGAAGGTTGAAAGCCAAGACATTTTGTTAGGCGTTCGTCCCGAGCATATCGTTTTGACATCTAAGTCCAACCCCTCTGCAATTCCTTGTACGATTGAGGTAAACGAAATGATGGGTAGCGAGCTGCACTTGCACGTGGTTACCAACGAGGGCGGAGAATCACTCATCGTACGCGTACCGACAATCGATTTGACCCCTGCGCAGCGTGCTGCTATGGTTTCAGGTGCAAAGGTTTACATAACGTTTGAAAGCAAGGTTATGCATTTCTTCAATACGGAAACGGAAGTAAGCTTGATTACCGACCATGAGAACGTTCCCGTAGCTCAGAAAAAGGAAGCTGCTCCTGTCAACGCAAGACAAATGAGCAAAGAAGAGCTGAAGGCTAAGAAAAAGATCGACGAAATGAAAGAACCCAAAGCCAAAAAGGGCAAATAAGCTAATGTCGTAGATAAAACTAACGAAAAATAACAAATCAATACGCAAGTTTGCTTAAAAGAAAGCAAGAAAATGGTGATTCACCGTTTTCTTGCTTTTTTACTGTTGTCTACTGAGCTTATTATAGCAGTATTATTATATTGTTTTTTGTTACTATTTTACAATAACGCTGGTGTTTGGTCCGATTCTCAGTACACCATTGGATACTGATGCATTGCCTAGTCCGATATAGTCTGCCAATTCCGTAAAGCCGGCAGGCAATGTAATCTCTACCGTTTCATACATAGATGTGTTGTGGAACAAACCGATAGTGGAGTTGTTGTAAGTGATGGAAAATCCGCCAACTGTGGATATATTTGAGTTGAGAGCGGTGTACTGTCCACGGGCAATTTCGGGATATTTGTTGCGCAGAGCTAACAGCCTTATGTAGTGCTCTAACAAACTGTTGTCGTCTTTAAGTTGTTGTTTGACCGTGCCGTTATTTTGCTTGGAGGCTTCATAGGTTGACCCAATGGGGTCTGACACGGTGTCTTTGTCGCCCCAAAGCATTGCAAGGCGTCTGTTTGCGTCAGTATTTTCGCCACCACGAGAGCCTTTCATGCCGATTTCTTCACCGTAGTAGATAACGGGGGAACCTGCGCATAATATGTATATATTTGCCGCCATGTAGGCGCTGCCGTTGCTTACCATTAGGTAGCCAGCCGCGCGGTCCATGTCGTGATTTGCCAAAAACGGCATGAACATTCCGTCGGAATTTTGTTCCTTAATAGAATTCAAAAAACGAGCTACATAGTTGGTGTACGCGTTGATATTGTCCGAACGTATTGCATCAAGTATTTTCCCATTGACACCGCCGACGCTGAAATTGAAGCAGTTTAGCGCTTCGTAGTATTGCAACACAATGCTGTCATCATCCCAACATTCGCCAACAGCGTAGATATCAGATTTTACTTTCTTCAGTTCCGACATGTACCATTTCCAAAAGTCCACGCTAGCGGCATTGTCGTTGTAGTAAATGTATTTTACTGCGTCAAAGCGGAAACCGTCCACGCCGATATCCAACCAGTACTTTGCCACTTTCAACATCTCTTCACGTACGGCAGGGTTGTCGAAGTTCAGTTCCGGCATATCGCTTGAGAAATTGCTTTCATACATCCACTTACCGGAGCCGGGAATGAAGCTGAAAGAGTTCTTCGCGGGTTTTTCGGGGTCGTTTCTGTCGTAGCAGGTGTAAAAGTCGTAGTACGGACTGGAAGTATTGTTACTGTTGCGAGCGGAACAGAAATCCTGGAACCATGGGTTTTTATTGGAGCTGTGATTGATTGCAAGATCGAGAATAACCTTTACGTTACGCTCGTGGCAAATATTAAGCAGCTCTTTTAGGTCGTCTAACGTTCCAAATTGACTGTCCACTTCGTAGTAGTTTGCAGCATCGTATTTGTGGTACGATGGGGAAGTGAATATCGGTGAAAGCCAAATACCCTGCACGCCCAAGCTTCTGCCGTCGGTATAGTCGCCATCGTTAAGATAGTTCATGCGGTTGATTATTCCGCGTATGTCACCTACGCCGTCACCGTCGGAATCAGAGAAGGAACCAACGAATATTTGATAAAAAACGCGGTTGTTGTCGTCAATAGGGTCAGGGTTCAACGTTTTCAGCGGTTTTTTTGAAAGTTCTATCGGTGTACATCCAGTTAAACAGATTATCAAACCAATCGCTAATACTGCCAAAAGAAATTTAGATTTTTTCATTTTTTTCCTCCTTGTTGCTATGCTACAGAATTGAACAGAGCATCATCGATATTGCCCCATGCGCCACCGCCTGATCCTGTGCATTCCACGTGTATGCCTACGACAATTTTGTCGGTGCCGTTGTATTGAATATTTTCCAACACTTTTGTATCCCAGTTTTGCCAACCGTTCAATCCGAAACCTTCCATTTTGTAGACGATTACGCCGTTAATTTTAACATAAGAATATATATTGACGGTTCCGCCGTCGCCACCCATTATTGAAATGCTAAATTTGTATGTGCCCGCTTCCAAATTGGTTAACTCTTGTTCCAAATCAAAGTTGATGGAGTTGGGGGAGCTTGTCCAGAAGTGGAAGCTGTTGCTGCCTGTCAAGGCGTCGTTGTCGTTTTTGATAACATACAGCTCGTCTGCAGGTTTATTTGCAGTTACGTTCCAACCGGTGGGAATTTCCGTCTTAGTACTGTCGTCTTCAAAACTGTAATTGCTCAGGAAGTTGAATTCAACCATCGAAATGTAGATATTAGCTGTCAATCCTCCGGCAATACCTGTGAATGTATACTTGGCGACGCCATTGTTTTTCATCCTGGTCAAATCACTTTCCGTAATGTTCCAAGTGACGTCAATTTCTCTTCTGGAGTCGTCCGTCATGATTGCATTGACTTTTGTCGGCAAATTGATTGAACCGTTCAAGTCGCACATCAGCGTAGTGTCCTCTACGGCATCCGTTTTGACTTCAATCTTGTTGCCTTGCCGTATAAGCCCGAATATTTTCAAGCTTTCAAGAGGATGTCCTGTTGAATCGAAGAATGCTTGGTTGTCCACAGCGCAACCGCCGTAGTATTTGCCCGCGTCGCCCGGATCGTAAGCGGCGGAATAGGAGCTTGCCCATCCCGAGCCGTATTTTTCCCACAATGCGCGGTTTTCTTCCCAAGAGCTGCCGCCCACGCTAATCCACGTGCCTTCCCAGTAGCAGACGCCAATGCCGTTCTTTGTGTGAGCGATGGTGTCAATTACGTCGCGAACACAGTTGGCTTGACCCTGTACGGTGAACGGATAGTGTTGCATTTGTCCTGCGCCTATTGTATTGCCGTAGAAGTCGCTGTCTTCATCTGTAAAGGCGTAAGATGTTTCCGCGACCATAACTTTTTTGCCGTATTTTTTTGCAATGTTGCCCAGCACGTTGGAAAGGTTTTCTAACGTTCCGTGCCAGTAGGGGTAATAGGAGCTGGCAAATACGTCGTAATCTACTTTGTAGTAGTCCAGCTTTGAAGCATATTCTGCGTAGTTATCAACTTTTTCGGGGTTGGTGAAGTGCAACACGCGCAGAGCATTGGGATATACTTCCTTTACGGCACGACAGCCGTTTGCCATGAGATACGCTACATTAAACCAAGAAGAAGTGGCTTTTTCTCCGCACAGTTGTCCGTTTGTTTCGTTGCCTACTTGTACTAGCGTAACGTTGACGCCGGCGTCCTTGAGCTTTTCAAGGCTTTCTTTGGTGTACTCGTAGAGGGCTTCGCTTTTTTCGTCAATGTCCATTCCTGCCCACTCTACAGGTGCCATTTGTTTATTTGGATCTGCCCAAAAGTCGGAGTAGTGGAAGTCTACCATCAGCCCCATGCCGTATTGCGTTGCGCGCTTGCCGATTGCAAGTGCGGTGTTAATATCGCAATTGCCACCGCCAAACCATTTTTCTGTCGAGGGATCACTGCCGGAGTATGGTTTGTTCCACACGCGCACGCGAATGGTGTTTATGCCGTTGTCGGCAAGAATTTTGAATACGTCCTCTTCGTTACCGTCAAAGTTGTAGTATTTGACGCCACTGTTCTCAAGAGAAATTACGCTGGATGCATCCATGCCTAATATAAAGTCTTTAGAAAGTCCTCTTACTTTCTTGGCATAGAGCGTGTCGGAGGTTGTAATGTTTTCTCCATTGCAAGCAGCCAGCGCCACAAAGCTCGTTGCCAGCATTACTATACAAATAGCCACGCAAATAAATCTTTTAGTATTCATGTTTTTCTCCTTTTTGCCCCTTTTTCTTGGGTTTAATCCAAGTTTTACCGGGTCATACGCCAACAGTTTATCATAAAAAACATTATATAGTCAATATCTAATTTGTTATTTAATATATATACTGTGCGCGCTAAAAAAACCGCGCAATTTTGGCAAAATTTTTATCAAAAATCTCTATCTTTTATGCAGTATTAGTGATACAATTATAGTGCCAAAATATTGCTATGAAATTTTGAAGGAGGACGCAATGAGAGTACTTGTTACCGGTGGCGCAGGCTACATTGGCTCGCACACTGTTGTAGAGCTTCAACAAAGCGGTTATGACGTGGTTGTAATCGACAATTTTTCTAACTCTTCGCCCAAGAGTCTTGAACGCGTAGAGCAAATAACGGGCAAAAAGGTGGTCGTATACAACGGTGACGTGCGCGACCACAAATTGTTGAACAGTATTTTTAACAAACATCAAATCGACTGGGTCATTCATTTCGCGGGGTTGAAGGCGGTAGGCGAATCCTGTGAAAAGCCGCTCGAATACTACGACAACAACATAGGCGGTACGCTTGCTCTGTTGGAGGAAATGAAGGCGCACGGTTGCAAGAAGATTGTGTTCTCGTCGTCGGCAACGGTTTACGGCGACCCAGAACGCTTGCCGTTAGACGAGCTTTGTAGGACAGGCGGTACTACCAACCCTTATGGCACGTCGAAATACTTTCAGGAGCTGATACTAAACGACGTGTACAAAGCCGATAGCGAATGGACGGTGGCGTTGCTTAGATATTTCAACCCTGTCGGCGCGCACGAGAGCGGACTAATCGGCGAAGACCCCGAGGGTATACCCAACAATTTGACGCCCTTTATTGCGAAGGTCGCGATAGGCGAGCTGGCTGAGATCGGCGTTTTCGGCAACGACTACGACACACCCGACGGCACGGGCGTACGCGACTACATTCACGTAGTCGACCTTGCAAAGGGACACCTTGCGGCTATTGAGAAGCTGACGAAATCCGGCGTTTATACCTACAATTTGGGCACGGGTATCGGTTACAGTGTTTTGGACGTAATCCACGCCTTCGAGAAGGCTTGCGGACACAAGCTGCCATTCGCTATCAAGCCGCGTAGAGCGGGAGATATCGCTGCAAGCTACACCAGCCCCGACAAGGCAAAGCGTGAGCTTGGTTGGGAGGCGAAATTGGGCATTGACGAAATGTGCGCGTCTCTATGGAATTGGCAGAAGAAAAATCCAAAAGGATATAGGTCGTAGAATCAATGAAGGATATTAAGAAAGTTTTACAGTCTCACGGACAGGAACATTTGATTCCTATATTGGAGAGCTTGAACGAAGGCGACCGCAGCAACTTGCTTGCACAACTCGATTCCATCGACTGGAACGTGGTGGAGCTTTGGAAAAATCCCGAAGATTTGAGCGGCAAAGGTAGAGTTCAGCCCATCGAGGGACTGTCGCTACAGGATATTCAGAGCAAGAAAGACGAATTTTTGCAAATTGGCAAAAAAGCAATTCAAGAGGGAAAGGTCGGCGCGGTGTTGCTTGCGGGCGGCGCAGGCACGCGCTTGGGCTCAGACGCTCCAAAGGGCGCGTATAACATAGGTTTAACGCGCGAACTGTACATATTTGAACAGCTTATCTGTAATTTGTTGGAAGTTTGTGCACAATGCGAGACTTTTGTGCCTTTATTCATAATGACTAGCGAAAAGAACGACGGAGAGACCAAGCAATTCTTGAAACAGCACGGTTATTTCGGTTACCCCGAAAGCTACGTCCGTTATTTCGTGCAGGATATGGCGCCCAGTGTGGACTTTGACGGCAGACTGATGTTGGAGAGTAGCTCGCGGCTTGTGCTTTCGGCTAACGGCAACGGCGGTTGGTATTCTTCTCTCGAGAAATCCAACGTTTTAGAGAATTTCCCCGCGCTTGAATGGCTCAACGTCTTTGCGGTAGACAACGTATTGCAACGCATTGCCGACCCTGTATTTGTGGGTGCAACTATTGCAAGCGGACTCAACTCAGGTGCAAAGGTCGTGCGCAAGAACGACCCCTACGAGCGCGTAGGGGTGTTGTGTCTGGAGGACGGTATGCCGTCGGTCATCGAATACTACGAGCTGACGGATGAAATGGCAAATCAAGTGGGTTCGGACGGCAATCTTGCCTATTCCTTCGGCGTGATACTCAATTATTTATTCAGTTTGAGCAAATTGCGCGAAACAGTGAAGAAACGCATTCCCGTTCACGTCGTAAAAAAGAAAATTCCCCACCTTGATGAAAGCGGTAATTTTGTAAAGCCAGAAAAGGAGAACGGCTACAAGTTCGAAACGCTGATTCTCGACATGGTGCGACTGATGGAGAGTTGCGTGCCCTTCGAGGTGGTCAGAGAACGCGAATTTGCCCCAATCAAGAACAAGACAGGCATTGATAGCGTGGAAAGCGCAAGAGAACTGTTACAAAGAAACGGCGTAAAGCTGTAAAATTTTGTGAGAAAAATATGAAAAAATTAGCATTGAACATAATTCACCGTCCCGAGCTTTCCCCCGAGTACGCCGAGCGCGCGTTGGGAGGAGTCAGAGACGTGCGCGACGAATCGTTGGATATATTCCTTTTCCAACAGCAGTCCGCCCACGAGCAGGGACTGAAAACTACCATTCAAATCACCTACGCGTCACTGTTTTCCGACGAAATAGTGGCTATTGCCAAACAGCACCACGAGCAGTTCGGCGACGAGATAGGCTTGTCGCTACTGGGTTTGCCCTGCAAGCAATTCCGCGAAAAGTATCAAACGGAAGACTTTTGTATATGGATGTTTGACGAGCAAACCAAGATGGAAATTGTGGACGACTGTTTCAAGCTGTTCCAGGACAAATTCGGCTTTTATCCGCAGTCTACCGGCAGCTACTTCCTCGACGCTTTTACAATTAACTACATAAAAGAAAAATACCCTAGCATTAAATGCGCAGTTGCAACCTGTTGGGAGGAGGGTCCTAAGGCGTACCACACCTGCAACAACAGTTGGTATACCTTCATGGACGGCGGTCCTTGGAATCCTTGGATACCGTCTAAGGTCAATTCTCATTGCCCTGCCAAGAGCAAAAGCGACGACAGCGGCATAGTTGCCATTCCACACCTTTCGCGCGACCTTATGGCGTGCTTTGACGGCAACGGATCCAACTTCGGCACTCACCCGCAGAACGTTCTTCGCGGCATGATTTACTACCGCGACGGCGGCAGTGTAGAGTACCCCTATTTGTACAACCTGATTGACCAATACAGACATTTGGAGAAATATAACGACGGTTACAGCTACAATATGGTGTTCGTTGGTCCGGGCTGGCTCAATCGCGCAGGCCGTTGGGAAGCGCCCTACGAGCTGCTTGCCAAGTCCTACAAGGACTGTATGGCATATTACGGTCGTCTCAAACGTGAAGGCAAACTCTTAGACCTTACCATGAGCGAATTTGCCGACTTCTATCGTGAGTGTCACCCCGACTACAACAGGGGCGAGTGTGCGCTGTGGAAGGATATTCTGTACGGCAGTGACAAAGAGTATTTCTGGTACGCAGACCCCAATATGCGCGCGTGTCTCGACTTCAATCAGGGCGGCGCAATGGTAGATTTGCGTCCGTACGTTGCGCGTCTGCCGCAAAAGACAGGCATAGGCACGGATAACGTCTACGACGCGTCCTATCCATACCTTATCCAGATAAACTACCGCGCGGGCTACTTCACACACTACGCAGGGGCAGGCACGATAAAGTCGTGCAGAGTTAGTTATCACGGCAAGAGCGCAGATTTGTGCCTCTGCCGCACGATGGCAAGATATGAAAAGATTGACGGTGGTGTTGCCCTCATTGCCGACCCTGTGACTGTGACGCTTGACGGACTGGACGTAACAATTCGTTCTACCTTCATATTCGAAGAAAAGAGCGGTAGAGTAATTACAAAACGTGAGATACTCAACGACCTGCACGGTGAAGAGGTGACGGTAGAGGAGTACTTCACCGGCGCATTCGGAACAACCGAGTACCAAGCAGACATGACCAAGCTGATCCTCGGCGTGGGTAGAGAGAAGATGAACTTTACCTATCATGGCAAGAAAATCGAGAAACAGAATAACGGCAAGCCAATGTCTGCGTTCGTGACCATTCCCGACGTATTGACTAAGGTGGAAATGGGCGGAGACGTTGACAAATACAAGGTAGAGGAAGGAATAGCCTTCTCGCCGGTATACCACCTAAGCCTAACCAAAACATTAACTAAAGGAGCGGTAGAAACATGGCTCAAGCTATCAAGGGTAAATTAAATTTTCGTTGTCCGCGCTGTTTTATGCGCGACATCGACATAGACATGTTTTACGACGCCGATAAGAAGGAATATTATTGTCTGCGTTGCAACTATCGTGGCAGCGAAGGCGACGTCGAGCGCCTGAACGAGCAAGTCAAGGAGCGTTACGGACGTCTTAGAATGCGCGTGGTAGACTTTGGCGAGGACAATGAACCGCCTGTATTTCAACCGCACAAGCGCGGCGAGCAATAATTTTGAAAGCGCATTCATCGCGTGATGCGGGCTACGTGATCAGCAGCCTTGGTCATGTACGACTTGGTACATTCCCTGCGGACTGCCTTTCCCTGTTGCCCACCTAACGCGCGACTGCACTTTCAAAAATTTTTAGCAAGGAGAAAATACTCATAATATGAGGCTGGGAATTGACGTATCTACCTATTTCGAAGAACTGGAACACGGCGCAAAGTACTACGACCGTGGCAAAGAAGTCTCGCCATTGGATTTGTTCCGCGCAAACGGCGTGGACATTATGCGCATTCGGCTGTGGGTCGACCCTTACGGCACAAACGGCAAACCGTATCTTGCGGGCAACTGCGACCTTGACAACTTTTTGAAATTGGCAACGCTTGCCGAGAGCAAGGGATATTTCATTATGCTGGACTTCCATTACTCGGACTTCTGGGCGGACCCGGGCAAGCAATTCATCCCCAAGAGCTGGGCACACCTTGACCTCGACGGACTTGTACAGCAAGTATACGATTATACAAAGAAAACGCTTTTAACGATAGCAGAAAAGGGTATTAAACTGGCTTACATTCAGGTTGGCAACGAGATTACCAACGGTATGCTTTGGCCTCTCGGTCGTCTAATCGAACATAAAGACGGTCCTCGAACCAATTACAATAGTCTAATTAAGTTGCTTAAAGCGGGCATTGCCGCGTGCCGAGAAGTTACGCCCGACTCTGACCTTATTTTGCATTTGGAGAAGAGCTACGATCAAGTAATCTACAACGAGTATTTGACTCAAATGCAACAGGCGGGCGTGGATTACGACATTATAGGGTATTCCTACTATCCCTATTGGCACGGCACGTTCGAGCAGTTTTACGCCAACGTGGATTTTTGCAAAAAGTTCGGCAAGCGGCAGATGGTGGTGGAGCTCGGCTACGCCTTCACGGTAGAGGATTACATGAAGCGTGAGCACGGCGGCGCGCAGTTGATTGTCAATACCGACAATATCGAAGATCTCGGTTTCACGCAGGAGTATCCCCTGACTCCCGAGGGACAGAAGTTTTTTACTGAGGAGTTTTTGCGTTTGGCAGAACTGCACGGCATCGAGGCGGTATGTTGGTGGGAGCCGCTGTGGGTTGCGGGAGAAGAAATATGTTGGTCGTCGGAAGAGGGCATGAGATATATTCACGAGGAGGGCAAACCCACGCGTAACGAATGGGCAAATCAGTGTCTGTTCGATTACAACTGCGAGAAGCTACCCGCATTCGACGCTTTCAAGGTCAAATCAAACAATGGAAAAAAGCCTATTTAGCACCTTAAAAACGAACCTTGCACAATAATATTTATTTTTGTGTATTCTATTGAATTTGCAATTTCACAATGATAATATTTAGCTGTATTGTTGTGAAGCTGTGTTTAAAATTTCAAAGGTAAATTCGTGTTTTGTGTCACGCAAAATACGGCAATATAAAAATTAAGGAGTAAATATGAAAAGGAGAAACTTACTAATCATTGTATTAGCTATGGTGTGCCTCGTCAGTTTGGTACTTGTTGCATGTGACAAGGACAAGCACGAGCACGAATTCAGCGAAAAATGGTCGATGGATGAGACGTACCATTGGCGTGAAGCTACGTGCGAGCACACAGACGAAGTGGCGGATAAAGCAGAGCACTCTTACGTGAACGGTTTATGCTCTGTGTGCGGGCGTGAAAACGTAGGCTTGTCATGGACTAACGCTGAGGCTACGTCAAGCTCGAACGAGAAGGTTTTGCCTGCAGTACCAGCTAAAGCTGAGAAGCCTTCCATTCAAATTCACTACTACCGCGCTAATTCAGCCGACTACAAGAGTTGGGGATTTTGGCTGTGGTCCAAAACTGAGTCTGGCGCTGACGGAAGCGTCAACAGTAACGATAAAGTAGAACCGTACAGTTGGCCTCTCAACTACCAAGACGATGACGGTGCTGTAGCTATTTACACGCTCGAAGAGCTAGGTTGGGTTGAAGGAAAGGACGTTTTACTGGGCTTCATCGCAAAAAAACAGGACAGTAGCTGGACGAAGGATACTTTCAGTGCAGATAGATTTTGGAATTTGTCCGCAGCTACGATGGACTCCAACAATTACTATCACCTGTACATTATAACCGGTGTTGAGCAGACCTTCGACAACAAAGAAGATTTCCTTCAAGAGGTGCAACAGTTGCAATACGGACTAAGCGCAGAATTTACAAGTGTAAATAGAATTGTCATCACAACGTCTTCTCCCATTAAACACGTTGCCATTTACGAAGGTGAAACGGTCCTTGCGGAAGCGGATACCACGACAACGAAGAATGTCGTTTACAACTTCGAGAAGGGCAAAGAAATGGATTTCGGCAAGGATTACACCGTTAAGGTAACCTTCAACGCAGGCAACGAACAACGTCAATGCGCGGTGTCCATTATGAAATTGTACGATATTGACGTGTTTGACACTACGTATTATTACGACGGCGAACTGGGCGCAATATTCAGCTCCTCGTCTACTACGTTTAAGGTGTGGTCGCCTGTTTCCACCCGAATCGTTCTAAAATTGTACACGGACGGAGAAAAAGGAGAAGCCTGGAAAACAGAAGAAATGACAAAGGGCGACAAGGGCGTATTCTCCGTAACGGTAAACGGCAACCTTGCTACTAATTATTACACCTATACTGTTTACAATGCGTCTTATCCTAACGGTAAGGAAATCGTTGACCCGTACGCTAGAAGCGCAGGCGTGAACGGCACAAGAGGTCAAATCGTAGATTTTTCAGCGACTAATCCCGAAGGTTGGGGCAGCGTAACCCCTGTTGATTACGACGCCAATGAACTTGTAGTTTGGGAAACTCACGTCGCAGACGTCACCTCCTCCGAGACTTGGACCGGAACGGAAGCAAATCGCAAAAAGTTCCTCGGCATGATTGAGAAGGGTACAACCTATACGGAAGGTACCACAACAGTCAGCACAGGCTTTGACCATATCGTAGAGCTGGGTGTAAACGCCGTTCAGCTTGTGCCCATCTTCGACCAAGCAAATAACGAGGTGGACGTTGAATTCAACTGGGGCTACAATCCGTTGAATTACAACGTATTGGAAGGTGCCTACTCGTCCGATCCTACCGACGGCTATGCGCGTATTAGAGAGTTTAAACAGCTTGTACAGGCGTTTAACGGTGCTAGCATCAACATTATTATGGACGTTGTTTACAACCACGTGAATGCGGCAGAAGGCTCCAACTTCGATGTGCTGATGCCCGGTTACTATTACCGTTACACGGCTGCTGGCGCGTTCTCCAACGGTTCCGGTTGCGGCAACGAAACGGCAAGCGACCGCAATATGTTCCGCAAGTTCATGATTGACTCGGTATGCTTCTGGGCAAAAGAATACAAGCTCGGCGGATTCCGTTTCGACTTGATGGGACTGCACGACATCGAGACCATGAACGAGCTTACAGCCGCTCTCAAAAAGATTAACCCCTCCATTGTCGTATACGGCGAGCCTTGGACAGGTGGAAACACGACGTTGCCATCCGCAGACCAGGCAAAGCAAGCCAATGCCAACAACTTTGAAGGCTACGGTCAGTTTAACGACCAAATGCGCGACGCGCTCATTGCGGGCGGCTTGAAGGCTGCTACCGATAAGGCGTGGGCAACAGGCGGCTCCGGCACAACCGATATTGTGAACGGACTCAAAGGCTACACGGGTAGCTCCATTAAGGACCTCTACAAGACCGTCAACTACGTAACCTGCCACGACAACTACACTTTGCATGACCGTATCATTGCAACGGGTCAATTTGGCAAGGCAGAAGATGTTTTCAGCGGTAAAATTACTCTGACCGCAGAGCAAGAAGCAACAATCAGACAGATGGCGATGCTAGCCAACTCAGTGGTATTCACGAGTAACGGCGTCAACTTCATGCTTGCAGGCGAAGAATTCTTGCGCAGCAAAGCTGCAGGCGGCGCAGAGGGTGAGGATATTCACAATTCCTACAAGTCAAGCTACAAGGTAAACGAGCTAGACTATTCGTTGAAGATTGCCAACGCAGATATGTTTGCAAATTACCAGAAGCTCATCGCGTTCAAGAGAATGTTTGTCAAAGACTTTGAGTTGACGAGCAACGACGCAGTTACGGCTAAGTACACAGCTGAAGCAACCTCCAATAACCTTATCACGGTTACAATCACGGCAAAAGACGGCAAGGTTTGGAAGATTGTTCACGCAAACGGTGGTGTAGAAGCAGGAACAACGGCAGATTTCAATGGCTACACGCTGTACCTCAACACCCTTGGCGGCAACGTGACGCTCAGCGCAAACACGAGCATTCAGGCTTATCAGACAATCATTGCGTACAAATAAACGATAGTAGGGTAAACCGAATTAACGCAAAATTTCTTACAGAAAAAGGGAACGCCACCATAGCGCTCCCTTCTTTGTTTCAGCCACAACCCACACAGGCGAGGTATACGCCTTATACTGTCTCTTTTTTCGCTTTGGCGATTGCTCTATATACCGCCTCATTGTCTCCTCAATCAACAGTCTGTATTCTTCGTCGTTTTGTAGTCTTTCTTCGTGCTCTTTAAGCGCATTTCTATTTGTATCGGCGAAATATCAAGCCAAAACTGACTTTTATCCGTTACAACGTCATACATAGATTTTAATGTCCGTTTCGCGTAGTTGTAGTCAGCTTTCGCGCCACTAAGTCTACGCTTAACGCCTGAAATTACAAAGTCAACCGATCGTACAAGCTTACGCCAAGTGTTGCGTACAGCAAATCTTAGAGGTACATCATTATCTAGCAAATATACAGCCTCGTCAAAACATTCAGGCAGTACAAAATCTCCTTCAGGCTTATGCGCAAGTACTAAGATATTTTTAATATCAGGATAATTTTCACGCAGCTTATCTACCGCAGCTGCACACAGCGCGTCGAAGCTATTTCTATAACAGTTGTAGAAGTGGGTTACACCTCGTTGAATCAGAAACTCGACTTTGTTCAATACCTTATCTTGATAAAGCTCGTAGTTAAACTTGCTTTGTCCTAAAAATGCGCACGACCAGATTTCCATAGTTGCACCTCATTGTTTTTACTATAATATCATACCAATTGGTATAAGGTCAATTATTTTATACCATTTGGCATAATATAAAGATATGAGTAAATACACAAAATCGTTTGCTGAAAATTTAAGATACCTTATGGGTGATATGTCAATCAGTGAGTTTGCAAAGAAAGTTGGTATACCGCAACCGACAATTTCGCGTTATCTTAACTGTCAAAGAGAAGTAACGTTGGACAATATTGCTAAAATAGCCGACTTCTTTAACGAAAGTGTTGACTTTTTGATTGGTAGAGAAAGATTATGAAATCAGCTCATCAGTAGTAAAAAGAGTGGAGCAGTTGCTAAAAGGACAATTATTCGCAGACCATATTTTTGACGAAATTGACTAAATGAAAAAATCTCATACCGACTTGGTATGAGATTTTTTATGGAAACAAAAGAAATTTTTTTATTTATAACGTTTATCGAATTTCTGCTGTTTTACCCAAGTTTTCATGACAAATTTGACCGGAACAAATTTCACGAGGCGTGTCTGAGAGCGCGCTTTGAAACCGTACATTGAGAAATCCTTGCCCTTTTGCATATCGTTGAAGGCTTTTCTGACGACGTCTTTGGGCTCGTACAACGCTATCATTTTTTGTACTACCTTTTCGCCTTTACGTTCCGCGCGGTCGAAAAACGCGCTATTTGTCCAAAACGGACACACAGCCGTCACCAAAATTTTGTGCGGTTTAAGCTCCACGTTCAGAGCGCGCGCATAGCTGTGTACAAACGCCTTGGTTGCGGCGTACACGTTCTGATACGGTGTCGGTTGAAAAGCCGCTACGCTGCTAAATTGCGCAATTTTCGCACCTTCAACCATAAACGGCAACGCATGTTCTGTCAGCGACACCAGACATTCGCAATTCAAGCGCACCATATTCGTGCTCTCGGACACAGGGATTTCGTCGTATCTGCCAAACTTGCCGAAGCCTGCCGCGTTGACAAGCCAACGCACGTTGGGCTTCTCCGTTTGCAACGTTTCAACGATTTCTTCCAGTCCGCCGTTTGTCAAATCAACAGCGAAGATTCTGACAGGCGTTTTAAGCTCCGCCTGCAGTTGCTTGAGATTCTCCTCCTCCAAGCCAACAGCCCAAATCTCTTCCAGGCCTTGCGTATCCAAAATGCGGGCAAATTCTCTGCCCATTCCATTTGACGCACCTGTAACGATTGCTATTTTCATAAATTTCTCCTTGTAGTATTTCATTTGCCCACAAACCCTTGCAAGCAAGTTTGTTGCTTGTATTATATCATTAATCAACATAAATTCCAATACATTTTCGAATAGTTTTGAATTTTCGCCGCGTAAGCGGATCGGCAAGACGATGGTGCGTCGGTGCACTGCATATTATCTATTTCGACTTGCTGTAAAATTTCCCTAAAATGAAGACAAGCCTAAAAGGTATAGAAAGCAAGAGCAATAGCGGGACACTCACTAATTGAGCCGAAAACAGATTTACTCAAAAGTTTTCTCTAACGAGCCCCTTTCAGATTGAAGGGGCGAGGGGAGAGCAATTTTGCATTCGAATGAAAAATTGCCTCATTACCTTCGCAAAAAAAGACTCGCCGCGCCAGCGAATCTTTATAAATACTGTGTTTTAGCCATTACAGGCTTTTTATGGGCTGAAATAGAACAACGTCGGTTTCACCGTTAAATTGAAATTTTCTTACTTTTTTGAATAGAAGCGCACTCCAAAATTCCATACCAAGTTCATCTATATAAAAATGCAATATTGCACGAAAGTTCTTTGTAGCGGTCGTTAGTTTAAGAATATTAAATTCGCCAGAAACTTCATTTTCAACGTACTTGAACAAACTTTTTCCAATTCCCTGATTTCTGTATTGAGGACAAACATATATCTCATCTATTTCAAAATATTGCTCGCCCGTTTTGTAAACAGAGGTATTTTCTTCGGCTATTTCTTTATGACCAAATAAATAACCCAATATTTTATCGCAGTCCATTGCAAGAAAAATTCGCTTACCTTCGATGTCTTTAAGGTCATTTTTTGATAACCATAACAAGAGTTTTCTTTTTCCCATTCTTCCGAAAGGGCAATCAACTGTTCTGTGATTGATTCCGTTAGTTTTACTTCTTTAATAGTCATTATTTCTTCCACTAAATTACTGTTTATATTACTTACAATTATAGCGTAACGATTAGTAAATTGCAACTTGAGAAACACAAAATGACAGTTAGACGTGCGCTTGGCTATATACAAGCAGCCTCGTACAAGGAGCGTAGCGACGACCTACAGCGTTTTTGTGGAACAAAACGCGTGCTAGCCGGGGCGTTCGTGCTAGATTAAGAATAATAGAGTATTAAGTTGAGTATTAATTGCTAGAAGGCGCAAAGATAGATTGTTAATTTGCCCCAAATTGTAATAAAAAACGGCGTTCATAAGCGAAAAAATGGTTAAAAACGCTGTTAAATCACACGAAAAAAGCAGCATTTCGTAGTGAAATGCTGCTGTCATGGTGGGCATTAGACAACCTATAACGAATTTTATTCGCGAACTAACTCCAAATCTTCTTCTTTTATGGGTATGATTGTTATTGCAAACTTTTCTTCATCGTCAAAGCAAACGAGCCACTGTCCGTTGATGTTGCGTGGGTCACATATCCACCCATCCATACCTTTGTGAGCACCATCTTTGGCGTACTTCTCTTTTTCTACTATCAATCTAACTCTGCTATATTCTTTCATTTTGTCCTCCCTGCAAAAGGTGTAACTAATTGTATGGTCCCGTTTGGACAAACCATCCAAGTTGATTCAAAAGTTACGCTACCGCTACCATCTTTTCGTGGCAATGTAATTTCTATGTTTATTGTCTGACCGTAATCAAGTAATTTGCTTAATTCAAAATCTCCATTCGCATACTTTTGTTGAGCTTGACGGCAGTATTCTTCTTGCAACCATTGTGAATCCATTTTATCATAACCTAAATTTTTAAACAAGTCGCTTTTGTCGTCTTTATCTCTTGGTACAAATGCATATTTTGTAAATTTATCTATTGAACATTCCGCCTTAAAATTGATATTTGTAATAGGTTCTAATTTACAATGACAATTGCGGTGATGCGGATAGATTGGCATGTTGTTTTTAGGAAAACAACATTCGTTCAAATTCAAACAAACAGCACAATGCTCACTTCAACTTGTTCTTTCAACATTTTCTTTTTTAATCTCTTGTGTATATGGTGCTATTGTTCCTTGATGAATCCACTTAACCCAGCCACTGTTGTCAAATAAGCTCAACACTTTGTCTTTTATGCTATCAAATATACTCACAATTTAATTTTTCTCCTTTTGATTTAAAGTGGAAGGTCTGTATTAAGCATTACATTTCAAATCAGTCCCCACAGTTTACAACGCAACTGCTATAACACAAAATCTCCCCTAATTAAATTGTAACATCTGCTGTCAATACCCGTATGAAAATTATTTTCCATAAAATTTTCTTTATAAATTGCAAAACGTGTAAATAAAACAAAAACACGCCCCAAAGCGTGCATTTCAAACAAAATACCCAGCCAAACCCTTTCGGGTTCGACTGGGTAATGTGCTGGTGGGGAGTACAGGGCTCGAACCTGTGACCCCCTGCTTGTAAGGCAGATGCTCTCCCAACTGAGCTAACTCCCCATTTGGTGACTCCTACGAGAATCGAACTCGTGTTACCGCCGTGAAAGGGCGATGTCTTGACCGCTTGACCAAGGAGCCGTGTTTGGTAGCGGCGGTCGGATTCGAACCAACGACCTGCCGGGTATGAACCGGCCGCTATAACCATCTAAGCTACGCCGCCA
>JAFLVL010000001.1:1572-70793 GCA_022508325.1 Clostridiales bacterium | reverse complement strand
TACGGATGTTACTCCGAGGGATTTTAAGTCCCTTGCGTCTGCCGATTTCGCCACACCAGCAAAAATATTAAGCGCAAGGCTACACTACTGCAGCCTTGCGCACTTTGGAGGCACCACCCAGACTCGGACTGGGGGTGGAGCTTTTGCAGAGCTCTGCCTTACCACTTGGCTATGGTGCCGTACAACCTTAATTATTGTACCAAATATCTAAAAAAAAATCAACGCTTTTGCACTATTTTATGCACAACTGAGTAAAAATTGTCAATGTAATGGGCAAAAAGCAAAAAGTTCCTTCATGAAAGGAACTTTTCAGAGTTAATTTTTACAGAGGCGAGGGTATTGGGCAGTCAAAACAATCTGCAACGAGCGCCTTTCGCCCTTTGTGAGGTGAAACCGTTTTGCATCCAATACCAGATCCGCTACTCTACGCTCAAAACGTAGTAATACAAAGGCTGACCGCCGTAATGCAAGATAAATTCAATGTCGGGGTGCTTTTTCTGCAATTTATCGCAGAACGCTTCGGCGTCCTCTTCCTTGACATCCTGACCGTAGTAAAGGGTTACAACCTCTTTGTCCTCAGTCAGCATACCTTCTATGAGCGCCGTCGTTACAGCCTCGATATTCTTGCCCGACGTTACTATATTGCCCTTGTCAAGACCGATAATATCGCCCTTCTTGATTGTAAACTTGTCAATAACGGTATCGCGAACGGCGTAAGTAACCTGTCCTGCGTCTACGCCCGAGAATGCCGTAGTCATGTTCTCGAGGTTCTCTGATAATGATGCTTCAGGACTGAAATTGAGCACCGCGGCAAGTCCTTGGGGAATGTCTTTCGTCTGCAAAACAAAGATATTTCTATTCTGAACCAACGTTCTCGATTGTTCTGCCGACAAAATAATATTCTTGTTGTTGGGTAGAATTATAATGTTCTCGGCGTTTATTTTCTTAGCAGCTGACGCAATGTCATCAGCGGACGGATTCATAGTTTGACCGCCTTCGATAACTTGGTCAACAAGCAAATCCTTGAATATTGCAGAGAAACCGTCGCCTGCGCATACAGCAAGTAATCCAATAGGCTTACGCTCCGCCTCATAACGCGCGCGCAGTTGCCTGTTCTGCTCCATCATGTTCTCAATCTTTACCTTGTCGAGTTCGCCCAACGTCAACGCCTTTGTAAGAGCTTTTCCGGGGTTGTTGGTGTGAACGTGTACCTTAATAAGGGACAAATCGCCAATGCAAATTACGGAATTGCCTATCTCGTTTAAATAGTCGCGTAGTTTGTCAATGTCTGTGACAGTCGTACGCTTCTTGATGTTCGTTACAAAGAACTCCGTGCAGTAACCGAAATCCAGCTCACCAAGCGATTCGTAGTCCACTATCAACTCGCTGTCATCGGGGAACGCTGCATCAATAGGCTGAGAAGCTTTGGGAGTGTCGGAAACGATATATTCCTCTGCTCCTGTCACCTCTTGGTCGAGATAACCCATAATGAGCCCCTTGAATAGCGTTATAAGTCCGTATCCGCCCGAGTCAACAACGCCTGCGCGCTTCAATACGTCTAACATTTCGGGAGTTCTGGCAAGCGTTTCTTCGCCCTTTTCCAAAACGGCGTTCATCAGCTTTTGAATATCAGTTGAACGCTTAGCTGTGTCAATAGCCTCTTCAGCCATGGCGCGAACTACGGTCAATATCGTGCCTTCTTTAGGCTTGCTTACAGCGCGATACGCCAGCTCTGCACCTTCACGAAGTCCTTTGGCAAAGGTACGGGCATCACACTCTTCATTCTGTGCGATAATATTGGAAAAGCCTTTGAGAATCTGTGACAGAATTACGCCCGAGTTGCCGCGCGCGCCGCGCAAAGCGCCCTTAGAGAGCCTTTCGGCGAGGTCTGACATGGACGTGCTATTTATTGCGCTGATTTCCTTGACGGCAGACATCATCGTCAAGGACATATTGGTACCGGTATCCCCATCGGGAACCGGAAATACGTTCAAAGCATCTACTTGAGCCTTGTTTACTTCAAGCATCTTGCCGCCTGCAATAAACATACGCTTCATGACTGACGCCGTTATGTGAGTTTTTATTGAATGTGCCGAAGCCATAGATCAATCCCCTTGATATCGTAAAGTAAGAGCGTTTACAGCTTGACGCCAACTACGTGTACGTCGATAGAATCCACTATCATACCCGTAAAGTGCTCCAAGCCGTACTTGACCGTATTTTTCAAGCTGGACGAAACGGCGGAAACAGGCAGACCATATTTAATTTTCACGTACAGGTCAACGAAGATTCTGTCGCCTTTTGTAGAAATGCGTACACCGCGACTTTTGCCGTTGCGCTTGAACAGGTCGGTAAAAGAATCGGAGAAACCAAAAGGCACAATTTCCACCACGCCATAGCATTCAGTTGCGAAGTGACCGGCGAGCGTTGCAATAACATCGTCCGAGACAGAAATAACGCCGTAAGAATTTCTTGTGCGTAATGCCATTCGATTTTCCTCCTAATATAAGTATTATTATTCTACTACAAAATACCCCAATTAACAAGTGTTTCAACGGTTTTTTTGCCATAAAAGCAAAATTTCACACTGAAATTTCCGCAAATTTAGCCTAATTTGAAAAATTTACGCTAATTGCTTGCCAAATTTTAGGAAAAATGTTACAATGACTAAGCATTTAATGAGCAAAATTATTTGACACACACGGAGGTGTAAATATGTCCAAGGTATGCGCTATATGCGGAAAAGGCAAGATGTCAGGCAACAAGGTTTCTCACTCTAACAGAAAGACACCCAAAACTTACAGCGCCAATTTGCAAAAGGTAAAAGTGGAAATCAACGGAAAGGAGTCCACCGAATACGTTTGCACCCGCTGCATCAGAACAGCAAATAAAGAGAACTAATTGCATTGCAAAGCCCCGTTTTCACGGGGCTTTTTTTAGTAATAAATCGCTATTGCGCAACATTAATATTTGTGTTATCATTAACTAAATCTGTATCACGTAGGAGAAACTATGATAAATTTGATTTCCGCTGCCATTGGGCACACTTGGGCGATACCCTTTGAGAACAGCTTTATACTGTGGTTTCAAAGCCTCGCAGGTGAAACGAGTTTTCTTTACTATCTTATGAACTTCGTTTCCATGTTCGGTGAGGAAATGATACTCGTGGGTATAGTAGGCCTAATTTACTGGGGATTTGACAAGCGACGCGGCGAAAAAATCGGATTTATGATGATTTCCGCCACCCTCTTCAATCCGCTTATTAAAAATATCGTTTGCCGCACACGCCCATTTGATAGTGTCGAGGAAATCAAGAATTTCCGCGACGTCGACGGATATTCCTTCCCCTCAGGTCACTCGTCGGGCGCCGCTTCTACTTATGTCGGTGTTGTGATAACCTATAAAGACAAAAAATGTAAGTGGCTGATTGCCATTGCAGTGATAATTCCCACGCTTGTGGCCCTGTCAAGGACGTATCTTGGAGCGCACTACCCAACCGATGTCATTGCAGGTCTCGCCCTAGGCGTTGGTTTGGTATTTTTGGTCGACTTCTTATATAAGGTCGTGCCTAATAAGTATTTTTTGTATGGCGGTTTGCTTGTAATAGGACTTGCCGGATTTTTCTACTGCACGACTTCCGACTTCTACACCGGCTACGGCATTTTGCTCGGGTTCATGTGCGGTATTCTTTTTGAAGAAAAAGTGACAAAATTTGAAAATACCAAAGTTTGGTGGCGCATTATCTTGCGCGTACTCGTCGGTGGCGGCTTGTTTTTGGGTCTCAACAGTTTGTTTAAAGTAGTCGTTGGCGCAATCTACCCCACGTATGAAGATAACGTCTGGTTTGAACATATCTTCCGCACGCTAAGGTACGCTATAGTTGTATATTTGGTGATTGGCGTCTATCCTCTACTGTTTGCGCAGACAGAAAAGCTTTGGAAAAAGATTGGCTGGGTTAAAAAGGACGAGCAAGAAGCAGAACAAGCGCAATAATATATTTTGAAAACATTAAAAATAAGGCAATCTGAATGAAGATTGCCTTTAATTATTCTATCTTTTTACTTTCTGCCTATTACAGCCTTACCAAGTACCAAACGCAAAATATTGCCTAAAAAAGCGGGCAGTTTGAAACAATAAATCTTACTCTTCATACAACGCTCCATATATTTTTGTAACAATATATGCTTGACGTTGACAAAAAGTGACAAATTGTTTGATAAAAATTAAAAAAATGCAATTTATTAGCCGCGAATTTCCGCAATAGCCGCCTTTTTATCAGCCGCATTCAGAATTGCGCTACCGGCTACTATCACGTCTACACCTGCGGCGATGACCTTTTTTGCAGTATGCTTGTTAATTCCGCCGTCCACTTCGATAAGAACGTCGGGGAATAGCTCTTTTGCTTTCTTAATCTTTTTCACACTGCCTTCGATAAATGACTGTCCGCCAAACCCGGGTTCAACCGACATAATCAAAATCATATCGAACAGTCCGCGATATTGCTCTAAAACCTCGACGGGGGTATTGGGCTTCAAGGAGATGCCAGCCTGCTTGCCACAGCTACGAATGAGTTTCAAGCAGCCCGCCACGTCGTCGGTAGCTTCGGCGTGAATGGTTATGAGATTTGCGCCCGCTTCGGCAAATTGCGCAACGTACCTTTCGGGTCGGTCAATCATCAAATGAACGTCCAACGGCAACACGACGCACTTGCGAATACTCTTAACAACAGGCATACCGAAGGTCAAATTAGGCACAAAATTGCCGTCCATGACGTCGCAATGAATCCAATCTGCCCCGCTCTTCTCGAGTGCCTTACATTCCTGTTCCAACCGAGCAAAATCTGCCGTAAGTATGGACGGACTCACAAATATTTTTCTCATAACAACCTCTCAATACTGTTTTTTTTCTATCTCAACTAGCTCTCTATATTCTTCTAAATAACGCTCGTAACGCGCATTGCACAGCCGCCCCTGTTCAACCGCAAGCTTCACAGCGCAGTCGGGTTCGACGGTGTGTGTGCAAGAGGTAAATTTGCAACCGTGGGAAAGTTCGACAAAATCGTCGAGATACAATCGCAGCTCGTCCGAACGAATACCCTTGAAATCGCATAGGGAGAAGCCGCAGGTATCTACGATATAGCCATCTCCAACTGCATGCAATTCGCTGTGCCTCGTTGTATGCATACCGCGCCCCGATTTAGCGGAAAGTCCGCCCGTTGCACCGTTAAAATTCGGCAATAATGCGTTGAGTATGGACGTTTTGCCCACTGCCGACTGTCCCGCAAAGCAAGCGACTTTGCCGTCTTTCAGATAATTTGTCAATTGCATAACACTGGCGTTATCAAGAGCTGATACACAAATTATGTCTGTAACGGAGGCATAATTTTGCTTGACTTGCTCCGCAGCATTCGCGGAAACATCCATTTTATTGACGACGATTATCGGCTCGATTTTTTCTTGAAAGCAGTTAATAAGTAATTTATCGCAGAGGTACAAATCTGGTTGCGGTTCACAGGCAAGAACGATAAAACAGACGTCGACGTTGGCAATTTCAGGTCGCGTAAGTTTGTTTTTTCGAGGGATTATCTCGTTGACGACGCCTTTGCCTCGCTTAATGTCATCAAATTTGATTCTGTCGCCAACTACTAAATCCAAATCGTTGTAGCGCAATTTTTTTGGCGCAAAACAGACGTATTTATTTCCGTCATCGCCGCGCACCGTAAATACTCCTCCGACAGATTTAACTACAATACCTAATTTAGTTGCCATTGCCACCTTCCAAATAGCGTCTACGCAGTTGCCCGCACGCGCCCTCAATGTCTTGCCCCATCGTGCGACGGCGCGTTGCAGATACTCCCAGTTTCTCCAAATTCCCGATGAATTTTTTCAAATTGCTTTCGCTCGTGCCCTTTAAACCTGTTTCTTTCACAGGATTTAGAGCAATCACATTGACGTGAACCGACATATCACTAAGCAATGACGCTAATTTCAAAGCGTGAGCGTAGCTGTCGTTTTGTTTGTCTATGAGCGTGTACTCGATTATCACGCGTCTGCCTGTCTTTTGAAAATAATAGCGGCAAGCGGATACCGCCTCCTCAACGGAATATGCGTTGGAAATGGGCATAATCTGCTTACGTTCGTCGTTGTCGGCGTTGTGGAGGCTCAACGTCAAATTGAGAGAAAACCCCATATCAGCTAAAGCGCGAATTTTTGGAACTACTCCGCAAGTCGACAGCGAAATATTGCGTTCGGATACGTTTATACCGTCGACGTCGCTCACCAACTGCAAGAATTTCACCACGTTATCAAAGTTGTCAAGCGGTTCACCGCTTCCCATCAGAACGATATTTGTGACGTACCGTTCTTTACCGTTTCCGAGAGCGTTGACGGCGAGCACCTGCCCCAGAATCTCTCCAGCGGACAGATTGCGTACAAGCCCGCCGAGAGTGCTTGCGCAGAACTTGCAACCCATGCGGCAACCAACCTGACTGGATACACACAAGGTATTGCCGTACTTATATTTCATCAGCACGCCCTCTATTACGTTGCCGTCGTGAAGTTCAAACAAAAACTTTTGCGTACCGTCCAGCGCCGAGGTCAGCGTTTGAATGATTTTGCACGATACGGCGACGCAATTCTGTTTCAACTGCTCGCGTAACGCTTTGGGAACATTAGTCATACCGTCAAAATCCACCGACTTGGTGAGCCATTGATATATTTGCTTGCCAACAAACGGCTTTACGCCGTAGTTTTCCGTCAAATATTGATTTAACTCAGATAGCGTTAAATCCTGCAAAAGTACCATTATTTCGTCCTCATGATGACGGCTACGAAAAAACCCTGTACGCCGTCCTTGTACGGCAAAAACTGATAGTACGCCTTGCCGTCTGCTTGCTCGAATTGCGGCAACGCTATTTTGCCGTAAGTAAAGTTTTCGTGTTCCTTCAGAAACTTACGAATATTCTGACCGTTCTCATTGTCGAATACTGTACACGTTGAGTAGACGAGATGACCGCCAACCTTCACGTAATTGCAACAGTTACAGAGAATTGCATATTGCAACTTCATTAGCTCCGAAATATCCAAGCTCTGCCTGAAAAGTTTAATATCCGGTCGAGTATCAAGCACGCCAAAGCCACTACACGGCGCGTCGATTAACACCATGTCAAAAGCCTGTTCAAATTCCGCCAAATACTCAGTCATATCCTGACAGCGAGTTTCAAGCTTTACATCCATGCGGTTGGCGTAGCTCTCGATCAGTCCCACACGGTGCGCATGCACGTCACAGGACGTCACCTTAAGGTTGGGACGCAACTGTTTGACGTATACTGACTTGCCGCCGGGAGCTGCGCAACAGTCAAGAAAACTGCCAACACCCGATAGCAAATTGCTGCAAATTCTTGCAATCGCCATAGAGGACAAACTTTGCGGTGTGTAATCGCTACTGTTGCTCGGCAATGCGCCTTTTAGATAAAACGCGTCGTCGAATACCGTCCGTTCAGAATTTACGCCATATTTTTTACTTATGATGTCGGCGTCGGTTTTTTCGTGAAATCTCACAGTCGTTCGGCTGTCGAGGCGAGTTGAAATAATCTTTGTCGCAACCTCTAAGCCATAGTCTTTGATTAGTTTTTTTAGCGCCCACTCGGGGTATGAATACTCGACTGACAACCGAGAAATAGGGTCTTGCGGATAGGCGTCAAAGTCTTTAATATTTGCCGCAATGTTTTTAAGGGTGGCATTGACGAAACCAACTATTCGCTTGTCGCCCGATAGCTTGGCAAGCTCCGCTACGTCATTGACCACCGTATAGACGGGCAAAGACAAATCCATCAGGCAATACACGCCGATTTTAAGAAATATCAGAGTCTCGCCTTTGGGCATTTTTTTGACGTGACGAGATATTATGTAATCCAATTTAATATCATTGTCGAGTACGCCGTAGACGATTTTTGTTATCAACGCCTTGTCCTGTTGCTTACACGCGTTGAGAGCTCTATTGAGCGCAAAAGTTGAGAACGCCTTTTCCGAGTAAACCTGCGACAGCGTCTCAAAGCTTTTCAGAAATGCGGTATTCATTATTTCAACACCGCGTGAATGGCAATTTTTCTGCCGTTTAAGAAGCTAACTATGTCCATTTTGCGCGCATTCTCTGCCTGTAATTCGATAACGTTCACCGCCTTGCCGTCGCCGCACATTATTGAAAGTGTCTTCTTACCGCACTCGACAACCTCACCTGCGACTCCTTGGTAATCCTTTTCACTCGGGCGCAAAGCATAGACTTTGAGTCTCTTTCCATCTACCTCAGTCCAAGCGGCGGGGGAAGGATTAAGTGCGCGAACCAAATTGATAATCTCGCCACTAGGCTTACTCCAGTCAATACGTTCCTGCTCGGCAGTAATTTTACTGCAAAAGGTCGCATCCTCTTCCACTTGCGGCGTGTAGACGGCTTTGCCTGTTTCTATAAGGTGTAATGCCTCGACTACTGCGTCCGCGCCGAGTTGCGACATGCGTTCAAACAACTCGCCGTTAGTCTCATATGGTAACACATCAAGCTTTTTCTGCAAAATGATTTCGCCCGCGTCAACCTTACGCACGGTGTTCAAGATGGTTATACCTGTTTTGTTTAGTCCCAACAGTACCGCGTACTGAATAGGCGCGGCGCCGCGAAGCTTGGGCAGTAACGAACCGTGGATGTTAATGATTCCGTGAGGGGCAATGTCGATAACTTCCTGCGACAGTATTTGTCCATACGCGGCAGTTACCATTATGTCGGGCGCAAGGCTTTTGAGACAATTTACGCCGTCACGAGAAATTTTTTCAAATTGGAACAACGGTAAACCGTGTTCCAAAGCGAATTTTTTCACTGCCGAGAACTCCACCTTTCCGCGCGCGCCAACCTTGTCGGGCTGACAAACAACACCGACAACTTGGTGACTTTCCATTATCTTTTTTAAAGCAGGCACGCCGAAATCGGGCGTACCCAAAAATACTACCTTCATTATGTTACTCGTCTTCTCTCAATTTTTTAATCATTTTGTCGGCAAACAGAATACCGTCGAGATGATCCATTTCGTGCAAAAATACGCGCGCAAAATAGCCCTCTGCGCGTTGGGTATGTTTTTTGCCATTGCGGTCAAAGTACTCTACGACAATCTTTTCGGGGCGTTCCACCAAACCGCGAAAACCGACAACAGATAAGCAACCTTCGTTGTCTACACACTTGCCCGAGCTTTTGACCAATACAGGATTGACGAGTTCATACAGTTCGTCGTCATATTCGACAATGCAGACGCGTTTAAGCACTCCGACTTGCGGCGCGGCAAGTCCCAAGCCACCGACAGAATGCAGCGTTTCGATCATGTCGTCCAATAACACGTGTAATTTCTCGTCAAACTTTTCTACAGGCCTGCTTATTTTTCTCAAAAGCGGGTCGCCCATTTTTAAAATGTTTCTTCTTGCCATAATTCACCTATGATAAGCTTTGCGGATTGCGTTCTACAAACACCTGCACACTACTGCGTTTTTTGTCGTCGCAGATGCTGTGAATTCTAGGTAACACCTCTTCCAAAGCGTCCTTATTGAGCTTCAACAAAATCTGAAAACGGTATTTCTTTTCTGCGCGTTTCAAGGGGCAACGCATCTTGTCCATATAGTAAAAGCTAGCCGAATATTCGCCTTTGAGATTTGACAGCTCGGCGTAGTGTTCGGTCAACTCGTCTATGCAATCATTCTCCTTTTCGCCCTGGTAGAGAATTCGTACAATCTCAGCAAACGGCGGAAATGCCGATGCTTCCCTTAGACTGATTTCTCTCTTGTAAAAACCAAGGTAATCTTGCTTAGCCGCAAGCTGTAAGCAATAATGCGTTGGAGTGTAGGTCTGCAACACCACGGTTCCCGTGTCCTCATTGCGCCCACTACGTCCCGCTACCTGCGTGATAAGCTGAAAGGTTCGCTCCGTCGCCAAATAGTCGGAGTGATGAAGGCTTTGATCGCCGTCCAAAATGCCAACTAGAGTGACCTTGGGGAAGTCGTGTCCCTTAGCTATCATCTGCGTACCAACGAGTATTTGCGCTTCACCCTTGCGGAAAGCTTCGAGAATCTTCGCGTGACTTTCCTTTGTCTGCGTCGTATCGGCATCCATTCTCAGCACTGTAACGTTGGGAAACATTTCATTCAAAAGCTGAACCACCTGTTGCGTGCCGATTTTGCCCATTCTGAAACTGCTCTCGTGACATTCGGGGCATTTATTAAGCATGTAGTAATGCTTGCCGCAATAATGGCATTTGAGCATATTATCTTCGCGATGAACGGTCAGACTTACGTCGCAGTCTGCGCACTTGGCGACGTAGCCGCACTTCGTGCACATGAGAAACGACGAATACCCGCGACGGTTGAGGAACAGCATTGCCTGATTGCCCTTTTCTAAAGTCTCGGCAAGCCTTTGCTTGAGAACGTTGGAGAATACACCTCTGTTGCCCCTGCGAGTCTCTAGCGACATGTCGACAATTTCAACCTTGGGCAACGGCTTTTGATTGATGCGCTGTGGCATTTCTATAAGCTTCAGTTTGCCCTGTTTTGCCGCGTAATAACTGCCTAGATTGGGCGTAGCAGACCCCAGCAGCAGCAAGGCGCCGTTCTGTTCCGCACGGAAATTTGCCACTTCTGCCGTGTTGTAGCGCGGATTAAAGTCGGATATGTAACTGCTGTCGTGCTCCTCGTCGATGATAATTGCGCCAATATTTTGCAATGGCGCAAATACCGCGCTTCGAGCACCGACGGCAATTTGCGCTTCGCCGTTTTTCAACCGCAACCACTCGTCGTAACGCTCGCCAATAGACAACCCGCTGTGCATTAACGCCACCGTATCGCCAAACCGTTCGCGTAGTTGGCGCAGCATACTGGGCGTCAAAGATATTTCCGGCACAAGCATAATGCAAGTTTTACCTTCGGCGACGATTTGTTCCATAATTGTCAGGTACACTTCCGTTTTGCCACTGCCTGTGACGCCGTGAAGAAGATACTTACCTTTTCTGTCGGACAAAACGGTGTCTACCGCGCGTTGTTGAAAGTCAAGAAGGACCTTTTTGTCTGCCGAAGCGACCTTCAAATCCTTGTAGGGCGTGCGACGTATTACGATTTCATGTTCTTCCAGTATTCCTTTACTTACTAGCGCCTTAACCGTCGCATAACTAAATTCGTTGTTAAGCGTCTCGGCAAGCGTTGCACCGTTGAGATATAAAAAAGTCACCAAATCCCTCTGCAACGTGGCGTTGGGTTTCAGTGAACTAAGTATCACGTCCAAACTGTCGTTTGTAGCCAAACAAATCTGTTTTTTTGACAGCACCTTTACCCTATTGCCACGCATTTCTGCGGGAATAAACAGCCGCAATACGTCCACCCAGCGCAGGTGATACTCGCGCCGCATGAACTCCCCAAGCTCGAGCAGATCTTTTGAAATTGCCTCAAAGTCGTCGAGAGGATGAATTATCTCTTTTATTTTGCTCGGGTCGTAGTCGGTAGTTTCCTTGACGGAAACGATATATCCTTCGGTTTTTCTGTGGGCAAAATCAACCAAAACGCGAGTGCCAACCTTGTAGCCCTCGCCCTTGTAGTCGAATATTCTATCCACTTCGCTTGCGGAAATGTCCACGATGACCGAATAAATCATTTGTTAATAGCCCTGTCTAAAATTAAATCGGCAACGTCAAGCTTACTCATTTCAGGGTAGTCCGCGACGCTGTCAGCGGTGACAAGCGAAACGACGTTAGTGTCACTGCCAAATACGTCATTATGCTTGACATCGTTTAATACCGCCAAATCGGCGTGTTTTTTCAATAGTTTTTTTCTTGCGTTGTTCACGCCGTCATCCGTTTCGGCAGAGAATATGCACAAAAATTTGTCACCCTTAATTGAACCAATCTTCTCGGCAATGTCGGGATTTTTAATAAACCTTACTGTCAACTCTTCCGACTTGATTTTACTTTCGTAGAACTTCTCGGGACGATAGTCGCACGGCGCGCCCGCAAGTACGTAAATATCATGCTCGCTCGCAAGCTCCACTGCGCGATTGTACATTTGTTCAGTCGTTTCGACGTTCACAATCTTTGCTCTTGCGTCGATTTCCGCAGTGTGGCGAGCAAGCAATACGGTAACGTCTGCACCACGGTTTAACGCCGCGGATACAATTGCCGCCCCCATCTTGCCGCTGGAAAAATTGGTGATATATCTTGCGTCGTCCAATTTCTCAATGGTTGCTCCGCAGGTCACAAGCACGCGCTTGCCTTGCAAATCCTCTACTGGGCACAGGAGTTTGACACAGCAGTCGACGATTATATCTGGGTCTGCCATACGTCCGTCGCCTGTGTCGCCGCAGGCAAGAAAACCGCTCTCCGCCTTTACAACGTGAACACCTCGAGACACAAGCGTATCCAGATTTTTGTTAAACGATACACTCTTGTACATATTAGTGTTCATTGCAGGGCAGATTACCACTGGCGCAGTCGTTGCCATGAGCGTCGTTGACAGCATATCGTCGGCGATACCGTTGGCATATTTTCCAACAATATTAGCAGTTGCGGGACAAACGAGGAATATGTCTGCCTTTTTCGCCAAAGAAATATGTTCAACTTCCCATTCGGTCTTACGTTTGAACATATCGTGAACGACAGGACGACCCGATAGCGTCTCAAAGGTCAAAGGCGCGACAAATTGCGTCGAATTTTTCGTCATGATGACGTCGACGTTTGCGCCTAGCTTTTTGAAGCCGCGAACCACTTGGCAAACCTTATATACGGCTATGCCACCGGTTATTCCTATTACAATGTTTTTGCCCTGCAATTTCAACATGTTATTGTCGTCCTCTGCAACAAGGGTTTGTAAGACAACCTCTTATGGTTTTACAAAGCCTTATTTTCTGTTGATTTCGGTAATGCCGTCGTCAAACTCTCCTGCCGCGTAGGAGATAGGCTTGAAGTTCTGGGGAAGCTCGGAGCTATTGTTAAGCTCCTTTGCGCGCTTAGCAATTACACAGCACAAAGCGTATTTGTCGCCAGCCTTTTCCGTCAATTCGTCAATAGGGGGTTTCGTAATCATGTTTACTTTCTCCTTTCTTTCAAAATATCAATAATTTCAGCAACTGCTCTATCGAGGTCGTCGTTCATAATGCAATAGTCGTACTTATCGCGTTGCGCAAGCTCCAATTTGTTTCTTGCCATACGAATCTTAATTTTTTCTTCGCTCTCCGAACCGCGCTTAATTAGCCTTTCGTACAGCGCCTGTTCGCTTGGCGCTTCGATGAAAAACAAAATACTGTCCGGATAGTTTAACTTTACTTGTAACGCGCCCTTTACGTCGATTTCAAGAATTACGTCCTTGCCGTAGTTCAACATATCAACGACGAATTTCTTGGGCGTGCCGTAGTAGTTCTCGAAGTGTTGGTCGTATTCCAACAATTCATTCTTGCGCACCATTTCAAGGAAGGTTTCTTCCGACACAAAGAAATAACTGCGATCCTTACGCTCGTTTGGACGCGGCGAACGCGTAGTAACCGAGCAGGAAAGCACAAGGTCGGGCATAAGGCGCATAAGCTCCGCGCAAATCGTACCCTTGCCTGCTCCGCTCGGACCGGAGATGATAATGAGTTTACCCATTTTATGTTCTTCCATAAATACCTCTGAAAGTAAAGTTTATTCTAAGTTTTGTATTTGTTCACGGATTTTTTCAATCTCGTTTTTCATCTCTAATGCGACGTTGGTTAAGTCCAGATAGCTGGATTTAGAGCAAATCGTATTGGTTTCGCGGTTAAATTCCTGCACCAAAAAATCCAACTTCCTTCCTACGGGCTCGTCTGTTGATAAGATTTCTCTTGCCCTCGCGATATGGCTGGTCAGACGAGTAATTTCTTCGTCTATACATGATTTGTCAGCGAAGAAGCACACTTCATTGACAATCTTCGCTTCGTCAAGCTGAACACTGCCAAGAGCTTCGGCAACTCGCGTACGAAGTTTTTCTCTGTACTGTTCGGCAACGAGTGGCGCGTACTCTTTCACCTTCGAAAGCATCTTTTCCAGATTGTCGATTTTGCCGAGAATATCAGCTCTCAACGCATTGCCTTCTACTTCGCGCATAGTGTTCAATGCGTTTACAGCCGCAGCCACCGCTTCGGCTAACATTTCGCGAATGACTTCGCCGTCCTCTTCAGTTTGTTTCAAAGTCAGCACTTCGTTAGAGCGCATAAGTGCGTTGATATTGAAGTCGAAGTGCAATTCGGGAAACGCCGCTTGAAGTGCGCGAGCACTTTCGACGTAGCCTTTGGCGAGTGACAAATCCACCGCAACAGTCTTGTCGGTATCGCCAACCAGCGTGTAGTTAAGAAAAACGTCTACGTGACCGCGAGAAAGCCCTTTGGCAAGTCCGCTCCTAATCACGTCCTCGTATTCAATAAAGGCGCGTGGAATTTTCAGCGAAACGTCCAAAAATCTGTGATTGACACTCTTCATTTCTATTGTTAATTCACGGCTATCGCGCTTGACCGTCGCTTTGCCGTAGCCTGTCATGCTTTTCATAGTTCACCTAAACGCTTTCTACAAATTTATATTTTAGCATAAATAATAATTTATTTCAATTATTTTCAAGGTATTGATAGACGGTTAATTTCACTTTATTGGCAGTTGCGAACTATTTTTCTGCGAGTAATTCGACGAAACGCTCTTCGTCGATTACTTCAATGCCGAGTGAACGCGCCTTTTCCAACTTACTGCCTGCATCTGCGCCGACGATTACCAAATTGACACTCCTGGAAACCGACGAGGCAATTTCACCGCCCTGTTCTTCGATAAGTTTGCTAGCCTGTCCGCGCGTGTAGTGAGCAAGACTCCCGGTCAGCACCACCTTTTTGCCGACAAAGACGCCAACAGCCGCCTTCTGCTCGTAGCTCGGGGCAATGCCGATATCTTTGAGCCTATGAATAATTTCCATATTTTGCTCTTCGTCAAAAAATTGAACTATTCCGTCTGCCACCACGTCGCCCACGCCGTTAATTTGAATCAAATCCTCGACCGTAGCCTTAGACAGGTTCTCTACACTGCCAAAACGTGTCGCGAGGTCCTTAGCAGTGACAGTTCCCACATTGTCCAGTCCCAACGCAAATATAAACTGCGGCAATGACACCTCTTTGCTCTTTTCGATTGCGGCGACGACGTTTTGCGCCTTTTTGGAGGTGACGTTTCCCTTTTTCCTCTCGTCTGTAATAAATATCTCGCTCAACTGGCTTTCAGTCAAGCTATATAAATCCGCAACAGACTTGACGCCTAATTTATCTACAAGTAACTCGACTGTTTTGTCGCTTATGCCCCCGATATCGCAGGCTTTTTTCGAGCAATAATGTGCAATTCTCGCCACAATCTGCGGACGGCAATGCTCGGCATTCGTACAGTACAGATTTGCGCCCACTTCAACCAATTTCGAGTCACATGCAGGACAGTGCGTAGGCTTCTCAATCTTGATACCGCCGACCTCTGCCGCACCAAGGACTTCGGGTATAACGTCATTACTGCGACGAACGAAGACTAACGCGCCCTTTCTCAAATTTTTGCGCGTAATATCTCCGAAATTGTTCAAGGTCGCCCGCTGAATTGTAGCTCCGCATAGCTCAACCGCCTCGAGCTTGCCGATAGGCGTCAGCTTGCCTGTACGGCCAACCTGCCACTCTACGTCAAGTAGCGTTGTAGTCACTTGCTCTGCGTCGAATTTGAACGCTACCGCCCAACGCGGAAATTTGTCGGTATACCCCAGCTCTTCGCGCGTTGCAAAATCGTTAACCTTTATGACCACGCCGTCGATGAGAAAGTCGAAGGAGTCGCGCTTTTCGCCGATTTCCAGAATGATTGCCTTGATTTCCTCAAACGTTCTCGCTGTCTTGAACACGTAGTTCGTGAGCATTCCGCAACTGCGCAGAAACTCCATCAATTCCGTCTGAGTAGCGACGTTTAAGCCCTCTTCATAGCCATTACTGTAAAACACTACGTCAAGATTGCGATCCGCAGTAGTTTTGGGATTGAGATTTCTGATTGCTCCCGACGCGGCGTTACGCGCATTTTTCAGCGGTTCGTCGGGATGCCTTTCGTTGTATTTTTTGAGCACCGATAGGCGCATTATTCCTTCGCCTTGCAGTTCGCACACACCTTTGAAGGGAATGGTCAGCGGCACGGTGCGAATAGTTTTCACTTGCTCGGTTACGTCCTCGCCTACTATGCCCTTGCCGCGGGTTGCCGCCCCTACGAACTTGCCGTCGCGATACGTCACGTTGATGGTCAGTCCGTCATACTTCAATTCAACGGTAAATTCCACTTCGCCTACAGCCTTTTGCACCTTGTCCACCCACTCGCGTAGTTCGCCAAAGCTCTGCACCTTGTCAAGACTGTACAGACGTTTCAAATGAGTGTGTTGAGCAAAACTTTTGAGCGTTTCGCCACCAACACGGTGCGTCGGGCTGTCGGGCAAAACCACGCCTGTTTGTTTTTCCAAGAAAACGAGTTGGTCGTACAAAGCGTCGTATACCGTATCGGGTACCGACGGATTATCAAGCACGTAATACTCGTGCGCCCATTTGTTCAGTTGATCTACCATTTCCTGCATCGTCATAATAGATTACACTCCTAAAAAGGTTCAACTTTATATTCTCTACCAACCTACACTACATAAGCGAGGGTGTTCCGCTACAAAACAATCTGCAACTAGCGCCCTTCGTCCTTTGCGACGTGAAGCCGTTTTGTGCGGAATGCCCGATGCCTAGATAATTTTCAGCGGAGCGAACTTCAAATTGAGTGACTTTTTGCCCACCGACTCGAACACGACGTCGGCTACGTCGCGGTTTATCATCAAAATTATGCCTTTGCCGAAGCTTGCATGTTCCACCATCTGCCCCACTCGATACGCCTTGAGGTCACCGTCACTCTTGCCTTGATTGGGCGCGGGACGTGGCGTAGGTTCTTTTTGTATGAGTTTATCCAAAAATTCATTATTAGATAAATCCCTTTCGCTCGCGGGCTTGCGTTCTGGAGTATACAGCTTCTGAACTTCGTTGAAATACTTGCTCGCAAGAGTATTCTTGCGCTGTCCCCAGACGAATCGCGAGGTTGCGCGCGTGAGATACAGACGCTTTTCCGCCCGAGTTGCGGCTACATACATTAGGCGGCGTTCCTCTTGTAGGGATTCCAACTCGTAGGTAGAACGCGACAGGGGAAACAGTCCATCCTCCAGTCCTACTACGAATACTACCTTGAATTCCAAACCTTTGACGGCGTGAATTGTCGCAATTGTCACGTAATCGCCGTTATTTGCCTCGTCAATGTCCGATGACAAACTAACCGCCTGCAAATAGTCGGACAAATTGGCTAATGGATCGGTCTGTTGAAAGTCAATGACAGATTCTTCAAATTCGTCAATATTTGCCGCTCTATCCTCGTCTCCCGCGTCTATCAGAGCTTGCCTGAACTGCAAAATGTCAAGCATTAAATGCACGAAAACGCTGACGTTGTTATTTTTCGACAGCTCTGTTAACTCTGTGACCAACTTATAAAAGTCAAGTAGCTTTGCGCGAGTTGTCGAGTTGAATATGTCCAAATTGCGTTCGTCGGAAACGACGTCAATCAATGGCAAGCCGTATTCCACCGATAGCGCGTTGAGCTTAGCTATAGAGGTATCACCTATTCCGCGTTTTTTCGGGACGTTCAAAGCGCGAATAAACGCCTCGTTGTCGTAAGGGTTGTGAATAAGTTTAAGATAGGCTAAAACGTCTTTAATTTCTCTACGCTCGAAGAACTTGAAACCGCCAAATACCTTGTACGGTATTCTGTTGCGGGCAAACTGCTGTTCAAAGCTACGCGACAAAGCGTTGATACGCATGAGAATGGCGAAATCCTTCAGCTTGTAGTCGGGGTTGAGGTAGCGAAGATTTTTTATCTGCTCACACACGAAATACGCCTCGTCCTGTTCGCTATACGCGGAAAAGAGTTGGACCTTCAAACCTTCCTCGTTGTCAGTCCACAACACCTTGTCAAAACGGTTAGTATTTGGAGCGATGAGCGCGTTGGCAACCTCCAATATACGCTTTGTCGAGCGGTAGTTTTGCTCTAACTTGTACACGTTACAGTCGGGGAAATCGCGTTGGAATTTCTGCAAATTGTACGCGTCCGCGCCGCGCCAACTGTAAATGGACTGGTCGTCGTCACCCACTACGAAAATGTTGCGGTGCTTTTCGCCCAACAGCTTGAAAATCTGATACTGAACCTTGTTTGTGTCTTGAAATTCGTCGATTAAGACAAACTTGAACCTGTCACGGTACTTGTCTAAAACTTCGGGAAAGCTAGTGAACAATTTGTGCGTATAATACAACAAATCGTCAAAGTCCATGGCGTTGTTTTCCGCCATTTTGTCACTGTATTCACAAATTACCTTTAGTAGCTCTTCATTGTCCACACATTCCGTAACAGCTGAAAGCTTGTCAAGCTGTTCTTGCAAATATTCGTCGGTTGCGGCAAGCTCGGCGATGTCGCCGTCCAGCAACTCCGGCGCATTGTTTTTGATATCGGAAATGCTGTCGCAAAAGCCGTCCACCATTTTCATATCGCCGTCATCAAATATGCCCTTGACAATTTTTTTGAGTACGCTCTTTTTCTCGTCCTCGTCGTAGATGGAGAAGTTACTGCCGCGATTTAACGTCTTGGCTTCAAGGCGCAATACCGTAGCGCAAAAAGAGTGAATCGTAGATATGTGCATGTATTCCGCATGACAGTCGAAATCGAACAGCCTGCGTTTCATTTCGTTGGCTGCCTTGTTGGTGAAAGTGATTGCAAGTATTTCCGACGGACTTACGCCACATTCCTGCACAAGATAGAGTATTCTGTTGGTCAATACGCGCGTTTTGCCGCTACCCGCTCCTGCCAGCACCAACGTTGGAGCTAAGGGGGCAGTTACGGCTTTTATTTGCGCGTCGTTCAATTTTTGTAAATTCACCATTTACCCCGATTTATTATCAAATAGAGAAAAAATTCATTTTGTTTTATTTTTCTTAGTCGGTTTGCGTTTTGCAAGCGGCACACCTGTGGCCGTCGCGTCCGTGCCTTTGCCGTAATTTGCAATGTACTTCTTCTGCGCGGCAAAGCCAAACCGCCCCAGTTGCTTGCCCGTAGCGTAATAGCCGCCATGCTGATAGCTGACAAGATGCGCTTTGGCATAGTCTATGCCACCCTTTTCGTCAAGGTACTCCTCGTCCACGTCCACAGCCAGTACGTCAGCAAGAAACATATCGTGCGAACCGAGGGTAAGTACGTCAAACACCCTACATTCAACGTTTATGGGACTTTCTGCAATCAACGGCGCGGCAACGGTATTAGCCTGCAATTTCGTCAACTTCATTTCGGCAAATTTGTCCATATCTCTGCCGCTGCGTATGCCGCAATAGTCACACACAGGCAACAGCTTGTCCGTCGTGAAATTCAAAACGAATTCGCCGCCCGCTTTCAATATATCGTAGGAATATCTGTCGTGACGAATGGATACGTATACGCGCGGCGGGACGGAATTGATTGTACCCGTCCAAGCTACCGTGATTATATTTGCATTTTCCATATTGCCAACGGTTACCATCAACACAGGCAACGGCGCGAGTAAATTCGCGCCCTTTAATTGTACTTTTGACACTTTTACAGTTCCTTTTTTATTTTTTAAAAAGTAATCATCAGCAGCGACCGCCTAACCAACAGAAAATGGGCTTAAAATTTGTTCTTTAGCGGCAAATTTGCCCTTTCCAAGCGTAGTTTGCGATACTATGTCTGAAATAGTAGTTAATGAAGCCGTAGGAAACAGGAATACTATACACACTTTATCGCCGTATTCGACACTTTCTTCGTGGGCGTATGGCAAAAGCGCCTTGCGCAGCGGCTTCAAGAGCGAATACTCTATCACCACTTCCGCGCGTGTGCAGTCGGTCATGGCCAGCTTCTCGCATTGCTTCAAAACCTCCGCGCAACTGCCGCTATACGCCCGAACAAGTCCGCCTGCGCCCAGCTTGATTCCGCCGAAATAGCGTGTCACAACCACACATAGGCGGTCAAGACCATTGTTCTTGATGCATTCGTAAATAGGCATACCCGCCGTGCCCTGTGGCTCGCCGTCATCGGAGAATTTCACCCTATCGCCCACCGCGTACGCGTAACAATTATGCGTTGCGTCAAAATACTGCTTACGCTTTCCGTTGACAAACTCGACGGCTTCTTCGACGCTATCGACGTGCACGGCAGACGCAATGAACCGCGACTTTTCAATCACGATTTCCGCAACCGTCTCAATATTTGCTATTGTTGTATATTCTTTCACTTGATTACAACTCTCAAATGCACTTTTTTGCCCTTGTGCAGCACAAACTCGCCCTTTTCAAGAGCCGTACTCGGTAGCGTCCAAGACGGCGAACTTATCTTTTCGTCGTTTACAGACACGCCGCCACCTTCAACTAGACGTCTTGCCTCGCCGTTGGACTTGCACTGTCCGCACTTTACTAGAATGTCGATGATGTTAGTCGGTTGCTCTATCTCCACCAAAGGCATATTGTCAACGTCCTGCGAGAAAGACGCGCGAACCTGCTTCAACACTTCGTCGGCGACTTCTTTGCCGTGCACTATTGCAGTAACTTCGTAAGCCAGGCGTTCCTTTGCCGCGTTCATACGCTCGTCGTTGTGCGCCGTCAATGCCTTTATCTCGTCCAGCTCCACAAACGTCAACAGTTTCAAGCACAGCTCTACACGGTCGTCCTCAACGTTGCGCCAATATTGGAAAAACTCAAAAGGCGTTGTTTTATTCGGGTCTAACCAGACAGCGCCCTTGGCGGTTTTGCCCATCTTTCTGCCGTCGGAGGTTGTCAAAAGCGTGTACGTCAATGCGTATGCCTTCTTGCCCTCTTTTCTGCGTATCAAGTCTGCGCCGGCGAGCATATTGCTCCATTGGTCGTCTCCGCCTGCTTGCAGAACGCAATTATATTTGCGATTGAGCACGAGGAAGTCGTATCCCTGCATGAGCATATAGTTGAATTCAAGGAAGCTCAGTCCTTTCTCCAATCTTTGTTTGAAGCACTCTGCCGTCAGCATCTGATTGACGGAAAAGCACGTGCCGATTTCACGCAAAAAGTCGATATAGTTGAGATTCCACAGCCAATCGGCGTTGTTAACGAATATCGCCTTGCCGTCGGACACATCGATAAAACGCGCCATTTGCTTTTTGAAGCACTCCACGTTGTGCTGCACCGTTTCTTTACTCATCATAGACCGCATATCGGTTCTTCCGCTAGGGTCACCAACCATGCCCGTGCCGCCGCCTATCAAAATTATCGGGCGATGTCCTGCGCGTTGCATGTGCGCCATTGCCATAAGTGTCACAAAGTGCCCTGCCGTCAAGCTGTCCGCAGTTGGATCGTAGCCTGTATAGAAAGTTACGCTTTCCTTACCCAGCATTTCATACAACTCGTCTTCAAATACCGTCTGTTTTACAAATCCGCGCTCACGTAGCACGTCTAATACGTTCTTTTTCATATTACTTTCCCCTTTTTGTGAGATTGATTTTTACAATTATTGTCTTACGCCTCTATTTGGTCAAAGTACTTTTGCGACTTACCCACCATAACCTTGTACGCCACCACCGCAAAGCCTACAGCCAGTGCAAAGATACACAGCCACATAAGTAGCATTACGTACCACGCAGGCATAACGACGTACCAGATAACAAACCATACCGCAACAACCGCTACTCCAACTGTTGCTAGCAAACCGATAAGCATTGCCAACCAACTGTTTTTAGCGTTTTTGAGGCTTTGGTTGAAATTCGTCCAACCGAACTTGGGATCTTTGAGGTCGAGTAGCGTAGTTACACACATTGCACCAAAGCACACCAATGCCATAGTAATGAGCATTGCGATACCGCAATACCACTTGACACCCAACAGCAAAACGATGAGCAAGCAAGTCAGCGTATCGCATGTCAGCATAACCGCAGTTGCAAATAGAACCTTAGCTAGTAGGATTTTGCTAAACGGCACAGGGATACTTTTGAGCATTGATATGGTCTTGTTCTCTCTTGATATCGGATACAATCCCAGTACGTTTGTTCCCGCGCCGAGTAAAGTCATATACGCCAATATAATTAGCGGCGCTACTACCTGATACAGTGGATCTACCGCAACAAACTCCAAAAATGATGCTTCCTCTGCCGTCGACTGCCCCATAATGAAATAAAATATCAAAACGATTAGCGGTAGCATTACTATGCCTGCAAAGGATTGAAAACCCAGCTGACCGTCTCGGGCAACCCGCTTGAAGTCTGTCAGGATTAACTCCTTCACTACTCCCTTGTTGCTTGCCCTGAATTGTTCGGGCTTTGCTTTGTGACGAGTTGCGCCGTAGCCTTCGGTAGAAGTCGATAGCATTCGACGGTAGAATGGCAACGACACGAGCGCAATGATAGCGAACAACGCCGTGCATTCGCCTATCGCAGCAGCAAAATACCCGAGCCAACCGATAAACGTCTTCGCAAGCATAGAACTTACCAACATGTAATTCGGGTGTAAATACGGTACGAAGGATTGAAGGCGAGCGACGAAGTCATTCAAAATATTGCTGATAAACAACTCGGGGTCGTCCATCAAATTGCCATTGGGCGTGCTTGTATAGAATCCGAAGCTGTACATTGCGTACATATACACTGCCATTATCAGCACGTAGAGTCCAATGCGCAAAATCGTCTTGACTGCGCTACTTTTGCCTAGCCTTGCAATGAGCGCTGAGAATGGCATAGCAAGTATACAACCGACGAATAACGGCAGAATGGGTATCGTCGCAATAGCTACCAGTAGCATTAAGTAGTAACCGAACGATGCGCCCGCGCCTATGCCGAATGGCAATAGCAGAATGAGAGACACAAACGCAGTTGTGATGACCTCGTTGAGATACGCCACCGTCAGCTTTGCTAAAAATATCGTATGTACTCGCACAGGCAGATACAAGAGCTTGTCGGCATCCTTCACCACGAAAACATTTGATATAACGGTATGCAATCCAAACATTAATACCAGCCCCTGACACATGAGCGCCAAGAAGCCCGCCACGTACACATTTCCTTCCGACAGCCGCCCGAGATAGTAGATAGCTACGGCAATGGAGATTACCGTCGGTGCAAAGCACAGAGCTAGAGCAATTAACGCAATAACAGTACCTACGCGCTTTTTCTTGCTGCTTCGCTCGTCAGACTTTGGGCGTAGTTTGTATTGCTGTGTAAATAACAGTTTGACTAACGCAAAATATCTTTTCATTGCGGCTCACCGTCCGAAGTGATTGACAAGAACAGGTTCTCAAGAGACTCTGAGTTTTGCTTGCGAATATTTTCCAACGTATCGACGGCGACGAGTTTGCCGTGATTGATAATAGCAATGCGGTCGCACACCTTCTCCACCACGTCAATGACGTGAGAGCTGAAAAACACGGTATTGCCCGCGTCGGCGTATTTTCTCATAAGCTGTTTCAGCTGAAACGCCGATTGCGGGTCAAGTCCTGTCATGGGTTCGTCCAATACCCACACCTTCGGGTGATGAATGAGCGCGGCAATAATCAAAAGCTTTTGCCTCATTCCGTGGGAATAGGAACCAATCATTTTGGGCAAAGCATCAGTCATGGCAAACAACCGCGAATATTCTTCCACTCGCGTTTTCAAATCGCTTGCAGAAACGCCGTACATTGTTCCTATAAAGTTGAGATATTCGTTGCCCTTCAAGGTCTCGTATATTTCGTGGTTGTCGGGCACGAATCCTATACGCGACTTTGCGGCTATCGGATTGTCGGCAATATTCACGCCGTCCACCTCAATAGTTCCGCTTGTTGGCGTCAAAATTCCCGTAATCATCTTGATCGTCGTGGATTTGCCTGCGCCGTTCGGCCCCAAAAAGCCGAAAATTTCCCCTTCTTTTATCTCCAAAGAGAGATTATCTACCGCCAAATTTGATGATTTTCCATACGATTTTAAAACATTGTAAAGTCTAATCATTTTTCACCTTAATTCCTAATTTTTTCTGCATAGGGCAACCTGCCTCCTGACCTTCGGGAACGTTGAACTTTCCTTTTCGGAGTTGGCGACAACCTACGTCTTGACCGTTGCCTGTCGGCGTGTAATATACCTCGTCCTTTACGTCGTTGGGCAGATATTGTTGCTCAACCCATCCGCCGTAATTGTGCGGGTATTTGTAGGCAGGAGCGTCTAGCTCTTCCGTACCTCTCGGGAAATTCATATCCATAAGATAGCTCGGTACGCGCGCAGTTGGGTTATTCTTGGCAGATGCCGTCGCAGCGTCAAGCGTAGTGACTACTGAATTGGACTTCGGACAGTTGCAAATATACAGAATTGCCTCAGTAAGAGGTATGCGCCCTTCGGGAAGTCCTATATTTTGAAAGGCCGTCAACGCTGACGTTGCAACCACCAGCGCCATTGGGTCGGCAAGACCGACGTCTTCGGAAGCGTGAATCACAATTCTTCTTGCCAGAAGTAACGGGTCGGTGCCTGCTTCCAATAGCCTCTCGAACCAAAACATCGCCGCGTTGGGGTCACTGCCGCGCATACTCTTGATAAACGCGCTAATCATGTCGTAATACATGCCTGTGTCGACGGATAACGCTTTTTTCTGCATGGATTGCGAAGCAATTAGCTTGGTGACGCGCACACTGCCGTCTTCGTCCATATCGGTGGTCATAACTGCAAGTTCCAAGGCGTTGTACGCGCTACGCAAGTCGCCCGCGGCAGTCTCCGCGATGTATTCCAGAGCGTCGTCGTCCAGAATAATCTTGCGACGCGAAAGAACCACGTCACGCTCAAGCGCCTGTGTCAAGCCCTTCTTTATGTCGTCTTTATTGAGGGGTAAGAATTCGAAAACGCGGCACCGTGAAACTATTGCACGAGTCATTGCGACGTAGGGATTCTCCGTCGTCGAGCCGATAAGGGTAATCACGCCCTTTTCGATAGCGGGCAACATGCAGTCGCTCTGCGCCTTGTTCCAACGGTGACATTCGTCGAGCAAGAGATAGGTCTTCTGTCCGTAGGCGTTGAAGCGGCGAGTTGCCTCGTCGATGATTTTCTTGGCGTCGGCGACACCGCTACTTACGGCGTTCAACTTTTCAAAGTGACTGCCTGTCGTGTTGGCAATCACGTTGGCAAGGGACGTTTTGCCTGTGCCCGGCGCGCCCCAAAAAATACAGCTGCCCAGCCTGTCCGCCTTGATTGCGCGACAAAGCAGAGACCCGTCGTATATGATGTGACTCTGCCCGATAAACTCCGACAGCACCTTGGGTCTCATTCTCTCGGCGAGTGGAATATTTAGAGTCCTTTCTTCATTGAATATTGAATTTTGTTCATATTGTGCCATGATACTATTCTAACAAATATTTTATATTATTGCAAGATTCTGCGCGTAGATTATTGTATAAATAAAATATTATTAGATTACGACAGTCCCTCAGTCGCCTTTGGCGATAGCTCCCCTTGCACAGAGAAGCCTTTTATGTTGCCGCTCATCGCATTTTTATTAACCAATAAGCGAAAAACATTTGACAAGCTGGGCGAATATGATATGATATAGATATGATGTAGTAGGCGGCGAAAGGAGCGTCGCGCAAAATTTAGCAACATAAACGCTTTCTCGCTTAGCTACAGGTCACAGACCTGTTTTTTTATTGCAATTTACCATGCCAAAACTAAAAAACATCAAATATAAGACCAACGCGCGTTTGGTCGGAAAAGGAGGAACGAACATGATAGAATTACGTGGAAAATACAACATGGCGTACGTTTACACCGATATAATCGACCAAGAGAGCATTTCGCAGATTATCGAAATACTCAATCAGCCCATGTCTCAAGGTCAGAAAATTCGTCTGATGCCAGACGTTCACGCAGGCGCAGGCTGTACCATTGGCACGACTATGACTGTCGGCGACAAAATTATCCCGAATCTCGTAGGCGTAGATATCGGCTGCGGAATGGAAGTAACCTACTTGAACGAGCGCGAAATCGACTTCGGCAAGCTCGACAACGTAATCAGAAATTACGTTCCCTCCGGCATGGCAGTGAGACAGAGAGCGCATAGCTACTTCAAACAAATTGATTTGAAGAGCCTCAGGTGCGCTAATCGCGTTGACACCGAATACGCTAAAATGTCGCTGGGAACGTTGGGCGGCGGAAACCACTTCATCGAGGTGGACAAAGCCGAGAACGGTCAACTACTACTCGTCGTGCACTCGGGCAGCCGACATCTCGGCACCGAAGTCGCAAGATACTATCAAAAGGCGGCTTTCTCAGACCTCAACAAGAGGGCGGCGGAAATGCTGGTACTTCAGCTTAAACTTCAAGGTAGAGAAAAGGAAATAGAACATGAGCTGAAACGCTTCGGCGGGGCGCGAATCCCCCAAGACCTTGCTTACTGCGAGGGGCAGCTATTCGACGACTACGTCCACGATATGAAAATCGTACAGCAATTCGCCGTTCTCAACAGAAAGGCGATAACCGAAACGATACTGACAGAATGTGGGCTCACTATGTCGCATGGCTTCACCACAATTCACAACTACCTTGACACGGAAAATATGATATTGAGAAAAGGCGCAGTATCGGCGCAAAAGGGCGAACGACTGATTATTCCTATGAATATGCGCGACGGCGCGCTGATTTGCGTAGGTAAAGGCAATCCGGAATGGAACTACTCCGCTCCCCACGGCGCGGGACGTCTCATGAGCAGGGGCGAGGCAAAGCAACTGATTAGCATTGAAGAATTTGCAGAGTCTATGCAAGGTATATTCTCAACGTCGGTTGGGCAGTCCACTATCGACGAATCGCCGATGGCGTACAAGCCCATGCAGTCTATTATCGACAACATTGGTGACACTGTGGAAATCGAAGAAAACGTCAAGCCCCTGTACAACTTCAAGGCAAGCGAAAATAATACAAAATAAAAATGAAACAAAAACAGCAAACAAAACGTAATTTCGGCACGGTAAATTGCGAAAAGCTACTACAATCAATAAAATAACCTGCAAGGCGCATCACCTTGCAGGTTTTCTTTAACGTTTTGACAAAATATTCTTTATATAACTGTCAATGGACTTCTGCACTATGGACTTGGCGACATCAAGGTCGTGTACTTCCGATACCGACGTCGGTTTGTTCTCCAACTCTTTGTACACGGTGAAGAAATGCTGCATTTCTTCGAAGATGTGCGAGGGTAGGTCGTTGATGGACTTGTACGTGTTGTAGTTGGGATCGGTATACGGAATTGCGATAATCTTCTCGTCCATTGAACCGTTGTCGTTCATGATGATTACGCCGATTGGGTAGCATCTGACGAGGCTATGCGCCAAAAGCGGTTCGGAGCAAAGTACCAATACGTCCATGGGGTCGCCGTCCTCGGCAAGTGTACGGGGAATAAAGCCGTAGTTTGCGGGGTAATGGGTGGACGTGTACAAAATTCTGTCGAGTACGAGCAGACCTGTCTCTTTGTCAAGCTCGTATTTCATTTTGCTGCCTTTTGTAATCTCGATTACTGCGTAAAAGTCGTTTGAGCTTATTCTGTTACGAGCTATATCATGCCAAATATTCATTTTTTGCCTCCTGATTATTGTAATGAAATTGTTTTACGAATTGAATGAAGTTCTCCGAATCGGAATATAAACTGCTACTCTTGGACCAAATCAGTACGATTTCTTGAATTATCGCCTGGTCAAGCGGTATGCATACGAGATCTTTGTCCATCTCGGCGACTTGTCTATACAAGAACGCGCCCGCCGTGCCATAAGACAAAAACTCCTTGATTGTGTACAGCTGGGAGGAGTACAACAGAATTTTTGGGTCGACGCCCACCTCGGAAAAGGCGCGCTTAATGAAAATATTCTGATAGCTGTCCGCCTTGAACAAAATTATGCGCTCGTCTGCCAATTCCTTAAAAGAAATGCGGTCTCTGCCCGCCAACGGATGCCGTTTGCTCACGCAAAATACCAATTCGGTAGACACGAGAGGGAGCACGTTGTAGCTATCGGAAACGAAATTGTCTAGAATTGTGATGCCTAGGTCAACGGAGTTGGCGTCAACGAGCTTGCGTGCCTGCAAGCTGCCGGTTTCCAACATCTCCAGTTCAACCTGGGGGTACATCTCGGTGTAGGCGTTGAACATTCGCGGAAATAGAAAAGTGGAAATCATTGCAGGTACGGCAATCTTTACGTGATTGTGATTGTTTCCCATGTCCTTCATCTGCGTAGACAAAGAATCCACCGCTTGCAAAATGTAATTCACCTTATCGAGGAAAAACTGACCTTCTACCGTCAACTGCAAACGGTTGTGTCTGCGATGAAATAGTTTTACGCCAAATTCCTCCTCAAGCTCTTTCAGACAAAAAGATATGGTAGGCTGACTGACGAATAACTCCTCCGCCGCCTTGGTGATACTGCCATACCGACAGACCGTCTGAAAATACCTCATTTGCAATAGCTTCATTGTACACCTTATATAGGTAAACTTTGTCAAAAAATAATTTGCAATAAAATTTACTTATGTAATTATAACAGAGTTTAAGCAGATTTGCAAGCCTCTGCACCATGCAAATGGGTATTTTAATCAAATTTTGAGCTATTTTAGAATACTATGTGTGAAATAGTATTCTGTAAAAGCCCAATTTTTGACATAGTAGAACTAGATTATCAGAAGTTCGACGAGAATTGAGTTTACAACGTAGAGCTTGTCGGGCGGTACGGTTACACGACCGCTATCTATGCGTAAAAGACCGAGCTCTACAAGTTTTCGGGCATTTGGGAAGAAAACGAAAAAGTCAACGCTGTATCTCGCTTCAAATTCCTCTAGCGACACTCCGTCCATCAGTCTCAAACCGAGCATAACGAATTCGTTGGCCTGTTCCCCACCAGTCAGCTTCTCACAATCGTTATGCAAGAGCTTGACAGGAGTAGACAGATATTGCTTTATCTCATACGGATTTGTATAGCGGACGTCGCCGACAAAACCGCTTGCGCTTGCGCCAAATGCAAAGTAACGACCTTCCTGCCAATAGTTGAGATTGTGTTTGCTTTCCTGTCCTTTTCTCGCGAAATTAGAGATTTCATAGCGTTCTAAGCCGCATTTGAACAGTATCTCACAGGCTTTGTCGTACATATCAGCCATTTCGTCGTCGTCAAAATGATACTCTGCCTTACACAGATTGTATAATGGCGTTCCCTCGTGCAATTCCAAGGCGTAAATACTTACATGTTGTAAGTTAAAGCCGCCAACCACTTCTACCGAGCGATAAAATTCTTCTTTGGTTTCGGGCAGACCTACTATCAAATCGGCGTTGATATTCTCAAAGCCTAGCTGACGCGCTAATTTCAGGGCTTTTTCAAACTGTTTGAAATCGTGCAGTCGCCCTATGCGCTTCAAAGTGGCGTCATTGACGCTTTGCAGACCGAAACTCAAACGGTTTACGCCGTTTGCCTTCAAGCAACGCAGCAATTCCTCCGTCGCACTCTCGGGATTACATTCGACGGTGACTTCCACCACCTTTGACAGGTCAAAATTGACACGTAGTTTATCGAATAGGTCGTTCAATAGGTTCTTATCGACCGACGAGGGTGTTCCGCCACCTATATATACCGTATATATTTCAGGTTTTTTGTCGCCGTAGTACTCTATTTCTTCAAATAGCCTCTCAAAATACCGCTCTACGAGTCCGAAATCCGTGCATGATGAAAAAGCGCAGTAACCGCACCGCGCTTTACAAAATGGGATATGAACGTAAATCGAATACTTTTGTTTAATCATCGATTTTTAGTATTGACATGAACGCTTCACTGGGTACGCTGACGGAGCCGACCTGGCGCATACGCTTTTTACCCTCTTTTTGCTTCTCAAGCAGTTTCTTTTTGCGGGTAATATCGCCGCCGTAGCACTTTGCAAGAACGTCTTTTCTAAGCGCCTTTACCGTCTCGCGGGCGATGATTTTGTTGCCGATAGCCGCCTGAATGGGAATCTCAAACATTTGGCGAGGGATTGCTTCTTTCAATTTCTCCGCCATTTGTCTGCCGCGGGCGTAGGCGCGTTCCTCGTTGACAATAATTGACAGAGCGTCACACACTTCGCCGTTCAACAGCATATCCATGCGCACTAGCTTACCCGGCGTAAAGCCCTTCAATTCATAGTCCAGGCTGGCGTATCCGCGCGTGCGTGACTTCAACGTGTCGAAAAAGTTGTAAATTATCTCATTTAGCGGAATGTCGTAGGTTATTTTTACTCTGCGCGTGTCGAGATAGGTCATATCCACGAATACGCCGCGCTTATCTTGACATAGTCCCATCACGTCGCCGACGTACTCTTTGGGCGAGAACAATTCCGCTTTCACTATCGGTTCTTCGATATGCTCAATGGACGTCACAGGTGGCAATTTGGTGGGGTTGTCTATCATCAACACTTCGCCCTGCGTAGTAAACACCTTATACACTACGCTAGGCGCCGTAGTCACGAGGTCAAGGTCAAATTCGCGCTCCAAACGCTCCTGAATTATCTCCATGTGGAGTAATCCCAAAAATCCGCAACGGAAACCGAAGCCCAAAGCAACCGAAGTGTCGGGTTCATACGTCAACGATGCGTCGTTGAGCTTCAATTTCTCGAGTGCGTCCTTCAAATCGTTGTATTTACTGCCGTCCGCGGGGAAAATTCCGCAAAAGACCATAGGTTTTACTTCTTTATAGCCCTTCAGAGGCTCGCCGCACGGGTTTTTCGCGTCGGTAATGGTATCACCGACCTTGGTGTCCGATACCGTCTTGATACTTGCGCAAATGTAGCCTACGTCACCGGCTTTCAAGCTCTCAACAGGACGCATGGCAGGCGCAAAAATGCCTACTTCCGTCACGTCAAAGGTTTTGTCCTTGGTTTCAAACATTTTTATCGTTGTGCCTACGGAAACTTGACCGTCCACTATGCGCGTGAAGATAATAACGCCTTTGTAGTTGTCGTATTGGCAGTCAAAAATCAACGCTTTCAACGGTTTAGTCTCGTCGCCGCTTGGGGGAGGAACAATTTCAACCACTGCGTCCAGTACGTCCTTGATATTTACACCCTCTTTTGCAGATACGAGCGGGGCTTTTGACGCGTCAAGACCGATTGCGTCCTCAATCTCGCGTTTTGCGCCCTCGATATCTGCCGAGGGAAGGTCGATTTTGTTGATCACGGGGATTATTTCCAGGTCGTTCTCGAGAGCCAAGTAGCAATTTGCCAAAGTCTGCGCCTCGACGCCCTGCGACGCGTCCACGACGAGCAACGCCCCCTCGCACGCCGCAAGAGAACGTGAAACCTCGTAATTAAAGTCCACGTGACCCGGGGTATCGATTAGGTTCAACGTATATTCTACGCCGCCCTTGACGTACTTCATTTTGACAGGTGCAAGCTTAATGGTTATGCCGCGCTCGCGTTCGATATCCATCGAGTCGAGCATTTGCGCTTCGAGATCGCGCTTAGCGACCTGTCCTGTGTATTCCATAAGACGGTCGGCAAGCGTGCTTTTGCCGTGGTCGATATGGGCAATTATACAAAAATTTCGTGTGTTTTGCTGTGACATGTTTCTATTATATCTTAATTTGCTATATTTGTCTAGGAAGATATTGCATTTTTAGTATGTTTATTATATAATGTATTTTGAGATAATCTGTACATAGTCGCATTTGCATACACGCTATTGGGTAAGGAGCTAACAGTGATTAGACAAGAATACAAATGGTTGACGGACGTCTACATAGCGCATAGAGGTTTTTTCGACAATGCCAAAGGAATTCCCGAAAATTCGCTGCCCGCATTTGAATTGGCAGTGAAGAACGGTTTCGGAATCGAGACGGACGTTCAGATGAGTAAGGACGGCGTTTTGGTGGTCTTTCACGACGACACATTGAAACGCATGACCGGAGCAGTCGGAAAGCTCTGCGACTATACCTTTGAGGAGCTGCGTGCGTTGCGTTTGCTTGATACCGACTGCCGAATACCGACGTTTGAGGAATTTTTGCAGGCGGCTGACGGCGTCAATCTCGTTGTGGAGATCAAGACACACGAGAATATCGGCGAGGTTGAACAAAAGGTGTACACTGCTCTAAAAAATTACAAGGGCAACTACTGCATAGAGTCGTTCAACCCTTTTATTGTGCGCTGGTTCAAGGTTCACGCTCCGGAGGTTATTCGCGGTCAACTTTCCTTTTCCTTCGAAAACACAGGATTTTCGGCGTTCAAGCGCTGGCTACTGTCTAAACTGATACTATGTAAGTGGAACGGCAGTCAATTCATCGCATACGACGCCACCACTTTGAAAACCAACAAAGCCGTCGCGCGTTTTGGCAAAAAGATACCCATTATTTGTTGGACGGTGAAGAGCCAAAAGCAGTACGACGAGCTACACGACTGTTTTGACAATATGATTTTTGACAGCTTTTACCCCAAGAGACGGGATTTGCAATAGAGGTATTGGTATGGGAAGAAGAATTTTAGCATTTTTCTTGGGATTTTTAATAGGCATCGTGTTCGTATTCGGCGCGCTCGGTCTTGCCATATACATTACCGTTACCGTCGTTCACCCTAGCGATATATACCCCGACAGCGACAAATTCCTCGGTGACCTTGCAGATATGTCGCTATATGATATGTACAAATCTATTGCCGACCTGTATAAGCAAAAGGTGGGCATAACGGACGAGAATGGGCTCTACTTTACGCTAGGGCAATTTTGCGAGCATTACAATATCAATCCTAACGAGCTTTTTGGCGGCAAAGAGGTGCCACAGGACGTTCTCGAAATTCCCATTTTTGAATTTTTGGGCGGCGACTCGGGATCCGCTGCGCAACAGGTGAAGGTCAGCGCATTTTTCTCCTTTATCAATATGTTCAGTCAGGACGAGAACGGCGAAGGGCTATTTTCAAAAGAAATGCTTGAGAAACTGTCCGTACATAATATGGCGGAGCTTTACGACGGCGATAAAGGCTTCGCGTACGTCTTCGACTTGGTATTGCTTTCCGATATTTTGCCCGGTATCTTCCCGCGAGATCGATTGGACGACAATGCTATTATGTGGGCGTTCGGACAGTCCAGCATTGGCAAGCTTTTGGGCGCGTTTGGTGGCAATATTTTGTTGCAATTTAAGGTAGGCGGCGCATTTGAAGCGATGGGACTGCTCAAAATGAAAGAATTGTTGGGCGACGATAGCGCAATTCTCAACGCAATTTTCAGAAGCCACACCTTGTCCGATTTGATTGACGATAACGGCAGCGTCAACCCCGACGATATGCTCAACGCCGTATATTTGGGCGATTTGCTCGGTTATCAACGCAATGAGCTGAAAGAAAGTGATACAGAAGGATTTTCCGAAAAATATCTCGACGAAGAGGGCGACAGAGCCGTTTTGAGCTATGTCGAGGGAGAGCAAGAAAAGTTCCTCCTCGTTCTGCCCGCAATTGAAGAGGGGGAATACGAGTATTACGATGCGAGAATGACCTGCGCGTACACAGAGCACGCGCACGTAGAGAAATGTGGCGAACCTGACGCAGACGGCAACTATTCCTGCGGTCTGTCCGAGCACACGCACGACGTGAACTGCTTCGGCTTTATTTGGTATTCGCAAGACGCGGCGTTGGAGAATACCGACGAAGATATGATTAAAGACGGCGTACACTACAACCGCGCAAGCGGACTTTACACCGCTATTGCCGATTCTACCATCGGCGAACTGACTAGCGGCAACGCCGACGCGCTGGTTGACAGGTTGATGGACGTGAAACTGCACGAGATTCTCGACGGACAGGATACAAGCGGCATTTTCGGCAATTTGAAGGACATGACGCTACGCGAGCTGATGAGCGACGGCATTGACCAGATTTATTTGGGCACGTTCTTCGGATTCGTGCGCAAGCAAATTACCGAATTGGACGCTTTCGAAGTTATTGACGGAATTGACGACGTAATGACAAACGGCGACGTCGTTATAAGAAAGGACGGCGACAACTGGTATCTAGCAGAATTTGATTGCGAAGAAACAGAACATAAACACAGCGCGGACTGCTATCAAGACGACCAATTAATCTGTGAACTTGCAGAGCACCACACGGCGAGTTGCTACCGTTTCATATGGTACGAGGACGAAGATTGTACGATACCCAGCGAGGGTATCAAGGCGGCGCTGTCCAGCACCACCGTTGGCGGACTTCTCGACATCGACAACACCATTTTGAACCTGACTTTACTGGACGTACTGGGCGAATCCAATATTCCGAGTATGCTAAGAAGTCTTGGCAATACCAAAATCGGCAACCTCGACGAAGCAATTAAGAGCATGTACCTCGGTGATTTCTTGGAGTACGTTCGCAAGCCGATCGACGGGTTGGAGTACGTGGACGAAGAAAAAATCGTAGAACTGAAAGACTCCGACGAGGACGACGACGTCATTTATTACCTGCTAATACTGGAAAAAGGCACTATTGCACTTTCGACAGATAAGACACATTGGTACGAAGGCAAGTTGATTTGTACCGAGGAGGACTCTGAACACGTTCACGATGCAGATTGCTACGTATTCGCTTGGTATGACTGCAAAGTGGAAGGCGAAGACCACAGTCACGGCGTTGGCGACTGCTCGATTGTCGAAGGCATGATGGGCAAGCTCGCCAATGAGACGGTCTCTAACCTGAACGGTTTGGACGAAACGGTTATGTCCTTCACCTTGAGAGATGTCATGGGCGAAGACGTACCTGAGATGCTCAAGAGCATTCAAGATACGCAAATTAAAGATTTGAACGACGCTATTGAAGGAATGTATCTCGGCGACTTCTTAGAATACCACCGTCAAGAGGTCGAGTTGAATGACGATTACGACGAGACAGGCATTGACAGCGTAATGCAACACAAGACAAGCGGCGCATTTATTCGTCTGGACGGCGGCAAGTGGTATTTGACGCAATTCGACTGCACAAAGGACGAACACGAGCATGGCGAGAGCTGTAATGACGGTGAAGATTGCGCAATTAATCCGCATACACACGACGTTGCCTGCTACGGCTTTGTTTGGTACAGTTGCGACAGCACTACCGACCATGAACACGTTGACGATTGTATTGCGATCGGTATGATGGGCAAGCTAGCAAACGAGAAGGTCTCCGAATTGGACGACTTGAACGATACGATCCTGTCCTTCACGTTGAAAGACGTCATGGGCGACAGTGTGCCCGATTCACTCAAAGCTATCGAAAACACGCCTATTGGCAAACTGGAAGGCGCGATTGACAGCATGTATTTGGGCGATTTTCTCGCATACAGCCGCAAGGTTGTTACAAACGACAAAGATTATGTTGATACAGGCATTGACGGAATTAAGGAAAATACTAGTGACGGCACCTTTATTCGTCAAGAGGGCGACAAGTGGTATCTAGCGCAATTCGACTGCACAAAGGACGAGCACGAGCACGGCACGAGCTGTAACTACGGCGAAAACTGTGAGCTGGCTCAGCATACGCACAATGCCGGCTGTTATGGCTACAATTGGTACAGTTGCGGACTTGAAGAGAGTGAACCTGACGAAGAAGGTAATGGCGGGCACACCCACGACGAAATTTGTCTTGTTACAGGCGTAATGGGCAGACTGGCAAGCGTACAATTCGTCGACCTTAACGACAGTACGCTGAGAACTATCGTCAACGACACCAAACTTGGCGACGTAATCGACAATCTTGGCGACAACGCAATGCTAGCCGAACTTGCCGACGTGAGAATAGGCGATCTGTCAAATGAACTCAACGAATTATACGTAGGTACGGCTATGGGCTACCACCGTGAGGAAAAAGCCGACGACGTCGAGCTAATACCGCTCGAAGGTACAACTAACGTATATCAGGGTGTCGACAACAACAATGACGTGACCTACTACCTTTGGGATTGGCACAAGAACAAGTATTTCAACGCGCAACTAAATTGCAAGGACACTACTCACCACATACACAATGAGAGTTGCTACGGTGACGGTGAACTCATTTGCGGCAAGCAAGCCCACGACGACAGCTGTTTTGGCTTTATTTGGTACGATAATAACGGTTCAGTTGTCAAAGGCTTGGATAGCAAAATGTCTAACCTGACGCTGGACGGCTTGGCGAGTGGAGAGCTGGACGGAATATTGGCAGGTCTCACCATAGGCGATTTGATGGACAGCGGAATGATTAAAGATATGAGCGAAGAAGATGAGTACAAGTTAGCAATCATTTTCTGCAGGACCGACGACCACAAATGCGAAGGCGAAGGAAGTTTGTTGTCCTCTGAGAAAGTTATTCACGAGTGCACGCTGGCGGGATACTTCACTTATATTGCTGCGAATAATAGCGCAACAGCCAAACAATATTGGGAACACACACACGCAAATTATTCCGAAGATGAAGAGCAAACAAAGAACGACCACCTATACGCTTGGAAAGATATGCCGCTTGCCGACTTCATCACCGAACTGCTCAACGCAATCTAACCGTTGACAATATAAACTAAAAGAACCTGTGTTAATTTAACAGGTTCTTTTTTGTATTCTGCTAACATTATATGGTGGCGAGTGTGTCAGGACACAAAACAGTCTGCAACAAGCACGAGTGCCCTTCGAGAGCGTGCGAGGGTGTTCGGATTGACGACATTTCACCTTTGGCGAAGGGTTTTCAAGCGAGCGTGAAACGTTAGGCGTCAACACGAATGCCCGAGCCGTATGATTGCTTGCGCCACGCGTAGTCCGTCTACTGCCGACGACACTATGCCGCCCGCGTAGCCCGCGCCTTCCCCAATGGGGAACAAGCCTTCAATATTACTCTGAAACAGCTCGTTTCGCAAGATTTTAACAGGTGCGGAGGTTCTGCTCTCCACCGCTGTCAGTACGCCGCTTGCGCCAAAGCCTTTGATTTTTCTGTCAAATTCGTATAGCCCTTCTGCTAGCGTACCGGATATGGTTTGAGGCAATAAATTGCGAAGATTAACGGGTGTAACTCCTCGCGGATAGCTTGGCGAAAGGTCGAAACTTTTAGTCGGGCGATTGGCGAGGAAATCCGTGACGTTTTGCGAGGGCGCGCGATAGTTGCCGTCGGAAAGCTTATACGCCTGCTTTTCCAAATACTGCTGAAACCTGACGCCAGCAAAAGCGTCGTTACCGAAACCGTATTCGTTTACGTCCTCGGCGGTGACGTTGACGACCAACGCGCTGTTGCTGTTTGCCGCGTCGCGGTTGTAATTGCTCATACCGTTGACAACGACGGTACCATTCTCGGAATTGGCAGCCACCACGACACCGCCGGGACACATGCAAAAGCTGTAACAACTGTGCGTTGCGCCGTTGTGGACAAGCTTGTAACTTGCGGCGGGCAAATCTCTGTGGGTGACTGCAATCGTACCGTACTGCGCTGTGTTAATGAATTCACGTGGGTGCTCGATTCTAAGACCTACGGCAAATGGTTTGAAGGTTATTTCCGCGCCCAAGTCCGCTAACTTATAAAAAGTATTTCTCGCGCTGTGACCGCAAGCTAAAGCGACAAAGTCTGCGTAAAGAGTAGTGCCGTCGTCGAGTTTAACACCGATAATTCTGCACTTTTCCGTCAAAAAGTCCTCGACAGTCCTGTCAAACAAGAATTCACCGCCGTTTTCGATTATCTCGTCGCGCAGATTCGCAACTACCGTAGTGAGCTTGTCCGTGCCGACGTGAGGTAATGACGAGGTGAGAATATCTTGCGGTGCGCCCGAGCGAAAAAGCTGTTGAAAGACGGTATAGGTCAAAGGGGAAGAAATGCCTGTAGTAAGCTTGCCGTCGGAAAATGTACCCGCGCCACCCAAGCCGAATTGGACATTGCACTTTTCGTCAAACTCGCCGCCGTCAAAAAATTTTTTGACAGTCTGCGAGCGCTTGTCAACGTCCGAACCGCGTTCAATAACCGTAACCGAGATCCCGACTTTGCACAAATACAATGCGCAAAACAGCCCCGCAGGGCCAGCGCCCACCACTAGACACTTCTTGCGTATGCCTTGACGCTGAACACTCGTCAAGACGTCTGTTGGCTCTGAATATGGTGAAGCGTTGAGGGGAATTTTGTCACTTTCCAGCACGTAAGAGCATACGAAATGAACATCGCTTTTGTTGCGCGCGTCAATACTCTGCTTGTGAAGGCGTACGCTTTTTATATCTTTTTCGCGTAGTCGCAAGAATTTTGCGATTTTGGCGTTTGATATATTTACATCCTCTCCAAGCGCAATTTTGATAGGTTTTGTAATGTAAAATGACATATAAATGTTATTTTTTAGAATACTATGTCTGAAATAGTATTACACAGTTATCTGATTTGTGGAATGGTCAAGTGGCAATATCTTCACAAAGCTATCTTATAGATAAAATCTTATAGAGGCGAGGGTGTTTGGCGGGGCGCATTGCGATAGCACCTAAACCCCAAGACGAATACCCGAGCCTCACGTCAATGAATAGGCATTTTCGCGCTGTTCTTTGGTAAAGGTGTACAGAGCTGACGCCGCTGCGAAGTACAAATTATTGCCGCCGCATACGCCGTCTACGTTGAGTATTTCGCCGAGAGCCACTACACCATTTTTGAGCTGTAACGATTTCATATCCACGTACCGTTCGTCTATGCCACCGGCTGTAACTTGGCTTTTCGTCCAATCCAACAGACGGTCAAATTCAAAAGGCAAATTTTTCGCCGTGTAGGCAAGCTCCGAGGCGTTGGTTACGTCCTTGCACTTCTTTATGACGTGCTCGGCTAGTTTGTTGTGGAGTATTCCGTAAAAGAGTTCCTTCTGCTCTCCCGCTTTCAGACGATTATACAGAATTTCTTCCAAATCCCAGATTTTGATGTAGGGTACGGCGTCCACGACGAATTTATAATTGGTTTGCTTGCGCTGAATTTCTCGCCTTGCAATGATTGCCGACAGATTGAATACACATATTCCCGACAAGCCGTAATCCTTGAACTGTATCTCACCACTCTCCTTGCCGAGTAAAACTATACCGTCATATAAAGACACGTCGGCTCTTGCCCTGAGACCGTTGAGAGCACCGTCCATATTGTGAATCTTGACAGGTACGAGCGATGGCGCAGTCGGCGTAAAGGCGTCCGCCGGCACGAGAAAGAAGATATTCAGCGGATCGGACTGGCTTTTGTTGCCGCAGGCAAGCACGATTCTGTCAAAAATCTGCTTCTCCGCGCCGAGTGTCACGTGATATTTGTCGCCCACCTTGACGTAATTCGTAACCTCGCAGTCAACCAAAGTTCTGCCACCGAATTTGTAAAATTGGTGCCGCAGGCAGTCCACCACGCTGTTGGCGTTGTCCGTCAATGGGTACATTCTGCCGTCTGGGTCGCTATACGTGTATATGCCACAGCTAGTCAAAAATCTGCGATATTCGTTGACGCTTATTTCGTCCAAAACACTCTTGACTATTGCACTTTTGTTGTAACAAGCGGCGTCTGCCTTGACGTTGCCGATATTACACTTGCCGTTGCCTGTCATGGCAATTTTTTTGCCAACGCGACTGTTGCGCTCTGCCAAAGTGACGTTGTGTCCGTTTTTTGCGGCAACGATTGCATATGTCAAACCTGCCATACCGCCGCCGATAACCAAAATCCTCATAATTTGCACCTTGTTTGGGGTATCTTTCTATAATTGTATAGTATACAAGAGAATAAGTCAACCCAAGCAAGCCAAACTTAAAATTTTGACGACAACACAGCATACAGCGAATTGAGAATAGAAACGTCTGTTGTCAGCCGCGCAATACTCGGTTGGAACTCTACGTCATACACGCAGAGTTGACTGACCTCTGCGCTCCTGTCAAAAAAGTTAACCGTATGACTGTGTGAACGCAAAAATTCCGAGACAACTGCCGCTATCTGCCATTGCGCGTAGGTGTGCAGAACCGTCGTCACAACCTTGTCGCCAAGGCGTTTTTCCGCAATTGACAGTAGTTTGCTTTGCGACGGACAATGACTGATGAGCGTGCTGTTGCCGAATGGATTCAAAAAATTTCCGATTTTGATGGGTATTCCCTTCTTTTCTACTGGGGCGACGGCATCGGGGTGCAACACTTCCGCTCCCGACTTGGACAAAAGCAACATTTCGTCATAGCTCATACTCTCAATCGTGTCTACGCCATGCACTCGCGAGGGATTTGCCACACATACGCCGTTGACGTCCGTCCAGTTTTCGTAAAGGGAGCTATTCAGCGCCGCCGCAAGAATTGCGCCCGTGACGTCACTTCCTCCGCGTGAAAAAGTTTCTCTTCCACCGTCTTTGCCGCCGTAAAATCCGCCTATAACGCCCAAATTTACGCCGTGGAAAGCTTTTCGCGCATTGGCATAGGTCTGTCGCATTTGAAGCTTGCCCTTTTTGAAGCGCACGACTTGCTCTGCCTCGACGTATTTCGCGTTTAGGTATTTTGCAACGATTTTTGCCGACAGCTCCTCTCCGAGCGAAGCGCAGTAAGGCATATCGAAAGCCAACGCGCGGCTCTTGGCGTCACGCAAAAGCTCCTCAACGTCGGTTTTTATGCCGTTGACTTCCACTAGCAGCCGATATTTATCTCCAATTTGTTGCCATACCCCTTCCGATTGCGTCACAAAATACTCTCGGAGCAAATCCGTCGTTTTGGTATCGGCAAAATGCTCCTTGCCGACAGCGCTCACGACCACGCAGTTGTGAAAGGGCGTAATTATTTCTTTTAGGTGATAGAGGTTGCGCGCCGTAATGGACGTTCCGCCAAATTTCGCCGTAATCATGCTTTAATTTACGCGAAATCACGGAAAAGTTTTACAAACAAATAAAAAAAGCCTATTGCAAGAAAAGGCTTTTTTAGAGGTAATCTTTACATGTAGGCGACTGCGTTCAAGCCACACCTCGCGTGTGGTCGTAAAGTTCAAACTAAACTTCCGCAAAGTTAGGGCGTGTACCTAACCTTTGCGACCTTGCGGGGGATGCCGGGGAATGCTACTCCCCGGCGAAAGCTTTTAATAATTCGCCCATGTGTCATGGGCAACTCCCAAATCCGACCGAGGTGGAATTAGGCTTGCTAGCACAAAGCGTTAGCGACTGCGTTCAAGCCACACCTCGCGTGTGGTCGGAATTATGCGCAGAACGCAATAAGCAACACTGTCAGAATCGAGCAACCGAGCGCCAACAACAGCAAAAGAAAATAATGCCTGAAAAAGTAGGAGAGTCTTTGCCCAAAGGTCATTGTATTCTTCTTTTTCATTTGCCTTGTCCTCCCCAAATAGTATCTTCGGCGCTGTCGTCCGAGAGCCCCATCGCGCACATTAGAATTTCTTGTAATTGTTGAGCGCCGAGATAGCGCTTGATCTTGGTGTCGTGCATTGCGGAAATGATACCTGTCTCTTCGCTGACGACTATTGCCGTAAGGTCCGGAAATGCCGTCGCCACACCGATTGCCGCGCGGTGACGAGTGCCGAATTCACGCGGTAGGTTGGTCGCCTGTGTCAGGGGCAGATAGCAACCTGCCGCCACCACTTTGTTGGCGCTGATAACCACGGCGCCGTCGTGCAAAGCCGTCTTGGGGAAGAAAAGAGTCTCTAGTAATTCTGCCGTGATTTCTGCGTTGACCTTGATACCGCTGTCGAGTATGGTGTCGGACAGGTGGTCGGCAATGATTATCAGCGCGCCTGTATCCGTTTTGCTGAGACGCAGGCAGGCTTTTACAATCTCATCCACCGAGTGTTTCAGCTCCTCCGTGCCATAATGCGCAGTCGCATTTTCCTTAAAAAGAGAACGACTGATAGACAGACGGAACAGACTGCGGTTGATGTCCTGACTGAAAAGTATCAACGCCAAAACGACGAGGATTATCAATGCGAAATAGACGTAGAACGCCAGCTCGGAAGCCTGAACGAAAAATGACAGCGCAAACAGCGCGACGATAACGCACACGACCATATACGTGTACGGTAGTAAATTGCGTTTCTTGGCAAAAACAAACAGCAAAAAATAGAGTGTTGCAAATAATACAACCAGAACAGCGCGCGCGACAAGCGTCCCTACGTCTGCCTCAATTAAATGCTTAATAAAATCCAGCATCTTACGTCTCCTGCGTCATGTAAATATACTATGTTTATAATACTATATCTTGAAAAAAAAATAAAGCGTATGCAACAATTTTTTTGTGAAATTTTCAAAAAGTTTACAAGCCGTTACGAAAGGATTGGCAACGAACAACGGCTTAGTGATAATTTTTTGTTCTATGTGTGCATAGAATGCATGTATGGGGTATAAAAATGAGTTTGAAACTATCAATTATCGGTTACGGCAACCTAGGCAAAAGTTTGGAAAAAGAAATAGCAAAACAGAGCGAGTTAGAGCTTGTGGCAATCTATTCGCGACGGACGCTCGACCACGTGAAGTGCCGTCCGCTTGAAGACGTCGACAAATACGACGACTGCAACGTAGCACTGCTGGCTCTCGGTAGCTACGGCGATATTTTGCAGTATGCCGAATTTTTCAAGCATCTTGACACGGTGGATAGCTTCGACACGCATGCTAAAATCGGAGAATATAAGGCGCGCTTAAACGCCGAAAAGTCTGACAAAATTTCCATTATATCTACAGGCTGGGACCCCGGGCTTTTGAGCCTAATACGCGGAGTGTTTTCCGTAGGGGCGGACGCTTGCGCGACGCTGTGGGGCGAAGGTGTCTCACAGGGACACAGCAACGCCATTCGAACACTTGACGGAGTTATCGATGCGGTACAGTTCACCAAGCCCAAAGATAACGCCATCGAACTGATTCGCGCGGGAACAGTCGATGGGAGCAAACTGCACGACCGCTTATGCTACGTTGCTTGCGACAAAACGGACGAAAAACGTTTGAAAGCAGAAATTATGAACATGCCAAACTACTTCGAGGGCTACGATACGCAGGTTGTATTCTGTGAGCCGTCGGAAATCGCCCGCCTAAAACAAAAAACGGAGCACCGCGGGCAAGTAGTAACTTTTGGAGAAGGCTTCTCGACGCGCGCCGAAGTAAATCTTGACTGCAATGCAGATTACACCGCGAAAATTATGCTGCACTACGCCAAAGCCGTGCCGCAGTTGAAAGCCGACGGATACAGAGGCGCATTGGACGTATTCGATATACCATTGAGATATTTGGCAAGCAAAGCGTTAATTTAGCAATTATAAAGGACCTGTCGATATTGACAAGTCCTTTTTTACAGAAAAATAAAATTCAGGAAAGCCTAAGTCAAGTCGTCATAGCGGTCGAGCTCTACGTTGGCTTCGTGGAGCACTTCGACGGCAAACTGGTCAGGATAACCGTCTTTATACACCACTCGCTTGATGCCTGCGTTGACGATTAGTTTCGCGCAAATTACACAGGGCTGATGAGTGCAATAGAGAGTCGCGCCTTCGAGACTTACGCCCAAACGAGCCGCCGACACTATGGCGTTCTGTTCGGCGTGAACCGAATAGCACTTTTCCAGCTGTGTGCCGCTAGGTATACCTTGTGTTAGACGCATACATACGCCCTTTTCCTTACAGCTTGTCACTCCTTCAGGCGCGCCGTTATAGCCGGTAGACAGTATTCGCTTATTTTTGACGATTACTGCGCCGACTTGGCGATCTTCCTTGAAACAGCTGGACCAAGTGGCGACCTGCACGGTCAGCTCCATAAATCTTTTATCCCATTTGTTCATAGCTTATTCTAATAATTTTGCTTGCGGATTTTGCCGTCAACTTTGTGGATTACTATGCTACCTTCTTGATTATTTGCCTTTTCTTTTGCAAATGCAATAGCTTCTGCCTGCGTGTCAAACAGCTTCAACGCTTTTGCGCCCTTGCCAAGTTTAACCTGCCACTTGCCACTGTCGTGTTTGGAAATGTGGTAAACCTTGCTCTCGTCCTTTGCGGGCTCTTCTGTCTTGGCTGTGGTTGCCGCTGCCTTGGTAGTTGTCGACTTTGTAGATGTGGATTTTGCATTTGAAGACGTAGAAGTTTTCGCCGTTGACGTAGATTTTTTCTCGGCGGGCTTGCTTTCAGTCTTGTTTGACGAGGATTTTGCAGTAGTAGACTTTGTAGTTGAGGACTTAGCGGTCGAAGATTTAGCAGAGGTAGACTTGCTTGTTGTCGTTGTGGACTTCTTCGTAGTCGCAGTCTTCTTTGCAGGTTTCTCTTCAACTTCTTCCTCAACGACAGGTTCCTCTACAGGCTCCTCAACGATGGGCTCCTCCACCGGTTCGGGTTGCGGCTCGGGCTGAGGTTCGGGTTGCGGTTCTTCCGCTACCGTTGCGGGTGCCGGTTCGGTTGATGTTCGCTCTGGCGTGTTTTCTGCAACTGCAACAGCTTTAGATTGTTTTCTCGACTTCTTCAACTTGGCAGAAAGTGATGCGCAAACAATAATAAGTACTAAAATCAACAGTACTGCAACTGCCAAAAGTATCAGGTACATAGGTACTGCGAATTCGCCCATACTAAACAGTTCTTTTTCCAAAAAAGACATATTTTTTTCTCCTTGTATACTATTTTATATATATTTTAACATATTCCGTGCAAAAAACCAATAGATTTCGCCAAAAAATTTGCTAAAATAGCAAGTAATTATCTTGACTTTTGCCAAATCCGTAGTATAATGTAATTAGCAGTCGAAAGGTTTGACTGCTAAAAAATTTGGAAATAATAGTTTTTGGAGGCGTGAAATATGAAACTTAAACCGCTTTTTGACAAGGTTGTAGTCAAGCAACCGAAAGAAAAGGAGCAGACCGTCGGTGGAATCTTTCTTCCCACTGCCGCGCAGGAAAAGCAGGAAATTGCAGTAGTCGTCGCTGTCGGCGAAGGTGGCGTCGTGGACGGAAAGGAAATCAAAATGGTCGTATCCGTAGGCGACAAGGTGCTGTACAGCAAGTATGCGGGCAGCGCGTTCAAAATTGACGGTGAAGAAGTTACCGTCATCAAGCAAAGCGACATTTTAGCAATAGTAGAGGAGTGAGGTGAAAGACGATGGCAAAACAAATTAGGTACGGCGAAGAGGCAAGAAAAGCGCTGGAATGCGGCGTAAACCAACTTGCAGACACGGTTAAAATTACACTTGGACCAAAGGGCAGAAACGTTATTTTGGAGAAAAAATACGGTTCTCCGCTTATCATAAATGACGGCGTAACTATCGCCAAAGAGATCGAATTAAAGGACCCATTTGAGAACATGGGGGCGCAAATAATCAAAGAAGCCTCCACAAAAACCAACGATGTCGTGGGCGACGGAACCACCACTGCGGCAGTGCTTGCGCAAGCAATTATTCGCGAGGGCAATAAGAACGTAGTGGCAGGAGCTAACCCGATAATTCTCCGCAAGGGAATCGATAAGGCTGTGGAAACTTGCGTTGCAAAACTCAAAAAAATCTCCACTCCCGTCGAGGGCAAACAGGCAATCGCACAGGTTGCGTCCATTTCGGCCGCCGACGAAACTATCGGATTGCTCATCTCCGACGCGATGGAGAAGGTGGGCAATGACGGCGTTATCACCGTTGAGGAAAGCAAGACGATGAGAACGGAACTGAATATCGTTGAAGGTATGCAGTTCGACCGCGGTTATGCAAGCCCCTATATGTCTACAGACCCAGACAAGATGATCGCCGAGCTCGACAATCCATTCATTCTCATTACAGACAAGAAAATTTCTTCCATTCAGGAATTACTGCCACTGCTTGAACAAGTGGTTAAGACAGGCTCGAAATTGCTGATTATCGCCGAGGACGTGGAAGGCGAAGCGTTGACAACGTTGATTCTCAACAAGCTCCGCGGAAGCTTCATCTGCGTGGCGGTTAAAGCTCCCGGATTTGGCGACAGACGCAAGGAAATGCTCACCGATATTGCTATTCTCACAGGCGGTACAGTTATTACCGACGAGCTTGGGTTGGAGCTCAAGACCGCAACTCTCGACCTGCTGGGCAGAGCGCGTCAAGTTAAAGTTGACAAAGACAACACCATTATCGTTGAAGGCGCAGGCAGTCCCGAGGCTATAGCTCAACGCATCGGTCAAATCAAGAGCCAAATGGCAGACAGCACTAGCGACTACGATAAGGAAAAATATCAAGAAAGATTGGCAAAGCTTGCGGGCGGCGTTGCACAAATCAACGTAGGCGCTGCTACCGAAGTGGAAATGAAGGAACGCAAGATGCGTATTGAGGACGCTTTAAATGCTACTCGCGCGGCAGTCGAAGAAGGTATCGTCGCTGGCGGCGGCGTTGCTCTACTCTCCGCTATTCCCGAGGTGGACAAGCTGATTGCAGGCTTGCACGGCGATGAAAAAACAGGCGCGCAAATCGTACGCAAGGCTTTGGAAGCGCCCATCAAACAAATTGCGGAAAATGCAGGCGTGAACGGCGGCGTAATAGTCGAGAGAGTGCTGGCTAGCAGAAAAGCCAACTACGGCTATGACGCATTGACAGGTACGTACGGCGACATGATTGAAAAGGGCATTCTCGACCCGACCAAGGTGACACGTTCGGCATTGCAGAATGCGGCAAGCGTTGCGGGAACGCTCTTGACGACGGAATCAATCGTTTGCGACATCCCCGAACCTCCTGCTCCCCCCGCACCCAACGGCGGAGACATGTACTAAAAAATAATTAGTGAATTTATAGCAGTTCAACCGCATAATCGAAATAAGGAGCGACGTTTCGGTCGCTCCTTAATTTTGTTACTTTAATTCGATTACTTTCGTTGCAATCAAGTCGCGGAAAGCGCCGTCGTGTTCAACAAACAGCATCGTTGGCTTAAATTCACAGAGTAGCTGTTCTATCTGCATTCGAGAATAGACGTCAATGTAATTGAGCGGCTCGTCCCAAATGTACAGGTGCGCTTGTTCGCAAAGACTTTTGGCAATGAGCACCTTTTTCTTTTGCCCTGCCGAGAAGTCCTTCACGTCTTTGTCGAATTGCTCGCGCGAAAAATCCAGCTTGCGCAGTATCGCCAAAAACAGACTTTCGTCTATACCGTTTGCGCTTGCAAAGTCTTTGAGTTTGCCGTTTAGCCACGACGTATCTTGCGACACGTACGATATTTTTAAACCGCTCCCAATATGAATTTTTCCGACATGGGGTGAGAAAAGTTGCAAAATTAGCTTTATAATACTACTTTTTCCACATCCGTTTTTGCCACTCAACGCAACTCGTTCGCCGCGCTTAATATCAAAAGAAATATCTCTGCATACTACCTTGCCGTCGAAGCTGACGGCGACGTTTTCCAATCTGACCAACGTTTCCGCCCAATAGTTTATTGGATGAATTTTCAGAGACTCAACTACTTCGGTATTTTTGAGCAGTTGTGATTTTTGCTCTATTGCTTTCTCCTGTCTGTATTCGATGGCTTTTGCGCGTTTCATCATTTTGGCAGACTTGTGACCTACGTATCCACTGTCGAATACGCCTTTTTTAGTCTTTTCTATTCTGTCAGACCAACCTGCCGTACGTACTGCCGCTTGGCGCAAATTTTCAATTTCGCCTTGCAGACGCGCGTTCTGTGTTTGCTCGAATTTTTGCTGGTTTTCAAAGTTAGTCATGAATGAAGAAAAATTACCCTTTTGCACCTCTATGTTTGCGCGATTGAGCGACAGCACGTGATCGACACAGCCGTCCAAAAACTGTCTATCGTGTGATACGAGTACAAACCCCTTTTTGCTCTGCAAATAGCGCGACACCACTTGTCTGGCTTGCAAATCAAGATGATTGGTTGGCTCGTCTATCAGCAAGAAATGCCCCTCGTTCAAAAACAGCGCAATGAGTAGAGCCTTGGTCTGCTCACCCTTAGACAGTGTTCCAAACGGACGGTGCAAAACCTCTGCTGCGTCTACCTCCAAACTGTTGAATTCCTTATAAAACTGCCACTCCTGCGCTGTCGGGCAAATTTGCTCCAACACTTCTAGCGTCAACATACCTTCGTCCTTTACCTCGTAAGGAAAATAGTCGAACTGCACAGAGCTGATAATTTTGCCTTGATACGGATACTTGCCAAGCAGTAAATTGAGAAAGGTCGTTTTGCCTCTGCCGTTTCTGCCTACGAAACCCAACTTCCATTCTGTATCGATTGTAAAACTGACGTTTTCAAATACGTTGTCGTAGCTACCTAGATGGGAAAAGGTCAGATTCTCTACTTTTATTATTGACATACGTTTATTCTCTCCTAAACAAAAAATAATAGCCGCAAGAAAGTTCTTGCGACTAATGCGGGCATACGGCATAAATGCGACTTCTTCTGAAAACAGCGTCCAACAGATGCCACATTAAAGAAATGCACTTGACTTACTGTCGATGCTCATTGAAATTCGTGATAAAGACGATAAAACTTTCTTGCAACAGGGCAGACTACTCCCCTTAAAGGGAAAATCTGCAAAATTCAATTATTTGCAAGAAATATTTCTCATCTTTTCACCGCCTTTTTGTTGGAGATATGATAATTATAACATAATTCTTATTTAATGTCAATAGAAAGTCTCGGCTACAGCGCAACGTTCGCCTGCGGCGGACAAACAGTTGACAAGGCGGGCATAACTGGTATAATGAAAGGACACAAAGATGCACAAAGAGCGACATTAGAAAAGACTTAACAGGAGGGGCAACAGTATGGTAAAAGCGTGTATTTTTGACTTTGACGGCGTGTTGGTGGACAGTGAAAAATACCACCACCGCAGTTTTGAAATGGTTGCCGATTTCGTTGGCGTAGAATTCACATACGAGGAGTACGCGCCCTTCAAAAGTACAGGAAGAAAACAAATTATTTCTTACCTATTTGAAAAGGCAGGCAAGACGATGACGCAAGAGGACTTTGACAAGTGCTCGCGTCTGCGCGATGAAACGTACGCGACGGTATTCAGCGAGCTTTCTTCAAAGGACGTAATCGCCGGCGCAACTGAATTTGTTAGGCTCTGCAAGTCCCACGGACTGAAATGCGCGGTGGTATCTTCTAGCAAATCCAGCGAAAAGATTGCGAAAGACTTTGGCATTTTTGAGCTGTTTGACGCGTTTATCGACGGACAGTCGAATTTACCGTTGAAGCCTAACCCCGATATGCTATTGCTTGCCGCCGAAAAACTAGGCGTCAAACCTAGCGATTGCGTGGTATTCGAGGACTCGATAAACGGCATATTAGCAGCAAAAAACGCCAAGATGCATTGTATTGGCTATCAAACCCACTTCACCGACAAAGCCGACAAAATTATCGACACTTTCGTTGGCGCGGATTTGTCGCTACTGGACTTTTGTGGGCAAGCGTGCTCGCAATGACTTACATAAAATGCAGTAATATGAGGCGTATACTATGAAAGAAAAAATCAAGGAATTTTTTAACAAACTGAACAATTCGTACATTATCGCGGCAATTTGCGTGATTTTGATTGGCGTGATACTGCTTGGAGCGATAATCGGACTGGTGGCAAGACCTTTTAGCACCAACACCACATATTCCTTAAAGGTTAAACAGATGTATTCTTCAATGGGAGACGTCAATTGTTCAATAAAACTGGTTCTGCTCGACGATGGCAGATACAAGTTGACAACCTATGACAAAAACACTAAAGAAGTATACACAGAATTTGGAGATTACGGCTACGGTAAGGTTATCAACGACGAGAATAATCGTCGTCAAAACGTGATTTGGCTTGACGACATACGCAATGCTATCGTAATTGAGAACCCATTCAAAATTACAGTCCCTGTGTCGAGTCTGCTAGGTGGAAAATACGAATTCACCAACGTCGGAGGAATTGTACTTTTGGTATGCTACTGCATTGTTTTCGCAATATGCGCGGCAATCGCAACGATACTTATCATAAAGCGCAAAGACGGTGGCGTCGTTTTCACCAACAAAATGCGCTTGATTAAACGCCTTAAAGAAATTGAGGAAATGATTGGCGTAAAGCTTGAGTAATATTATGTAATAAAGAAGGACGCTAACGCGTCCTTTTAAATTACTGTCATTACAAAGTAGGCTGATACGCCCAAAACGACGCCTGCAAGATACATTATTGCCAGTATCAACAGGTTTCTCTTCCATTGCTTGCGCTCTTTGAAAAGTATAGCCAAAGCTATGCCGCTATTGGTGACGAGTCCTGCCAGCATTGCGGGCAGAGTGATAATGCCGTCGGCATACATACCGGAGATTATTACGCTGCTAGCACAGTTGGGCAACAGTCCGATTGCAGACGTTATGAAGCTTTGCGCAAAACCGATACTCGCGCAGAAATCTAAAATCGGCTGTTCGGCGAAATACAGTATCAGCCCGAAAATTGCGTTTACAACGAAGATATAGACGAATATTTTGAGTGTGTGCAAAAGCGGGTGCTTAACGAAGTTCCAAAACTTTCTGTCCGTGTGCTCGCTGATTTCGTGATGGCAACAGCCCTCGTCGTCTTTCAGCTCGTAGTCCGTTGCAAGGTGTCTGCGGTCGAGTAAATTGATGAGATAGCCGAGCGCGACAGCGTACACTACCTTGACTAGGAGCACAATCCATACGACGCCAACGGTATTCTTATTGGTCAATAGAATCGGTAAAGCCTCGTCGCTTGTTGCCACGAAAAAAGCAATCAGCGTGCCCATTCTGAGATAGTTCTGACAGTACAGGTCGGTAGCCATCACCGAAAAACCGCATTGCGGAACAAGCCCTACGCCGCCTGCAACCAATGGCGCAAGACGACCGTTCAGGAGCTTGACTGTCTTTTGCTTTGCGCGTTCGTTGCGTTCCAAAAACTCAATTAAGAGATAGATTGCCAACAGAAACGGCGCGGCTATTAAGCTGTCGACTAATGCGTCAAGTACTGTGTTCCACATAAAAATCAAGTTATATTACAATTCCCTCAGTCATCTTGCGATGACAGCTCCCCTTGCTAAGGGGAGCATTTTTTTCGATTACTTCTTAATTATTCCTAATTCGGCGCAGATTTCTTCTAAAGATTGGGTGGGATTGGTGAGCTCATTGAGGTCAATTATTTGCTCGCCGGCGTCCTCAATTTTTGATATGGGGTTAGAAAAACCGTGTTTTTTGTCCGGATTGGCTGCTGCCGCTACCACCTCTGCAAGAGCTTCTTTGCCCTCGTAGGCGCTGATAAGATTCTCAATTTTGCGTTGCAACAAATTTAGCTCGCGCACCTCATCGTCAGATAGCGCAGCAACAAGCGTTCGCGAGTACGCGCGCCAGCTTGCGCAAAAAATCTTGGCGCGTGTCAGAACGAATTCGGAATACTTGTCGGCGTCATGCCTCACTTCCTGCGCGAGATTTTGCGACGCAATCAACGAGTTTGAAATAGCTTGCTCGTCGGCGTGATACTGCCGAACCAGCTTTCTCAAAGCTCTGTTTTCCTCAGTTAGCTCCGCGATACGCTCCTTCTGCGATACGCGAATTTCCTGCTCTTTTGCCGCTGTTTCCGTCAGGAATTTGTTAACTTCTTTTGGGTCGTACCCGCGAAGAACCTTTTTGAACTTCATTGCCTTTCCCCTTACGCTCATTCAAGATTAGTCGTTGTTTGAGCGCGTACAGGTTGTCAGACAAATCCACCTTGTAGTCATGCGGATTTGAAAGGCGCTTGTACTCATCCCAGAATCCGTCAAGGCTAGCTTGGCAGTCCTTTTGGAGTTGATAAACGCTCTTGCTTTTGTACGTCCGCTTGCCGTCCACCATCACGGTGTCGTAAAGTTCTTTCGCGTAAAAGTTCACTACTTCTTTGGTCTTCCAACGCTCCACAGGGTGCGTTATCGTAAGTGGCTTGGTGTCGTCGATTGTTTCGCCGACAAGGCATATCACGTCGGCAATAGCCTTATTGGTATCCCGTCCGAACAATCTGAACACGGTTTTGATTCCGGGGTTGGTCATCTTTATGGGATTGTCGGATATCTTCATCTTTGGAGTTTCCACGCCATTTGACGAAATATTGCATAGCTTGTACACTCCGCCGAGACTTGGAGTGTTGTTGCTTGTTATCATCTTCGTGCCGACGCCGTATATGTCAATCTTGGCGTCTTGCTGCTTCAACGATTCAAGCACGTACTCGTCAATATCCGAGCTGGCAAAGATTTTGCAATCGGTATGTCCCGCTTCGTCAAGCATTACGCGCGCCTGCTTGGAAAGATAGGCTAGGTCGCCGCTGTCTAGGCGAATACCGATAGGCTTGTGTCCTTTCGCCTTCAGGTAATCGAAGACTTTGATAGCGTTAGGTACACCGCTGCCCAACGTGTCGTAGGTATCTACGAGCAACAGGCAATTGTCCGGATAGGTGTCGGCGTAAGCCATGAAAGCGTCCAGCTCCGTAGGAAAAGACATCACCCAACTGTGGGCGTGAGTGCCCTTTGGAGGCATATCGAACATTTGCGCGCACAAGACGTTGCTTGTAGAACTGCATCCGCCGATAACTGCCGCCCTTGCTCCGTATATAGCCGCGTCGGGTCCTTGCGCGCGTCTTAGTCCGAATTCAAGTACCGACGCAGGAGTTGCCGCGTGGCAGACCCTACGCGCCTTTGTAGCTATAAGCGTCTGGAAATTGATAATATTGAGTAACGCCGCCTCGACCAGTTGCGCCTGACATATCGGCGCAGTCATAATCATCAATGGCTCGTAGGGAAACACGACCGTGCCTTCGGGTATTGCGCGTATAGTGCCTGTGAACTTAAAATCCTTGAGGAAATTCAAAAAGTCCTCGTTGAATGCCTTTGTGCTACGCAGATAGTCTATATCGTCGTCGCTGAAATGCAGGTTTTCGACGTACTCTATCGCTTGTTCCAGTCCTGCGGCTATGCAAAAGTTACTTTCGTCAAACGGACGGAAAAAGAGGTCAAAGGTTGCCACTTCGTCCGTCTTGCCCTGAAGAAAGTAGCCATACATCATCGTTAATTCGTAAAAGTCTGTCAGTAAAGTAAGATTTCTCATATTTTTCCCTATGTAACTATGTTAGAGGTAGCACTTATACAGGCGAGAGTGTTCGACTGGGGCGCATTGCGAAGCACCTAAGTCACCAGGCGAATTACCCGAGCCGTAGACAGTTGCGCCTTTTACACGGTTTTATTCTTTTTCTTTTGTTTATTCTGCTTTTCGGGGTCTACCCACGGTTTCAAGTGTTCCACGCCGTAATCGAGATAGGTTTTGGGCGGGAATACGAACAGTAGAAACTTGTTGAGCTTGACTTCATGAGTTGCGCCACAGCTGCAAGTGACCTTTATTGCGCCTGTTTCGCCGTCCTTAGGCGACGCTACGAAGGCCTTGTATTCGGGCAGGAATCTCCAAATTGTAATCGCTATTGCCACCGCAAAGCATACAACCATCAACACCGTACCGTTGGGAACGTCGTCAATTATACCCCATTTGATAAGGCTGAACAATCCAAAGCCGATGAGCAAAGCTATTGCCACCGAATAACATACGGTTGCTACAAAATGCTTCTGTCTTGCCGTCTGCCAAAGTTCTGCAGGTACGTGACATTCGGAGCAATCTTTGCAATACAACTTCATTCTGTCAAAGAGCGACCACACGCCGAGCGCCGAATAGACCGCGAGAACCGTTGCGAAAAAGCCGATAATGAATTTGCTTTCTCCACCGAGAGCAAACATTGTTACGCCTACGCCCAAAAGGACTATTGACAGCGCCAACAAAATCCAACGCGATTTTGCCATTTCGTCGAGGTCGTTTTTGAACAATTTTTTGTACAAAGCGTGCAATTCTCGGCGGTAGATTTTGGTCAGCGTCCACAATCCCAACACTATCGCAAAAATCGAGACGAGCTGGGAAATTTTGATGTCTGTTTGGCGCGTTCCGATCCACAAAAACAGGCTGTCCGTGCGGAATCCTTCGATTATCAAACGGACGATACCGTAGTAAATGCCGTAGAACGCCGTGCACCAACCGAGCTTGTAGCGCTTGCTACGAGTAAGAACAAGTACACAGATAAGAAATCCGATGAACGTACACACACTTTCGTAAAAGAAGGTTGCCTGATACCAACCGCCGGTGGGACTTGCGCCCAACCGACCAATCCAGACGGCGTAACCGTTGAAGCGGGCGAATATACCGCTGCTTGCGTGCGCCAGTTCGTCGTAGCTACGCGTAATCAGGTTGCCGAACGCCTCTTGGTTGGCGAAGTTGCCCCAACGACCGATACTCTGCGCAATCAAAACTCCGGGCATAATGCTGTCTGTGACAATGCGGAAATCTTGTTTTTTGATTTTTGCCAGCACGAATGCGGCAACATAGCCCATTATTACACCACCGTAAATACCCAAGCCGCCACTACGGAACTCGAAGTACGTCGACCAGTTGGCAGAGTGTCCCGACCAAGGGAATACGTAAACGTAAGCACGCGCGCCCAGAACGCCTATCGGAATGATTACCAGTGCGTATATCGCTATATCGTAGGGGTCGTAGCCACGCTTTTTGAAATACAATCCCGCAATGAGAACTGCCAAGCACATACCTGTGACGATACACAGCGCGTACACATAGATTGGCAGATCGAACAAGAACAGCGCGGGGTGTCCGTTGTCCGCAGTGCCAAAGCCGAAGCGCATATCGCGCCAGACAGTTTCGCACAGTAAATTAGTCATATCGAGTACCTTCTTATGTTAATTAAATAATATTCTACTATTTTTAATTAACTGTGTCAATTATCAAGCGGTCAAAAAGCATTTCAGTTTACGCAAATTTTGGCGATTTCCCGAAAATTTTTGCGCAAAAAAGCCTTGGCTCCATTAAGAGTAAAAGCCAAGGCTAACAAGCAATGCGTCGTTTATTTGTTGCATAACGTCGGGCGGAAGCTCGCCAATTTTTTCTTTAATTCTACTTTTGTCTATCGTGCGGATTTGCTCTAACAGCACTACCGAGTCTTTTGGCATGGGCGTGTTTTCCCTGGTCAACTCGATATGCGTAGGCAATTTGGCTTTGGTAAGTCGGGACGTAGTAGCGGCGGCAATCACGGTTGGACTGTACTTGTTTCCTACGTCGTTTTGCAATACTATTATCGGGCGTATGCCTCCCTGTTCGCTGCCCACAACAGGATTGAGATCAGCGTAATAAATTTCTCCTCGTTTAATCACGGTTCGCGCTCCTTATTTACTCAACTTCTAGCTGAGGCGCGACACTTCCACCGTTGACGTTCAAGCAACAAGCCCAAATATAAAGACCAATTGCTCTGTTTTTAGACTATGTACAAACTCAAAAAAAAGTGCGCGCTCGTTGTAGTGAGTGTGCACTCTTTTTTAGGCTTTTATTCAACTATTATATATTATGTCTGAAATAGTATTCTGCAATTTGGCAAATTATGGCATAATTGCAGTCATTTTAGCCAAATTGCCGCTTTATTTACCTGTTATATCACCGACTAGGCGAGTTCGGCGAGGCGGGCGTCGAGTTGTGCTTTCAGTTCACGGAATTTCGCCAGTTTTGCCTTTTCCGCTTCGACTAGTTGGGCGGGCGCCTTTGCCAAAAATCCCTGATTGTTCAGCTTGCCTTCTGCGCGAATAATCTCGTTGTTGACGTTTTCCAATTCTTTATTGAGCCGCTCGATTTCCTTATCTTTGTCTACAAGGTCGCCAAGTGGCACTTCGCAGGTTGCGGCAGTAGTCACTGCTTTGACGGTCTTTTCTGCCGCGGGGGCGTGTTCGAACACCACTTCTTCCAGTCCGCAAAGTTTGGCGAGGTATACGCTACATTCCTTAATACGCTCGTCGTTTGCCACAATGTAGAGGCGAATACGCTTGGAGGGTACGACGCCGTATTCCGAACGAATGTTGCGAATTTTCGAAACAAGCTCTTTCAGCTCCTCTACCAACTCGCAATCTTGCTTGAAGTTCAAGCGCTTCACAACCTTCGGGAACTTTTTCGTCATTATACTGCCACGGTGAGACGGCATTTCCTGATAAATCTTTTCTGTAATGAAGGGGACGAATGGGTGCAGTAGCTTCAAAATCTGATCCAAAACGTAGTTCAATACCGACAGAGTCGTCAAACGCGCCTCTTCGTCCGTGCCATAAAGCACAGGCTTGGTAAATTCGATATACCAATCGCAGAATTCGCTCCAAACAAAGTCGTACAAGCATTGCGCAGCCATACCCAACTCGAATTTCTCCATAAGCTCGGTGACTTGCTTTACCGTGTCGTTGAGCTTAGTCAGAATCCACTTGTCGGCAAGGGATAGCGAGCACTTTTTGACGTCAACGAGCTTTTTGCCCTCGACGTTCATCAGCACGAATCGGCTTGCATTCCATATTTTATTCATGAAATTGCGCGTGCCTTCGATTTTGTCGGGCGAGAAACGAATGTCCGAACCGTTGGCTACGCCGTTAATCAATGCAAAACGCAATGTATCTGCGCCGTATTGGTCGATAAATTCCACAGGGTCAACGCCGTTGCCGAGAGATTTGCTCATCTTGCGCCCTTGCTCGTCGCGCACTATACCGTGCATCAACACATCGTGGAACGGTGGTTTGCCCGTTGCGTACAGAGAGCTGAATATCATGCGTGCAACCCAGAAGAATATTATGTCGTAGCCACATGAAAGCACGGTCGTTGGGAAGAATGCCTTGAAGTCGTCGCTGTCCGTGCAGTAGCCAAGCGTCGAGAATGGCCAAAGCGCAGAACTAAACCAAGTGTCGAGGACGTCCTCGTCTTGGTGAATATGGTGACTGCCGCAGTTGGGACAGACGGTTGGGTCGTCTTCTTCGCAAATTTCCGCGCCGCAGTCGTCGCAATACCACACCGGAATGCGGTGTCCCCACCACAGTTGACGGGAAATGCACCAATCGCGAATATTCTCCATCCAATTAAAGTAGGTCTTTTCAAAGCGTTCGGGGTGGAAGGTGACGTCGCCGTTCTTCACAGCCTCGATTGCCGGCTCTGCCAAAGGTTGCATTTTGACAAACCATTGCTTTGATACTATCGGCTCTACCGTCGTGTGACAGCGATAGCAACTGCCGACGTTGTGCTTGTGCGGCTCTACCTTTTGCAAAATGCCCATTTCTTTGAGCTTTGCAACTATGCGTTTCCTAGCCTCGTAACGGTCAAGTCCTGCAAATTCGCCTGCGTTTTCGTTCATCGTACCGTCGTCGTTCATTACGCGAATGACAGGCAGATTGTGGCGAACCCCCACTTCGAAGTCGTTGGGATCGTGCGCCGGGGTGATTTTGACAACACCTGTGCCGAATTCCATATCAACGTATTCGTCGGCGATGACAGGTATTTCACGGTTGACGAATGGGACTACTACCGTTTTGCCAACCAAGTGCGTGTAACGCGGGTCGTTGGGATTGACTGCAACTGCCGTGTCGCCGAGCATGGTCTCGGGTCGAGTGGTTGCAAAGGTCACGGTTGTACTGCCATCGGGCGTCGTATAGCCGTAATGCCAGAAAAAGCCGTCCTGTTCGGCATACTCTACTTCTGCGTCGGACAATGCCGTTCTGCACACAGGGCACCAGTTAATTATGCGGCTACCGCGATAAATCAACCCCTTTTTGTACATTGACACGAATTGTTTGCGAACGGCGAGACTGCATTGTTCGTCCATTGTGAAGGCAAGGCGAGACCAGTCACAGCTACTGCCCAGCTTTTTGAGCTGTTCGACGATTCTACCACCGTATTTTTCCTTCCATTGCCATGCGCGCACGAGGAAACCTTCTCTACCCAATTCGCGTTTGTCGATGCCCTCTGCCTTCAACGCCTCAACGATTTTGACTTCCGTCGCAATGCTGGCGTGGTCGGTGCCAGGTAGCCAAAGAGTGTTGTAGCCTTGCATACGCTTGAAGCGTACGAGCGTATCCATTATGGCATTATCAAGTCCGTGTCCGAGGTGCAACTGCCCGGTAATGTTGGGAGGAGGCGAAACCAATGAAAAATATGGCTTGCCAATCTCAGCCTTGGGGGTAAAATAGCCCTTTTTCATCCAATTTTCGTACAGTTTGCTCTCAAACGTTGACGGTTGATAGGTTTTGTCTAGCATATTTGTTTGTCCTCACAAGATAAAACAGTTTATTTGTATTAATCATTTTAGTACAGAATAGGCAATTTTGCAAGCATATAGCCGTGTTTATGGACGGCTTTTTTAGAGGTGACTTCCTACAGAGGCGAGGGTGTTCGACTGAAAATTTTCTGGAGACACGCGCCCTTCGTCCTTTGCGTGTCGAAGCCTTTTTTCAGGCGAATACCCGAGCAGATTAACATTTTTTAAAGGAAAATAGTAGTATGCAATAAGGCATTTGAAGCTTTAACACTATTAGGAGGATTAATTTGAAAAAAATATTTACAGTTGTTTTGGCAATATTGCTTGTGGCGACGCTCGCTGTGGGCATTGCCGCTTGTAATAGAAACGAAAACGTAATACGTCTAAACGAAGTTACTCACAGCTTGTTCTACACGCCGCAATATCTTGCTATGGCGTTGGGTTATTTCGAAGAGGAAGGAATTGAGGTAGAAGTCACCAACGGCGGCGGCGCAGACAATGTTATGACGGCACTGTTGACAGGTGAGGCTGACATAGGACTCATGGGCTGTGAGGCAAATATTTACGTATACTTACAAGGCAAAAAGGACTTTCCGAAGGTTATTGCGCAGTTGACCAAGCGCGACGGTAGCTTTTTGGTAGGTCGCGCACCTGTCGAGAACTTCGACTACTCGAACATCAACGGCAGCACGGTGCTGATGGGCCGCAAAGGCGGTACTCCCGCAATGATTCTGCAATACGTCTTGAACAACAAAGGCTACACCAACGGCAACAATATTACAATGGATTACTCTATCGAATTCGGCGCGTTGGGTCCTGCGTTCACAGGCGGAACAGGCGACTACGTGCCTCTGTTTGAACCTGCGGCAAGTCAGGTTGTCAAGGAAGGTAAGGGCTACATTCTCTCGGCTATCGGTATGGACAGCGGCGAGATTCCCTACACTTGCTACTCGGCAACGGCAGACTTTATGTCTAAGCACCCAGACAAGGTGGAAAAGTTCCTACGAGCTGTGTGGAAGGGCACGGAATACGCCATGAGTCACACGGCAGAAGAGTGCGCAAAGCTGGTACAAAAATACTTTGACGGCACGACGCTTGACCTCATTACTTCGGCAATCTCCAACTACCAAAAATTTGACACTTGGATGACAACGCCCGTGACAAATAAGGACGCGTTCAACCGTATGCAAGACATTATGGAGAATGCAGGCGAGCTGAGCAAGCGCGTTGATTACGACACCATTGTTGACAATACAATAGCTAACAAAATTTAACTAAAACGCGACATGGGGTGAGAAAAAGCCTCATTTTGCGAGCAGGAGTACTAACCGATGACAATACTTGAACTACAAGACGTATCAAAAGTTTTTTACTCAAAGACGCAACAGACGACTGCGGTATCGCACCTCTCCTTCGACGTTCAAGAAGGAGAGTTTGTGGCGATTATCGGACCGTCGGGCTGTGGCAAGACTACGATACTGTCGCTAATATGCAGACTGATTGAACCGACAGGCGGGCGTATTGTTACAGCAAACGACAATGCCGTCGGTTACATGCTGCAACGCGACCAGCTTTTTGAATGGCGTACGATTGAGAAAAACGTTTATCTCGGCTTGGAGATAATGCATAAATACAATTCTGAGACAAAAGCCTACGCAGATGAATTGCTCAAAAAATACGGGCTGTGGGAATTCCGTCGGCACTACCCTCAGGAAATTTCCGGCGGAATGCGGCAACGAGCGGCGCTGATTCGCACTCTTGCAACCAATCCCGACCTACTGCTACTTGACGAGCCTTTCTCGGCTTTGGACTTTCAGACAAGGCTGGAAGTGTGCGACGACGTGTATTCGATAATCAAGTCAGAGCATAAAACGGCGCTACTCGTCACTCACGACATATCCGAGGCAATTTCTCTTGCGGACAGAATCGTCGTGTTGACCAACCGCCCATCTACCGTGCTCACAATTCACGAAACAGGGCTAGCCGACATCGAAACGCCCCTTTTACGCCGTCAAGATCCGTCATTTTCCAAGCAGTTTGAGCTGTTACACAAATATCTGCACGGAGAAAACACATGAAAAACACCTTTACACGAGAGCATTTGCTCTTTTTACGAGCACAAAAGACACGAAAAATTCTGGTACACGTGACGCAAATCGGCGTTTTGATTGTCGCGCTTGCCTTATGGGAATTAGCCGCGCAATTGGAGTGGATTGACAGTTTTATTACAAGTAGTCCGTCGAGAATTTGGAATACACTAATCGAGCTGATTGGCAACGGTACGCTGTGGCACCACGCCGCAGTCTCTACTCTAGAGACGCTGGCAGGATTTGTCATAGGAACTGTGCTAGGGTATTTGATTGCCGTGATACTGTGGTGGAATAACTTCCTAAAGGACGTCTTTGAACCGTACGTGGTTGTGCTGAACAGTCTGCCAAAGATTGCCCTAGGTCCGATAATCATCATCTGGGCAGGCACAGGCAAAGCGTCGATAATTACCATGGCGGTGCTTATCTCAGTAGTCATCACCACCATCACTATACTCAACGGCTTTCTGGAAACGGACAAAGAAAAAGCTCTGCTGTTACGCTCAATGCGGGCGAACAGATTTCAAATATTCACAAAGCTTGTAGCGCCCGCGAACGTGCCGACACTTATGGCAACGCTGAAAATTAACGTCGGCATGGCGTGGATAGGCTCAATCATGGGCGAGTACCTTGTGTCAAAAGAAGGACTAGGATATCTGCTCGTCTACGGCTCACAGGTGTTCAGACTGGACCTGGTGATGACCTGCACGATTGTGCTGTGCGTGCTTGCGGGAGTAATGTACGCGATTGTTTCAATTCTGGAGAAAATAGTCGTAAAAAAATTTTAATATCCGAACACACTCGGCTCGGGTATTCGAATTGGCGCCTAGCGTTGCACGATGTCGCCAATCCGAACACCCGAGCCGACATAAGAAAATGGCTCTAATGAAGTCGGACTTGGGAGTTACCCATGATACCCACAAGGTCGCAAAGGTTAGGTACACGCCCTAACTTTGCGGCTTTATTTTGATTTAAAGCAAATAAACTCAGTGCAAATGAACTGCCTCGTTAACTGCCCGAGCGTATGAAAATAAATCACATATTATTCATAATTTTATTGTAAGCGCAATAGAAAGAAATATGAAAAAAATATTGCAGCTAGCGTGCGACGTGGCGGTGACGGTCGGATGCTGTGTAGGCGTGGGATTTATCAGCGGTAAAGAGGCGCAAGTATTTTTCGGAAACAGATTCAACGCAATAATATTTTGCGTCGTGTTTTTCGTTGTGAATTTCGCAGTACGGGAATACTGCCGCAAACACCGCTGCGACGACGTTCACAGTCTGAACGTAAGCCTGTGGAGACACCCTACGCTATTCGACACTTTGATTGCGCTGTGCTCATTCGTGTGCATTGTGACAGTGCTCGCAGGGGTTGAGCAATGTCTAGGTAGCATTTTCAATCTTGGGTCGAAACTGCCGCTTTATGCATTTTTTGCGGCGTTGATTGCATCGTTACTTCTCAATAAAGGTATGTCGGCATTAAAAGTCGCAAATGTCGTTGCCGTTTTGATGGCTATCGCGCTGATAGCGGTATTATTTGCTACGCGCAAAGGCGACTACGTAGAAGATTTGCAAGTGCCGCTCTATCAACCCATACTCTACGCTCTATTCTCCCTCACAATGTCGCTCGGCGTGGTCACAAAGCTGGCAGTTGACAGCTCGAAAAAAGAAAATTTAATCTCTACACTGCTGTCGTCGGTAATTTTGACTGCGTTGATGCTGATGGTTCTGCCAACGTGCAAATTTAACGCCGCAATGCCCACGATTGGCGGAATAACCAACGTATTTTTGCTTGGATTCGCGTTGGTGACGCTACTAATATCGGCAGTCACAGGAATAATTGCAAACGCCTACCCTATCGCGCAGTATTTGTATAGCGTTATCCCCGACAAAACCTTGTGTTGCGCGATAACGTTCGGATTTGCGCTGGCTTTCTCCATGTTCGGGTTCGATTTCGCAGTCAAAGTCGGCTATCTGCTTGTCAGCGTAATGGGCGCGTTGATATTTGTTTTCACAACAGTAAAACAAATCAGTAAAAAGAAGATTGGCAAGGCAACAAAATGCCCTCCCTGTGTAAGGGAGGGAGTACGAAGCAATACGAAAGGCTTGTGAAATTTGAATGTCTTGAGCTTGTAAAGTTATTTAGAGCCTTTAGATACGCGAAAGATAATCCAGGTACAACGCGTCGTCACCTTCGCCAAAGTATTCGGCAATTTGGCTTTTAGCAAAATCTTTGTAGGTGACGGCGAGCAGGCAATATGCCAGTTTATGCGTGAGGCTGTATCTGGCGTCGCCATCGTCATATACTTCCTTCACGTCTGCTATTTCTTTAATTTTTAGGTAATTGCGTTGCAGGCGACGCGCGTCAACCTTCCTCAAAACTGCGCACAGAGACAAGGCGTCCAGAAAAGCCTCGTCAAAAACCGTCACTTTCGATAGGTCCAGAGAATAGTAAGTCTTATTTGCGCTGATTAGGAGTCTGTCGCAATAGCCGAGTTTGATTAGTCGCAGTAAAATATCTTTTTGCACAGGCGGCTCCGGCATAAACGAACAGAGCTGTTGCTTGGCAAAGTCATAGAATTCTCCCGCGTTTTCGGGCATGAAAGAGAAAAGAATAGTTGCCAGCACCGTCGCGTCGTTGACGAATTTTTCCGAATTGCCACGGTACACATGCGTTTTGCAAACGTTGGCGATACAGTGCAGTAAATTATAGTCGTCGGTATGCAAAATACACTCTTCACCGCCGGCCATTTCGTTCTCTATACGTTGTATCAGACGATACTCGGAAATAACTGCAAGCTGTGTCGGCACGTCAAGGTGGCGCAACAAAGTTAAGTTGCTGAATGACTTGTCTAATTTGACGTTAATGTCGCTGTCAATATATCGGAGTAAAACAGCCGCGTAGCTATCCCAAGGAACGGCATTCAATAGTGTCAAAACAGCGCCCTTAGCCTGTTTTTTCCACCCCATATTGCAAAATATGCGCGTACAGCTCCGCAATGCCTCGCATCCGACGTCCTTGTGACGAGCATACAAAATCTCCGCGAGCTTGCCTGTTAATTCGCTGTTGTCAAAGCAACTCTCGGCGATTTCCACGTACTCTATCAAGTCGCTGTCGGTGATTTCGTCGGCAAATTCTATTAGCTGTGCAAGCATATTTTTGAGTGTTTCATTATGCTTATTCGTCGCCGACAAAATACCCACAGCGACGGCTATTCCGCGGTAGCTATTACTGTGTTCCAACGCGGCAAACCTCTCGGCATATTCTGCGCCCCTGTCGAAATCGCGTTCGGCAAGGCACAAAAGCATCTGCCCCTCTAGCACAGTTTCGTCATTAGAATTGAACTCCAATAATTCGTCGGTTAGCGTTCTCGCATTTTTCAAATTGCCTTTTTCCGTCTCGTCATGAAGACGCTCCACCAATCTGAAAAAATATTCCGACGAGCGAATGTCGCAAAAGCTCTTCTCACGCAACGGCTCTTCAAATTCTTCCAAAAATTCTTCATCGTCGAAATCGTCAATTTCAAAGTCGCCAAGTAACTTCCCGTCCGCCGATATTTTGTTCTCGTCAAATGCGTCCGCATCTAGCTCGCTATCGAAAAAGCCGAGTAAATCCACCGCTTGAGAGCTAACCCTACTGAGGTCACGGTAAAGATTGTGTGTAAAGTAATATTTGGCTAGCAATCGGCGGTACAGCTCTACAGCATAGCCTGTATCGTGAAGGTGGCACAGACAGCCTATTTGATTGAGAACGCTCTCATAGCTGTCTACGCGCGCAAAAAGACAGAGGGCATCGAAATACTTGCCCTCTGCAACTTTGTCCAGCGCGGCTGTCATTCTTACGTTGTTGTTAATCTCTATTGTCATTTACTAAACAATTTGTCAATAGCCTCTTGGTCGTAGACGTACTTTTTGCCACAAAAGTGACAGCAAACCTCCACTTTGCCCAGTTCACTGACGATACTGTTCGCTTCGTTCTTGCCGAGTCCCTTCACTACGCGGTCAATTTTTCGCTTGCCGCAGTTGCATTTATAGCTAATCTCCACGCTTTCGGTAAATTCCGGTTCCAGCTGACCGAAAAAGCGGTTGATAACTTCCTTTGCCGTGCTGCCGTCAAACTGATAGCTCATCTCGTCCATTGCGTACATTATCGTTTCCAGTTGGAAAAGCAATTCGCTTGGGCAATTCGGCATTACCTGCACGAACACGCCACCTGCAGACTTGCAACGACGCTTATCAAGTCCTACGCCCAACGTTACGCCGCACGGCTGTTGCTCACTTGTAGCGTAATAATATGCAAAGTCAGACGCAATTTCGCCGCTGACAATCTTAGACGTGCCGACGTAGGGTTGTTTCAAACCAATATCTTTGATTACGGTGATTTGTCCGTCACGCCCTACTGCCGAACCTACGTCTATGCGTCCGTCCTCGTGTAAAATAGTCTCAGCAACGGGATTATCGACACAACCCTTGACGTGACCGAGTCCGTCAGAGCATACGGTTATTTTGCCAAGAGGTCCACCGCCGTCAATGGTTACGGTGAGATAATCTTGCTCGTTTTTAAGCTCCTTACCCATGAGAGCCGCCATCGTGAGGGCGCGCCCCAACGCTGCCGCGGCTATCGGCGACAAATTGTGAAGTTTGATTGCTTTGTTTACTATATCTTTGCTTTCCACCGCGCTAACCACGACGGAATTTTGAATGATTGCCTTAGTCAATATTGACATTTTGCACCTGCCTATTTAGTCTTTTGAGCGTAGTAACACCTACGCAGAGAGTTTTCAGCTACACTCTGCCCGTAATCTGCGGTAATTTCGCGCAGTTCGAAGTCTGCGGACTCTAACGCCGCCACGATTTGTTCGTCAGTGTGAACGTATTGCGTATGCTGTTCGTCGAAACGCACGTATTTGCCGTTGCCATCGTCTACAAAAAGCGTGAGGTTCATTTCTACACAGTTTTCCGCTAGAACATTGCTCCACAACAACGTCTCCTTCTCTTCGTCGAGATAGAAAACGTTGTTCCCTATTACTGTTTGCAATTTGTAGGGTGACGACACGTCGAAAACGAATGGCGCGCCGGCTTTGAGACTAGACGATACGCGTTTGAAAAAGCCCGATAGCTCGCTTGGTTTCAAATAATTTACACCGTCGTTGACGCATACCGCCATATCCACAGGGTGCGGCAACTCCAGACTGCGCATATCTTGCTTTACGAATACCGCCTTGCACTTCGTTCGCGCGACGTTCAACATTTCTACACTATCATCTATGCCGATGGCTTTCAATCCCTGTTCAACCAGCAATTTCGTCATTTTGCCTGTGCCGCAGGCGATATCTACGACCTCTTTTGCTCCGCAATCTTTGCCCACGCGATACAAATATTGCGACCAACTTACGTAGTCGCAATCATTTTGTGTAAACCTATCGTAATATTTAGCTAAAACGGAATAATTTGAACCCATGTTTACTTTTTTTTGTTCTTATTGATTGTTATTTGTTCTTTTTCTTCGCTTCAACAGGGTGAAACAGCGCAAACGTTTTCATCATGTGCGTCTGCCATACGAAGGGGAAATACATACCGCCGAACATTAGTATGAGCGTCAAATAAATCATTTGTAACAAGCTGCCTTGGAATACGAAATACAGCGGAATTGGAAGGAGCGCCACCAAAAAGTGAACGATATTTGGCAAAATGTTCAACCACATCAAACGCCAGCTGTCGTCAAGGTTCTCAAAGACGCTCTGCTTGTACGTGACAGAAACAGAGCACAGTATCAGCAGATATACACCCAAAAACATTGCCACAATCGACAAGGCGATGGCGCAAATGACCGTTGCCCAAACAGGTAAAGTGAGTTGCGCCCAAAGACAGAACACGTAAATGCCGAAAACTGACGCCGCGATGAGCAAGGTGGAAATGAAAGCGTAAACGATATTTGCCTTGATGCCCTTCCACATACTTCTGAATACACCGACTGTGGAAAGCTTGCCCGTCCAAAATGCGTCGCGAATGACAGCAAAACCGCCTGAAAGAATTATCGTTGCGAGTAACGACGCACTGAGGGCAAAAAAAGCAGTCTGAATTCTACTCAGCATTGCCTGATGGTTATAGTAGTCGGCAACACCGCTCCACACGCCCGTGGAGAATCCGAAGCTGTTGAGAGTTGGCAACGTTTGCTCCAAACCCGACAAATTGATACTGCCCAAAACTATCATCGCAAAAAGTGGCACGAGACACAACACCATCAAAAAGCTGAAACCAATCAAGCGCCAGACGTTATCGCGATTAAGCACGCGGAAAAACTTCCAGGCGCTGAGTCTGTTAAGCCGTTTGGTGACGTGCTCGTTCCGTTCGTTGTTTAATCTGATTTTGCTGTAATCCATATACAGTTTTCCTTGTGAAGAGAATTATATACAGTATAACAAAAACATACGAAAATTTCAATTATTTTCTTGATATTTATAAATCTTTTATATTTACCTTCATAACTTATACAAAGGAGATTTATGAAAACTATCGCTATCGTGGGCGCTTGCGGACTTGTAGGCGACAAACTTGTGGATCTACTTTCAGACAGACTGCCGAATATCAACGTGCGGCTTTTTGGCAATAGCTCGGTGGGGACGCGCGTGATTTTTCGAAACAGACCGACAATTATCGAAAGTTGTGAAAGACTTTTGAACGGCGGGATTGACTACGCGCTATTTATGGCAACCAACGACGTGGCAAAAGAATACATACCGAAACTCGTGCGTCAGGGCGTCACCTGTATCGACAACAGCTCGGCGTTCAGGCTTGATCGCGACGTGCCGCTCGTTGTGCCCTGTATAAACGGCGAATTGATTAAGGGCAAAAAACTAATCGCCAATCCGAACTGTTCCACCATTCAGGTCGTGATTGCAATCAACGCCCTTATGGAAATGCAACCGACTAAGATGACAGCGGTGACTTATCAGGCTGTGAGCGGCGCAGGGAAAGCAGGTATCACCGACTTGACACAACAACGCTGTTATGGCAAATTACAGTGTTTTTCTCACCCCATATACGATAATTTGATTCCATGCATTGGTAAAGTCGAAGAAGACGGCTTCACCGACGAGGAGCATAAGCTCGTCTACGAAAGCCGAAAAATTCTGCGATTGCCTCGCCTTAAAGTAAACAGCTTTTGCGCCAGAATTCCCATAACGGTCGGACACGGAGTGTTCGTCAATTTGCATTTGAAGGAAAAGGTGAACTTAGCTAAAATCAGAGATTTACTCAGAAACGCACCCAACGTATTGCTATTTGACGATGCCGAAAACGGAATATACCCCATGCCAATAATGCTCCGCAATACCAAATACGTCGGCGTGGGACGCATTACGAAAGACCCAACGGCAAACGCAATTAACTTCTTCGTTGTGGCAGACAATTTACTGCGCGGGGCAAGCTACAACGCATTGGAAATTCTGACGGAAGCGTTGAAATACAATGGAGGCCACTGCAATGAATAAGTTAATTACCGCGCTTGCCACACCCTACATTGACGGCAAAATTGACAAGCTTAGCTACGAGAAATTGATAGCGTTTCAGCTTGAACAGAGTGTGGACGCCTTGCTTGCCGTGGGTACGACTGCCGAGGCGCAGTTACTCGACGACTGCGAAAAGAAATTGCTGATAAATATTGCCAAAGCAATGGCGGGCGATGTGCCTGTATACGTCGGTATCGAGGGGCGCTCTACTCACGATGCCGTGCAAGAGGCGGAAAATGCGCAAAAGCTCGGCGCGGACGGAATTCTCGTTGCACCGCCAAGTTTTTGCAAGTGTACCTCGGAAGGATACCGTCTACACGTTGAAGAAATTTTAAAATGCGTGTCCGTGCCACTGATACTCTACAACGCGCCGAGCCGCTGTGGATATCAGTTGAACGCTGAAGTTGTCAAAAGTCTGTCAGACAGAGTTCATTTTGTAAAAGACGCAGGTAGCGACCTCGACTACACCGCTAATATTGCGCAAAGCTCTAGTGTGCTGTGCGGAAATGACGGTATGTTGACACAATTTCTTGAAAAAGGAGCTATTGGCGTGATTTCCGTTGTGTCTAACGTTGCGCCACGGTTGACTAGGGACGTTTTGGAAGGTGGCGACGATTGCTTATTTAACAAACTGGCGAATTTGACAATGCGAGAGGTTAGCCCTATCCCTATCAAATATATGCTTTACAAAAAAGGCGTATTTCGAAGTTATGAGGTGCGACTGCCGTTGACTGCAGCGCGAGAGTCAACAAAAAATGCTATTGATGAAATTTGGAATAAAAATATTGACTAAAAGCAGGTGAAAGAATGAATATTGCGGTTTTTGGCGCGCGTGGGCGTATAGGTAGAAAGGTTGTGGAGATTGCCACGGGGCGCGGGCACAACGTATGGAAAATTGATAGAGATTGGCAAGAAAATGCGCTGGGTAATGTCGACACAGTGATTGACTTTGCCACAGCCGATGCAACTAAAGAGGTATGCGAGTTCTGCAAAGCTCACAATTCAGCGTTAGTCAGCGGAGTTACAGGCAGAAACGACGAACAGTTGCGGCAGATTGACGAACTTTCCGCGATACTGCCGACTGTGTGCAAAGCAAATTTCTCATTAGGTGTCAATATGCTCTACGAGCTGGCAGAAACTGCTGCCAAAAAACTAGCCGATTGGGACTGCGAGATTGTGGAAATACACCACCGAAACAAAACCGATTCGCCAAGCGGCACGGCAAAGCAATTAGCGGGAATAATAGCAAAAGAACACAGCTTCAAAAAAGTCACAGTCCACGCCCTGCGCGCAGGTAGCAACCACGGCAATCACACGGTTATTTTTGCCGCTAATGGAGAAAGCCTGACGCTTACGCATCAGGCGGAAAGTCGAGATATTTTTGCCCGCGGGGCAGTACTGGAAGCTGAACGCCTCGCAGGCGGGGCAAGTAAAAATAAATAAAATGATAATATTAAGTTCGTTTTTTAGAGTTTACTTTTTTCGTGCCAAGCTTTTAATTAGGCGAGGGTGTTCGGATTGGCGACATTGAGAGCGTAAGCGAACACTAGGCGTCA
>JAFLVL010000001.1:0-1472 GCA_022508325.1 Clostridiales bacterium | reverse complement strand
GATTGGCGACATTGAGAGCGTAAGCGAACACTAGGCGTCAAGACGAATACCCGAGCCTATACTTTTTTGCGCAATATATCGCCAGCTTGAAGGGGATAGGGGCAGTTGATTGTGAGGAGTTGTTTGACCTTATTGCATACGGTTACGTCACATCCTTTCTCGTCTGTGGCGTACTCGACGACGAAAGTTTTGCCACTGTGTTCATTGGCAGAAAGAATCTCCAGTTCTTCACCAACCGTGAACTTATTTCTCTGCTCAATTAGCGCTTTTTTCGACCCCATGTCGCGAATTACTGCAATAAACTTGTATTCTTCCACCGCTTTGCTGGATTCATAAAATTGCCTACTCTCCTCTTCGTCAAGATAGAAACCCGTCGTGTATTCACGATGTGAAGCCTTGTTCAATTCGGCATTTAATTCTTGAATTAAATCGTCTGTAAACTGTCCGTTGGCTATTGCATCCAACGCTCTGCGGTAGGCGGCAACAACGGTCGCTACGTAAAACGCCGACTTCATTCGTCCTTCAATCTTGAAGCTGACAACGCCCGCATCGATTAGCTCGAGCAGGTGGGCAAGCATATTCATATCTTTGGAATTGAAGATATACGTTCCGCGCTCGTCTTCCATCACCGGCATTGCGTCGCTTCTGTTCACCTCGCGAACTTCCCACTGCCATCGACACGCCTGAACGCACTCGCCGCGATTGCCGTCGCGGTTGGCAAGATAGTTCGACATGAGGCATCTTCCCGAGTAGCTGATACACATCGCACCGTGAACGAACGCCTCCAACTGTACGTCGGGGCAACGAGTGTGAATCTCTGCAATCTCCTTCAATGGCAGTTCTCTTGCCAGCACTACCCTCTCCGCGCCTGCGTCTCGCCAATGCTGAACGGCGTAGGAATTGGTAGTATTGGCTTGAGTAGAAATATGTATAGGCAGATTACTGTTCCGTTTGACATAATCAAACACACCTACGTCGGATATGAGTACTGCGTCAACATGCGCCTGTTCTAACACTTTGAGATAATCCGTCAAACCGTCAAAGTCAAAGTCGCGCGCGTAAATATTGAGAGTAACGTAGACCTTCTTTCCACGCTCGTGAGCGTAAGCACAAGCCTCGGCAATTTCTTCGTCGGTAAAGTTGTCGGCAAAAGCGCGCAAGCCGTATCGCTTGCCCGCCAGATACACCGCATCCGCGCCAAAGTGAAAGGCAGTTTGCAACTTTTCCATGCTACCCGCCGGCGCTAAAAGTTCGACACAAGGAAAATTTCGTTTTTTGCTAGATATTATGTGTGTCATAGTTTCGTTTAACAGTCCCTCATACTAGTTCATCGCAGCACCCCTTTCATTGAGGAGCCTTTTTATCTTTTAGTAAGCATTATATTTTGTATCAATATTGTTAGAGGCACTCTCTTGTGGCAGCCGAGGGTGTTCGGCTGGGGCGCATTGCGATAGCACCTAAGTCCCCAGACG